>CAMDEX010000010.1 GCA_945897075.1 Litorilinea aerophila
CAGCGCCCCTACAAATGATTATCTGAAAGACTATAGCTGCTCTTTTGTCGGTATGATTTCACCTCTCGAACTAGCGTCTGCCGCACGAATTGCTCCCCTGACCCTTCACCTCCGGGATTGGGGATGATACGAATTCGTCGTGACTCATAGCCGCGTTTTTCCAGGTAACGGCGGGCAAATGCGCTCTGCTGAGTATCTTCACAGACGATCAGCACTGAAACACTACGCCGGCTCATGAATCCATCCCCGCGCTATCAACTCGGCAATAGGCAGACCGGAATTGGCAGCCACTAGGTTGACGCGAGCAGGCGTATCCCCAGAACGTTCAAACCAGATGCCGGCAGATGCAGCGAGGTAGTTGATCAATTGGGAAAGCCACGGCTGAATTTCGGGAAGCGATACAAAATTTTCCGGCTCATCAATGCAAAGAGTGTAATCCTGGCCTTGGGCAAAGTGCATTAATGTATAAAGTATAATCAATGCCCGTTGACCGTCAGACACTTCATCGAAACGATATTTCTGATTGGCAATACGCACTTGCAAAATCCGCTGGTTTTCACCAGTCGCTTCAAACTCAAAGTACTTGAATCCATCAACCACTTTCTGGAGGGCGTTCGTGATTTCAAACGCTTTCCCTTGATTTTGAGAGACGAAACGATACCAGGACGCAAAATTTCTGCCCTGCGTACCAAGTATATTGGTTTCCTTTTCACTGTGGCGTTCAATAGACATCGGGTTGATATGTATGATCAACATACGACTCAGACGATTCTTGAACCAAGTAAGTTTGGTATTGTCATCCAGGGCGGGAAGATAGCCAAGTGCCGAACGATTCCCGTTGAAGGGAAAGTTCGACCTTTCCGAATGATCGTCCCGATAGAGCTGCGCATTTCCACCGCTAAAGTCAATCAGCAATTGGTTGTTGAACCAGAGCTTCTCCGCGTGGATTTGAGAGAGACGTTTGAGACGATTGTGCTCAATGACCAATTCGTAGCGATAGTTCCCACCATTCCCATCTACTT
This sequence comes from Litorilinea aerophila, assembly GCA_945897075.1. Lineage (GTDB taxonomy): Bacteria > Chloroflexota > Anaerolineae > Caldilineales > Caldilineaceae > JACQGT01. Next base: position 1,023 of record CAMDEX010000010.1, read on the forward strand.
CAATTTCAAAACGCTGGTGATCGCTCGTCTGCCACCTGGTCAGCGTGTCGGTGGGAAATAAGTCCACAATCTCCCCACCTTCGCCAACCAGAGCCTGAACCTTACGGAGAGTCTCGAAGATTGTGGATTTGCCCACGCCATTATCGCCAAGTAGCAGGTTGACCGCATCAAATTTGACATCGAAATTGACACAGCATTTGTAATTATCAATATAGATTCGTTGCAGCATATAGAATCAACCTTTATGCGATCTGCGGGGAGTTTGGCAACCACGCACAGGGCTTTCTCGTTCATCGTATTGACGTTCGTTCCAGTTCGCTTCATCATAACAAACAACCATCTAAGGCAGAAATCGTTCTTTACCCCAACCCAAAGCGCATCCCCTGCTTCTTGAAAACCTCTTTGCGGAAGATGGGGCTGTAGCGCAGGTAGACGCCCAGCTTGTAGAGTGTGCGCAGGTTCGTCTTGAAATCGAAGGCGCGGCGGATGAGAAAGCCCAGGCTGTTGTAGGTGGAGCGGGCGTTCCAGCAGGCTTCGGTCAGTTCGTCGGCGCTCATATTTTTGGGGCGAAAGGCCGCGTAGTTAAAGCGGTATTCCGGGTGCAGCCACCACTTGCCGTCATAGAGCAGACGCCCCTCGGCTTCCAACTTTGCGTAGAGGGGCGTGTTGGGGTAGGGCACAAGGATATTGAAGGCGGCCAGAGGGAATCTGTTCTCCATCGCCCACTCCAGCGTCTCCCGGATGGACTCCACAGTGTCGTAGTCGTGGCCGAGAGTGAAGGCAGCCCACAGTTGGATGCCGTACTCCCGGATCACTTCGATCTGCTTCTGGTAGCCGTCGAAGCCACCCACAAAATTGGGCGACTTACGCATCCAGCGCAGAGAGTCCTTCGAGATAGACTCAAAGCCCACCACCATCCCCACGCAGCCGCTCTCCACCATCAGCCCCATCAGTTCCCGATCCTGCGTCATATCAATACTGCCCTGGCTCACCCAATGCACCTTCAGAGGGATCAGCGCGCGGAAAAGCTCTTTGGCCGCGGCGAAGTTGGAGAGGATATTGTCGTCCACAAAGAAGATAATCTGTTTGCGTTCTCTCGCCTCGATCTCCGCCACGACCTCCTCGGCCAGCCGGGTGTAGTGGCCTTTGTCAAAGTAGCTGCTCACCGCGCAGAAGGTGCAGGCGAAACGGCAGCCCCGGCTAAACTGCATCAGCGAAATGGGCAGGTAGCCTTTGCCCTTGAAAACATCGCGCCGGGTGTGGATGCCGGGGTGGGCGATGCCGACCGGAGCGTCGTAGACAGGCTGCAATGCGCCGCGGCGCGCGTCGTCAATCACCTGCGCCCACTTCGTCTCCGCGTCGCCGATGAAGATGCTGTCGGCGTGAGGGTGTACCTCCTCCGGGATGAGTGTCGGCTGCATCCCGCCCATCACCACCGGCACACCCCGCCGCCGGTACTCCGCGGCAATCTCGTAGGCCCGCCGCGCGGTGTAGGTTTCCACGGTAATCGCTACCAGATCGGTGGGCCGCTCGTAGGGAATGGATTCCAGCCGGTCGTCCCAGAGGGAAATCTCCACATCCGGCGGGGTGAGCGCGGCCAGCACGCCCAATTGCAGCGGCTCCATGCGCCCTTCGTCCACATAAAGGCTGTGTTCCATGCGGCCAATATTGGGTTTGATCAGAGTTAGGTGCATTACAACCCCCAGTATGGACTAACCACAAAGGCACAAAGACACGAAGAAAGACAAAAAATAATTCCTTTGTGTCTTCGTGTCTTTGTGGTTCAGTTCTTTTGCAGAAAGGTTCAGCGGGCTACCTGTCCCACCAGGCGGGGCATCTGTGTCGGGCCGAACGAGACGTTCAGTGCAGAATCAACTGTCAGACTGTCGCCGTCAAAGCAGCAGGTGTAGGTGATGCTGAACGGGCTTTCGTAATAGTAAACGCGCAAGGCGTAAGCGGCGGGGTCGATCCAGCCGCCGCTCACGGCCGCGGGTTGCGGCCCCCGATCAGCGAAGTGCGCTTCTCCTTTGCGCCATTGCCCCTGGCCGCACACAATCTTTTCCTCGCCCCGCTCTGTGCCGATTGTACATATACTCTCGTTTTCGCCAAAATCGAAGCAAAATGTCTGGATTTGTTCCTCGTTTGCCTCCAATTGATAGCGCCGACCCGCTACTTGTGCGGCAATGGGAGAGGTCGCCTTTCCGCTTTGGGGTGGAATTGCCAGCGCAGCCAGAGTCTCAGACAGCCGAGCCTGGGCGCTGCGATCCTCCGCCAATGGCTGCGAACCCAGCGCCGGCAGCAGATATTCCCAGACCAGATCGAGTACAGACTGCATATTGCCGACGCCGGCGGTGATGGCGATCACAGCGTCCTGCTCCGGCAACACCAGACAGAATTGGCCGAAGGCCCCATCGCCCCGATAGCCGTTGTGGCGGGAGCGCCAGAACTGGTAGCCGTAGCCCTGCGCCCAGTCGGGGTTCGGCTCGGCGCTGTTGTCGCTCTGGTAGCCGGTCGCCTCGGCCACCCAATCCGCAGACAAAATCCGCCGCCCCTGCCAGACGCCTTTCTGCAAATACATCTGGCCGAAGCAGGCGATGTCTTCGGTGGTCACATTCAAGCCATAGCCGCCAGTGTTGATCCCGCGCGGGCAACTTTCCCAGGTGGGGTTGGCGATGCCCAGCGGCGCAAAGAGACGGGGCGTCAGATAGTCAAGCAGAGTCTCTCCAGTCACCTTCTGGATGATAGCCGAGAGCATATAGGTCGCGCCCGTATTGTAAAGAAAGTGGGTGCCGGGTTTGTGGGTCACAGGTTGGGCCAGAAAGGCGCGCGCCCAATTGCCGTCCGCAGCCGCGTGCAGATGCTTGGTGGTGTCCTCGCTGTGGCCGGTACACATCGCCAACAGGTGATAGACGGTCATCGCGGCCAAATTGTCACTGACCGTCTCCGGCAGATCGTCCGGAAAGAAGCTGATGACCGGATCGGCTACTGTCAGCAGCCCCTCGGCTACAGCTAACCCAATCGCCGAGGAGGTGAAGCTCTTGCTCAGGGAAAAGAGCACATGATTGCGTTCTTCTTCGCAGGGTGCCCACCAGCCCTCCGCCACCACCGCACCGTGGCGCACGATCATCAAGCTGTGCAGATCGTGAATAGTGGCGTTGGCCGCGTCTACAAAGTTTTGTATGGCCGCGGACGGGATGCCTTGTGCTTCCGGTCTGCTGCGGGGGAATCGTTTGGCTGACATTGGAATCTCCTATCAATGAAAGGGAATCGTGCAGACAGTATAACAAAAGATGGGCACAAGCCATCTATTCGCAACCTGCCGCTCTATTTTCGTTCGGGAGCGCATGCGCCAGCAATTGTTGACCAGACAGCGGAGACTTCACCCGCACCGGCTGTATTACCTTTGGAAATTAGTGGCTTCGCGTCTATTCTTATCTGTATAAATTCATGCCAAATCTCTCTGCGAAGGAAAATCCCTATGAAACACGACATTGACCGGCTGCTGGCCGAGCGTAAACTGGACGGCTTGTTGGTGATGGGCAACGGCCACGGCTCGGCCATGCGCTATCTGACCAGCGGTGGCTTTTTTGAGGGCGCGCTGCTGCTGAAGAAGCGGGGCGACGAAACCACACTGGTTCACGGCCTGATGGAGCGGGACAGCGCCCAGGCCACCGGTCTGCGTCTGATCCCCCGAGACACCCACTTCAACCACTACAAATTGCTGCAAGAATTCGACGGGGATCGCCTCTCTGCGGACGCCGCCTATTTGGCCCGGGCGATGGAGATGGCCGGGCTGCGCGGGCGCATCGGTCTCTACGGGTTGACCGACGCCGGTTCTGCGTTGGCTCTGGTGGCGCGGGTACAGGAGATGGTGGAGGCGATTGAGTTGGTGGGGGAGTACGGGGAGACGGTTTTTGCTCAGGCGATGGAGACGAAAGACAACGGCGAGTTGGCCGAATTGCAGCGCGCCGGGGAGTCGGCCTGCCGGGTGGTGGCGGAGGTGCAGGAATTCATCCAGAGCCACCGCACCCGCAACGAAGTGGTCATCCGCGCCGACGGGGAGGTGCTGACGATTGGCGATGTGAAGAACTTTACGCGCAGCCGGCTCTACACCTACGGCATGGCCGAGGATCACGGCCACATCTTCGCCCAGGGCCGCGATGCCGGCGTGCCCCACAACCACGGCGATCCGGCCATGCCCCTGCGTCTGGGCCAATCAATCGTCTTTGATTTCTACCCGACGGTGGAGAGCGGCTACTACCACGACATGACCCGCACCTGGTCTCTGGGCTATGCCACGGATGCGGTAGTGGAGGCGTGGGAGCAGACAAAGGAGATTTTCGACCGGCTGATGGCCGAAATGGCCGTGGGGCGGCCCACGCGTGGCTACCAAACGATGACCTGCGATTATTACGAGTCAAAAGGCCACAAGACCACGCGCAGCCATCCCGGCACAGAGGAGGGCTATGTGCATGGCCTGGGCCACGGCATCGGCCTGGAAATCCACGAAGGCCCCCGTTTTAGCCACGCCGTGGGCAACAATACACTTGTCCAGCCCGGCCACGTCGTCACCATCGAACCGGGCCTCTACTACCCCAGCCGGGGTTTCGGTGTGCGCATCGAAGACGCCGTCGCCTTCAACGAAGCGGGCGAGCTGGTCTGGCTCACCCACTACCCCTACGATCTGGTGATACCGATGAGGTAGGGGATTGGCGACTGGGGGATTGGCGACTGGGGATCGGGGATCGGGGATCGGTTAGGAACGCGAAGTCAACGTCACAGACCGTTCCCCGCTCCCCGCTCCCCGTTCCCCGCTCCCCGCTCCCCAGTATGCTATAATAAGCCCATGGAAAATCCAGCCGCCTACATCCCACTGGACCGCCGCCGCGCGCTGGCCGCGGGCGCAGAGCTGCCCATTCATACCACCGGTGCGGCTCTCTTTGCCGACATCTCCGGCTTTACGCCCCTGACCGAGGCCCTGGCCCTGGCCTACGGCCCGCGCCGCGGCGCGGATGAACTCACCCGCCGTCTGAACGAAGTCTACAGCGCCATCATTGCGCCCGTCCACAGCTTCGGCGGCGCGGTCATCGGCTTCAGCGGCGACGCCATCTCCTGTTGGTTCGACGACGGCTATGGCGCGCCGGCCGGGCTGCTGCGCGCCTGCGCCGCGGCATTGGCTATCCAACAGGCGGTCACCGCCTTTGCCCGCCTGGACTACCCCGGCGGACATCTCTCCCTGGCCATCAAAACAGTTGTGACTGCCGGACCGATCCAGCGTCACCGGGTGGGCGACCCCAACAGCCGTCTGATTGATGTGCTGGCCGGCGGTCTGCTGGAACGGATGTCACAGACCGAACAGGCGGCTGGGCAAGGAGAAGTGCTGCTCGATGAAGCCAGCGTCTGTGGGTGGGAGACGTGGCTGACCGGCGCTTGGGTTGCGCGCAATGGCTTTCGCTTCTGGCGGGTGGAAGCAATCACCGCGGATGTGGTGGCCCAGGAGCCAGAGACCCCCATCTCTCTCTCCGAACATCTGGTGCGCCCCTGGCTCTTGCCCCCGGTCTATGCCCGCATCCGCAGCCAACAGGGCCGTTTTCTGGCCGAGCTACGCCCCGCAACCGCGCTCTTTCTCAAATTTGCCGGGCTGGATTTTGAAGCCAACCCGGAGGCGGGCAGCCAGTTGGATCGCTACATCCGCTGGGTGCAGTCTGTGGTGGACCGCTTCGAAGGCAGTCTAATTCAGTTGACGACTGGCGACAAGGGCAGCTATCTCTACGCCGCGTTTGGCGCGCCTGTGGCCCACGACGACGACGCGCAACGGGCCGTCTCGGCTGCCCTGGCATTGGCCGACTCTCCCCGCCGCTATCCCTTCATCAGCGCTGTGCAGATGGGCATCAGCCACGGACGGATGCGGGTAGGGGCTTATGGCAGCGAGAGCCAGCGCACATACGGCGTGCTGGGCGACGAGACGAATGTGGCGGCCCGGCTGATGTCCAAAGCCGAGCCGGGGCAGATTCTGATCAGCCAGCGGGTGGCCGGGTTGGTGGACGAACGCTTTCAACTGCGCAGCCTGGGGGCCATGCGCTTCAAAGGCAAAAGCGAACCTCTGCCCGTCTTTGCTGTGGAGGGGGAGCGCACTCTATCGGGCGACGAGTACCGCTCGCTCTTCCTGGGCCGGCTGGAAGGGCGCACGGCGGAATTGGCCCAAATGCAGGGCGTGCTGGCGGCAGTGCTGGATGGGCGCGGGCGGCTGCTGCGCGTGCAGGGCGAGGCGGGCGTGGGCAAGAGCCATCTGGCGGCGGTCTTTTTGGAAGAGGCCCAACGTCTGGGCGCGCAGGCCGCGGTGGGCGCGTGCCAGAGCACTGGTCAAGAGGCAGCCTACGGCTCAGTGGGGATGATAGCCCGCCAACTGCTGGGACTGGCCGGCCAAGAAGGGTGCAGCGCGGCCGACCAGATTGACCAGTTGCAGGCCACGCTCAGCGCACTCAACCCGGAGTGGCTGGTGCGTCTGCCTCTTCTGGGCGATCTGCTGCGTCTGCCCATCCCCGACAACCCGACGACCGCGGCCTTTACACCTCAATTGCGCCAGGAAGCCCTCATCGCGCTGGCCCTGGAAATTGTGCTGTTGCGCGCGCGCCAGCGCCCCCTCCTCCTCTTGATTGAAGATCTGCATTGGATTGACGAGGCGTCGGCCCGGCTGGTTGTGGCCCTGGCACGGGTGATCGGGGAGTCGCAGATACTGCTTCTGCTCCTGCACCGGCCGTTGGGCGCAGATGTGGTTGCCCCCGTCTTGGGCGAGTTGCTGGCTTTGGGTGAAGAAGGGGTTGTGGAGTTGGCCGAGCTGCCGCTAGAAGGGGTGGCGGCACTCGTCAGCAACCGGTTGGGCGATCCGGTGGACGAACTGGCCCTGGCGCTGATTCAGATGCAGGCGCAGGGCAACGCCTTCTTCACCGAAGAGTTGGTAGACGCCTTGACCGAATCCCGGCTGCTGGTGCAAGATGGCGCGGGGTGGCATCTGACCGCCCATCTGCTGGCCCAATTGCAGGCGGATGGCTGTGTACAGCGGGTGGACGGGCGGTGGCGGCTGCTGGCTGATGCGCCTCTCTCCGCGGTCAGTTTGGGTATGCCCGACACCATCCACGGCGCGATCCTCTCCCGTCTGGACCGGCTGCCGGAGGATGTGAAGCTGGCGCTCAAACTCGCCAGTGTGATTGGCCGCGTCTTTGAATTGGATCTGCTGGCCGCCATCCATCCCGGATCGCCAGCGTCGGGGGAGTTGTTGGAGCAGATTGAAACCCTCAGTCGCCGGGATTTTGCCCGCCTGGAAAGACCCCAACCCCATCTAACCTACATTTTCAAACACAATATCACCCAGGAGGTGGTCTACAAAACGCTGCTGGAGAGCCAGCAGCGGGAAGTCCACACCGCCGTGGCCGAACGCTTGGAGAGCATTGACCCCCAGGCCATCGAGCGGCTGGCCTTTCACTACCGCCACGGCGATCTCAGCCTGCCCGCTGTGCGCGACAAGGCGCTCTATTACTTGGACGCGGCCGGGGCGCGCGCCAAACGGGATTATGCCAACGAGACCGCGCTGGGCTATGTGGAGCGGGCGCTGGCCCTGGAAAGCAGTTGGGAGCGGCAGACGGCCAAAGTCGATCTGCTGCACATTGTGGGCCGCCGCGACGAGGAGCAAGCCGCGCTGGACCGGTTGGATGGTCTGGCCGGCGTCCCCCCGCTGGATGCCCAATTGCTCTGGGGACAGTTTCACGAGGCGATGAGCGACTATCCCGCGGCCCTGGCCGCCATGGACGCGGCCGCCTATAGCGCGCGCACAGCCGCCGACAGCCGCGGGCTGATCCGGGTGCTGGGGCGCACAGGGCTGATCCACTGGCGACAGGGCAACTACACCGAATCCGCCGCGGTCTACGGCCAGGCGCTGGAACTGCTGGCCGGGTCGTCCGATTGGGCGGCCGAGGAGGCCGAGATCCGCTACGGGCTGGGCATTCTGCACCGGCAGCAGGGAAAATTTGTCGAGGCCCAGGCCGCATTGGAGGCGGCGCTGGCGTTGGCCCGCCGCTTGGAGAATCGCCCAGACGAGGCGAAGGTCCTGGCCGCGCTGGCGACGGTGACGCATCTGCTCTCGAATTACACACCGGCCCTCGCTTATAATCAGCGGGCATTGGAAATTCGCAGGTCTGTGGGGGATAGGGCAGGAGAGGGTGCCAGTCTGCTCGCATTAGGGCAATCATCCCGTGCATTGGGCTTATATGATAAAGCGCTTGGCCTGTTTCAGGAGGCTTTGACGATTCAGCAAGCACTAGGGAATCGTTGGTGGGAGGCGATTGTCTGGAATGAGCTGGGCATGGTTTTGATGCTGATTGGACGGCTTTCTGATTCAGAAATCGCCTTGCGAACTGCCCTTGAGATAGGTGAAATGATTGGTGCCGACGTCGGCGTAGCCTATATTCGAGTAAATCTCGGACAAGTCTTACGGGATAGCCAGAAGTTTATCGAGGCCGAATCAGCCTTTCGCTCTGGCCTTGAGTTTGCTGTCACAAGGCAGGACAAGTATTTGGAGACGAACTGTTGTAGCGATCTGGCGTCAATCTGTATCGCACAGGGCCATTTCGAGGAGGGAATTGGCTTCGCTGATAGGGCCAGACTTCTGTATGATGAGCTTGGAACCCCATTGGCGGCGACAACTGAGTACATAACATTCGCTTTCGCATACTTGGCGCAAAATCAACAGGAGATGGCTGAACAATATGTGCGCAAGGCGCTGGAATTTTTGGACAAGAGCCGGGGTGAAGGATTGGACTTTCCCCATCGAGATTACTGGCGTTGCGCTCAAGTGTTGCAGGCTATGGGTCGCCCGGCGGATGCGGAAGATGCACGGTCTGTGGCCCGTCGAATGTTGCTTGAAAAGGCGGAAAAAATTTCTGACCCGGTGATGCGCGCCTCCTTTTTGGAGAACGTTGCGTTCAACCGGGAGATATTGGCGGCCATTTGATGTAACGCAAGCTGTTAGCTTGCGCAAGCTAACAGCTTGCGTTACAGAGCTACCGCTCGATCTGGGGCAGATAGAGCGGGTTGACAGGCGGTGTCTCTTCCTCCAGCAGCAGAGCGTAGACACCTACGCCCTGAGCGGGTGCAATTGCCGCACGCCCATCAATCAGGTCGTCCAGATTGATGCTTTTGAGCGGCGTCCAGTTCGCGCCATCCCAGAAAGCCACCACGACACTGGGCAATATCTGTGCGCGACGGGCTTCGCCGTGTGGCGGTCGGACATGCAGGGTTACGTGTCCTTCGTCGGCCAGCGTGTTGGGCAGCGCCACCAGACGATAGGCCTGACCAACAATCTGGCGTCCTAGCGGTGGTCGTGGCGTACCCGCCATACTTTGCAATGCGATAAACTCGCCCTTTTCCAGGAATACATCGGTTGTGCGGGCGAACTCGGCCTTGCCGTCGGAGGAAATCACTGGCGCCCCGCCAAACCAGGTGACAGGCCCCTCTGCCCCGCTGCCGCCCACGCCGTAGTCCACCAGCGTCTCCCGGCGCGGATTGTCCTCAGTGGCAGCCTCGTCCACAAAGACCTGCACGTAGGCAGAGGTGGCGTCTACAGGCGAGTCGAAAGTTCCCGTATACAGATTGCCAACCCCAGCCAGAACAATCTCGGTCGGCGTGTTGCTGTCTTCCGGGTAGAGGACGGCGCGCAGCGACAGCCCCGCGCTGATCTCCTGTGTCACCGAAATGCCGATGGTGCGGCTGGCCGCGTGGGAAATTTGGATGATGGGTGCCCAGCCGTCGTCTTTTTCCATCTGCAAACTATTGTCCCCCACTTCCAACAGCTCGCAGCCGTACTGGTGGCGGGGCGATGCGCCGCCCTCGGCAAAGTCGTTGACATCAAAGACGCAGAAACGGTCATTCGTCTGCGCCCCGACGAGGGTGATTTGGTTCGTGACATCCGGTTTGCCCTGGTCAATGATGCGGTTGCCCCGCATCAGAAAGGCCCGCGCCTCGTCGGAAGCTGTCTCCCCGGCCTGGTAGGTGAGGGTGAAGGTCTGGTTGGGCAGAACGACCGCCGGGTTGGAAGGCGGGTGAATCGTCGTCGTGACGAAGGGAACGGGCGGTGCCGACGGCCCCGGATTGACTGTCGTGGGGGCCAGGAGTGAAGTGTACCAGAGCCGGATCGTATCCCATTCGTTGCGTTTCAACGTGTGGTTCGCCAGTGTGTCGCCGCACGCACTCTCCCAATGGCCCTGATCGAAGACGAATTCGGTGTTGGCCTGTTCATAGACCCAGCCCATCGCGCTGCCCGTACAGCTTGCCGTCTCGACGATCTCGCCACTCGCGGTCACCGCCAGATAGGTGTCAAAGAGATAGAGCAGATAGTGGCTCAATTCGTGGGCCAGGGCCAGCGGCCAGTCGTTGCTGATGTCCACGTCCAGATCTGTCGGTTCGCCGGGCAGGTTGAAACGGTTCCACGTGCGCCCCATATAAGTATAGCCGGGGTAATAGGCGACGTCCGCCACCAGCGGATCGTCCACCGGACTTTCATTGATGCCACCGATCGCGGCGTGGGGGCGCAGATTGTTGCTGGAATAGATACGCACGTCCGCCTCGTCCCACAGATCGTAATTCTGGTAGATATGAACGTCGCCCAGGCTGATCTGTCCATCGCTGAAGTCGTAGAGATAGTTGGCCGCTTTTTGGATATGGCTGAGGAGACGGGTCTGATAGACGGCGTCGCCCAGCAGACTCCATTGGGTCGAGAAGGTCAGATTGTGGAGCAAGAGCGGGTGCGACGGACCCACCGGTAGAGTCATCACAGCACCAGGGAAGCCGTTGAACTCGGCGGCCTGGACGCGGCGGGGCGCACCGCTGGTATGGAGCAGTGTGGAACGCTGGGTTTCCGAGATGGTCACTTTTGTCCACAGCAAATCACCAAAGGCGACCCGGCTGCGCGGCGCGACGTAGCCCTGGCTGTCGGTTTTGACCGCCGCGCCAAGAGCCAAACCGTCGCGCAGGATCACCACTTCGGCCCCGGCTGCCGGAATGCAAGCCGTCTCCTTCTGTTGGCATACCCGGATATTGTTGGCCGGCGCAAAGGGGCCAAAGATCAGATTGTCAATAGACTCGACGTTGCTGCTCTCTCCGTAATCAATTTTTACATAGGCAATACGACCGTAAGCATCGCTCAGCCCCAGAAAAGCGGTATGGGAGACGGACACAGGATTCAGGCGGGCGCTGCACAGCTCTTTGCCCGAGCGGTCATACGCGGTGAGGAGCGCGGTCAGATTGGCTGGGTTGCCATCGCTGCCCTCGCCATTGCCAATCCACATCCCCACATGGCTCTGGTCACGGTCAAAGGCGATGGGGAAGGGAATCCCTGCGCTGTTGCCTTGGCTTGGGTAGTTGAAAGCCACATTAGGCGCAGAACGGGGCTGGGATGGGTCACGCGGATCACCCGCGTAGATACGGGCGTAGTTGGCGCTCTCTTTTTCAAAGCGGATGCCGTAGCTGTTGGCGTAGAAGTCACCAATTTCAGCGCCATTTTCCATATCGTCAAAGTCAACCAGCGCATAGCCGGGGATAGGGGTCTGGTTGAGCAGCGGGCCGCAAGGAACGGCTAGGGTGACATCGCAGCGGTTGCCCAGCGCAAAGACGATCAGATTGATAAAGAACGCCTGGCCCAAAGGCGTCATCTGGCTGGGTGCGCCGCTAAAGCCCCACAGCGTGCGGCAGCCCTGGCCGACGACGAGACCGGCGTTGATGATTCTGTTTCCATCCAGCAGGGCATGGGGCAGCAGATCTGTTGTCTCGGCGGGCACGTCCACCATCACAGTATCAACGTCTGTGGTAAACAGGGGCATCTCCCGCTGGTTGCGCACCAATGCCGTCAAATCGAAGGGAACACGCAAGGAAGTGAGTTGCGGGTCGCCCGCTCTGATCTTGTGCGACTGTAGCGGGGTGCCGTGGGGAGCGCCGATCAATAAATCCAACCTGCCGAAAAAGTTATGGCCGCCCTTGCCTATGCCCACGATGCGGGTCGCCTTTTTGAGCGCGGCTACCTGTCCATCGGTACCCCAAACCCGACTATTGCCCGTGTCGTTACCGACAATCACCAACTTATACGTGCCCCAATCGGTCTGCTCCACATCCGCCAGGGGGATAGGGACGACGCCAATGCCGACCCGTCCCAATAAGCTGGCGAACTCGTTGGCCTGGCTCTTGTCCGTGTCGTAGATATAGGCGACTGGTCCTGTGAAGCGGGGGAGAGCCGTGGAGACATGCAAAAGGGCGGTGGCGTGGATCTTCCGCTCTGTTGTACAGGGATCGCTGGCGCAAACGTCGATGCGGTGGTCGCCCGGATTGGCATTTGCGGGCACGGCGAAGGGGATGCTGAAGCCTTCGACCGCTTCCAGCGGATGGGTTGCAACTTTTTCCCCATCCCAGAAGAAAGTCAGTTCGCCGCTGCCCTGGCCGAAGCCATACCCATTGACAATCACAATCGCGCCCGCGCTGGCCTGGGGTGGGTTGAGGTAGATGACTTGTTCGCCGGTTTGGGCCTGGGCCGCGCCGGTAGCCAGCGCCAGGACAAACAGAATCAGCACGACGATTGTTGTCCTGCTGGTCAGAACCAGAAGCGGAGGGCGTTTGGAGAAAGATGGTTTGTTCATTGGGTAGATTCCCCGTGGGTGGCCGGTCGCTGACGCTCCCGGTACGACTGGCCCGCCTATCAGCCGGGTGGCCGGGTGACCGGTCACTGACGCTCCCGGTACGCTAACTACCAGTCGCTTTCGTTGCTGAGAATTTCAATACGGCTGTCACGTTCGGCCACGACGCGTTCCATATCCAAAATGGTGATCACACCCCGGTCAAATTCGAGCAGACCCCGTTTGCGCCAGTCGCTGAGCAGACGGTTAAGCCATTCCCGGCGCGTCCCCACCATGGAGGCCAAATCGGTCTGGTTGAGGGCCAGGTCTACGCTGTAGCGTTTGCCCGCCTCCACTGCCACGCCATAACGTTCCACATAATAGAGCAGAATATGCAGCAGACGACCGGCCGCGTCAAACTGGGCCAAAGATTCGGCGAAGGAGGCGGTCCAACGCAGCTTCTGCGCCAGCAGGCGGGCCAGCCCCAACGCCAGCCCCGGGACGTGTTCCAGGTGATAGGCAAAGTGCTCGTGGGCCATTGTGAGCAGGGAAATTTTGCCGATGGCTTTGCCTGTGGCCGAGCGGGGGCTGCTGTCAATGGCGGCCAGTTCCCCAATTACATCGTGTACCGAAAAGATGTCTATAGAGGTCTCGTTGCCTGATGGACTGATCTTAAATATGCGTACTTTGCCTTTGAGCAAAATGTAAATTTCTCGGCTCTCGTCGCCCTGGCGAAAAATAATGTCATCTTTCTCAAATTCGCGCAGCCGCAGGTCGCCCACCAGCCGTTCCAGGTATTGTGCGGAAACGGACGAAAAGAGTGGGATTCCCCGCAACAGAGCAATCCGGCGCGTCAATTCAGCGTCTTGCATCATTCACCACCATTCTGATTCAAAAATGAGGAAGAGTCTACGTTGTGCTTCATATGGCGGGCGTATCCAAGATCACAGATAGCCTATTGGTTAGGCCATTGGCAGGAAACGCGCGGCAGAGGTATTATAAACCATCCACCTTTGATTGGGTATGGCACTTGTGCGCCCATCGTTACCAGCGTTCACCACATCCCCATGACACTCTTTGAATGGCTTCTGGTCGGTCATCTGATCGGCGATTGGGTCTTTCAGAACGATTGGATGGCCCGGCACAAACAGAACGGCTTTCTCAACCGGGCAATTCTCGTCCATTGCGCGGTCTATACGGGCGTGCTCTGTCTGGTCTACTTTTTGCCTGGCGCTACCCCCCGCCAACTCTCCACCGCTCTCCTCTTTGCCGCGTTCGTCTACCTTTCGCATTGGCTGATCGACGCCACCGGGCTGGCCAGCCGTTGGATGCGTCTCTTCCGCCAGACCGACGCGCCTTTTATACGCATTGCCGTAGACCAGATTTTGCATGTGGTGGTGTTGGCGCTTCTGGTGGAGTTTGTGCTGTGAGGGGGGAGGGGATTGGGGATTGGGGATTAGGGAGAGGGGATTAGGGATTGGGGATTGGCGAGTCCCCAGTCCCCAGTCCCCAGTCCCCAGTCTCCACTCCCCAGTCTCCAATCCCCAATCCCCTCCCCCCAGAGACGGCTAGGGCCGCGCAGTAACCCGCGGGCGGGTTGAGCAGGTGGATGGACCAGTCGGACGGCGGCGCGGACGGCCAGAGCAGGCGGGGCGGTGTCTGCCAGTGGGCGACGGTAAAAGCCTGCAAGGGGGACATCAGCCCGTCGCCCAGGGCTTTGACCACCGCCTCTTTACACGTCCAGCAGCGCAGGAAAGCGGTGGACTCTTCCTCTGGCGGCTGTTGGCGCAGCCATTCGGCTTCGACGGGGCTGAAAAAACTTTCAGCCAGTTGGCGGGCGTCGGGAAAGTCCCGCTGGGCCTCGATGTCCACGCCGATCTCCTGGCCCACGGCAAAGGCGTAGACGGCCATCTCTCCCGAATCAGAGAGGTTGAAGCGCAGATTCGTCTTCGCCTGGGGTTCGCTCAAGGCGGGTTTGTGCTGCGGGCCGTAGGCAAAGACGATTTCTGCGGGTGGGATATCCAGATAGCGCCCCAGCAGATGGCGCAAGATGCCCCGGCGCACCGCATAGCGGCGGGCGTCGTCGGCGAAGTGGAAGCGGCGCAGCCGCGCCCATTCGTCCGCGGCCAGCGTCTGTTCCATCTGGGCGATGAAAGCAGCGGGCGGATCCAGGCGAGCATAGCAGACGTGGACGACGCCAGAGGCGGGAAGGGAGGAAGGGAGGAAGGGAGGAAAATTGTGAATTGTGAATTGTGAATTATGAATTGTGAATGCGGATTGCGGAATCGAGGAGGCCAGACACTCATCGCCTGTCCTCCCTTCCTCCCTTCCTCCTGTCCTCTTGTCCTCCTGTCCTCCTGTCATCCCTTCCTCCTGTCATACTCGATCTGCCCAGAATCCAGCTTCACAACCCGGTCAGCCACGTCGTAGTAGTGATCGTCGTGGCTGATGACGATGACGAGCTTGCCCCGCTTGCGCAGTTCGGGCAGCAGTTGGCGGTAGAAGAGTTCCTTGAATTCGGGGTCCTGGCCGGCGGCCCACTCGTCGAAGAGATAGACCGGGCGATCTTCCAGATAGGCGGTGAGCAGGGCCAGCCGCTGGCGTTGGCCTGTGGAGAGGTCCAGGGTGGAAAGAATACCGTTGTTCATCCGCACTTTATGGGAGAGTTGAAGTTTTTTCAGATAGGCCTGGGCTTCTTCATCGTCAGCCATCTCCTCCAGCCCCAGCAGTTGATCGAAGAGAAAAAAGTCGGCAAAGACGACGGAGAAAAGTTGGCGGTAGTCGTCAATGCACTGTTCTGTCACCGGCTGGCCGTTCCATTCGATTTGCCCACTTTCTGGTGTGTACAATCCCAGAAGCAGTTTAGCCAGAGTCGTCTTGCCGCTGCCATTGCCGCCGATGAGGAAGATCAACTCGCTGCTCGCCATTTCCAGGCTGATGGGGCCGAGATGGAAGGCACTTTCTTCGTTTTCTATCCAATAGGTATGCTGGAGTTGGCAAAGGCGCAGATGAACAGGCAGCCCAGGCGCAATCGTAATTCGTTCTGTGGGTACGGAGTCTTGGGCCAGGCGCATTCCCATCCGTTCCAACCGCTGGGCGGCCACGCTGGCGTCGCTGAGAAAGGGCAGTGTGGCAAAGAGGCCGTTCAGGGATGTGCGGGCATAGAGGGCGACGAGGGCGAAAGCGGTGAGCACTTCGCCGCTCAGTTGCCAGGCAGCGGCCAGCACAAAGAGCGCCAGAATGAAAAGAAAGTAGATGGCCTGGGTCCAGGAAGCAGCCAGATTGTGCAGATTGCGGGTCTCCATCGAGAGATTTTCATAATTCGAGGCTGTGGGGAGCAGCAGACGTTCCAGAAAATCAAAGCGCCGGTTGCGGTGCATCTTCAATTCCTTGGCCCCTTCGGTCAGCATCCGATAGTGCTGAAAGAGTTGATCCCTGGCCGCGAACGCAGCCGCCCGGCGTTGCTGTGCCCGGTTGCGCACCCATATCTGCCCCAGCGCCACCGGCAGAGTCAAGACAGCGGCCAGAAGAAGGGTGGGCGGGGAAAGCCAGGTCAGATAGCCAAAACAGCCAAGCAAAATGGCAACGCCCATTGCCAGATGTGGCGTCTGGTTGAGAGCCAGCACGAGGGTGTTTACGTCGTCGGTAAGGGCGGCCAACAGCCGGGGAGCACCGATTGTCTCTAGTTGGGCGAGGGGTGTCTCCAAAATGCGTCGGGAGAGGTCCGTTCGTATCTGATAGCCGGTGCCTGCGGTCAAGCGCAAGAGCAGCCACTTGACGCCAAAATCCAATGCGACCACAACCAGCACGGCCAGGGCAAATTGCAGGACGAACCCAGAACTGAGTCCATCCCCGGCGGTGAGCCGGCGGCTGATGAGGGCAACAATCGCGATATTGGCGGCTCCCGCCAAAAAGCTGGCTGCAATCGTGGCCCAGAGGGTAACAGTGGGAATGTAGCGAAACAGCGGCAGCAGGTTCACAGGCTCCGATCCTGCCAGTGTTCTGCCATCCAGCGGTCAATGACTTCGCGCAGCTTCTCGGCAATGCGCTCCACATTCTCGTCTTCCAGCAAGAGGGAGCGATGGGTGGTGTTGGGGAAGGGGATGATTTCAAGTCCATGCAGGGCCAACTCGGGCCAATGTATCTGGGCATGATTTTTGAAATACTGGTCGCTCTGAAAGAGGACCACCTGACCAGCCAAGGGTTTGGCCTGATACCTCCATTGAGCGCGTAGGTGAGAATCCCACACCTTGTCCTTTGCATTTCCGTGGGGTAGAAATCGATGACGCAAACGAATGCGCAAGGTTCTATAATGGAATTTTAGATAATTGGCAACGCGTTCGAATAGCTCACCATTCTTTAGATGAGCAACGAATCGACGGGCATAGAACAATAAGGAACGTTTGGGTCGTTTCCAGGTTGGACCATTGGTTGGGTGGCTTGCATCGAAGGTGAGAACGATCGGCACATGCTTGCCATCGATTTGTAATTGCTGGGCCATTTCAAACGCAACGTGGGCACCAAAGCACATACCCCCAATGAGATAAGGGCCGTCTGGTTGGAGAATTCGCAGTTCATCCACATACTGTGCAGCGATTGCTTCTACACTGTCAAGAGGTTCATATCTGCCATCAAAGCCAATCGGATCGAAACTATAGATAGGTTGATCCGGGCCGAGAACGCGTGCCAGGTAGGCAAAACGCAGACCAGTGCTGGCGGCGGGTGGAACCAAAAAGAGGGGTGGGCGCGTGCCGCTAGGCTGCACAGACACCAGCGAAGTCCACGGCGAAGTCCAGCCACCCTCTGCCAGCAACACTGCCTGCTGGCGAATCGTCGGCCCATAAAAGAGCGAAGCCACCGGCAGTTCTTGCCCGGTCGCTTTGGTTACTTTTGCCATCAACCGCACGGCGAGCAGAGAGTGACCGCCCGCATCAAAGAAGTTATCATTCACGCCCAGGCTGCGCAGCCCCAGAACCCGCCGCCAGATGCTGAGAAGTTGCGTTTCCAGCGGGGTTTGGGGCGATGTAGGGGCAATTGGCCGCGTCTCAAAATCCGGCGCGGGCAGACGGCGCACATCGATTTTGCCATTGGGCGTCAACGGAAGTTCTTCCACCCGGACAAATGAGGCGGGAATCATATAGTCGGGCAGCCGCTGGCGCAAAAATGAGCGCAGGTCATCGACGGTGGCGGCGTTCTCCCCCTTTTCGATCCACCAGGCCACCAGCCGCTTCCCCAGCGTTTCATTATCCAACGCCCCCACTACCCCATCCCGCACAGACGGGTGTTCCCGCAATACAGCCTCGATCTCCCCCGGCTCTACCCGAAAGCCGCGGATTTTCACCTGGCGATCCACCCGCCCCAGAAACTCGATGACCCCATCCTCCCGGTAACGGGCCAGATCGCCTGTGCGATAGAGACGCGCGCCGGGTTCGCTGCTGAAGGGGTGGGGGATGAAGCGTTCGGTGGTCAGGTCTGGTCGGTTGAGATAGCCCAGGGCCAGCCCCGTGCCGCCCACATAGAGTTCGCCGGGGACGCCGATGGGGACGGGCTGGAGGTGACTGTCGAGCAGAAAAATTTGAGTGTTTGCGATTGGTCTGCCAATCGGAGCGTCGGACGGCCATTCCAAGATCGGCCTGTCCAGCATTTCGGCAGTGATCACATGGCTTTCTGTCGGCCCGTAATGATTATGCAACCGGCAGAGGGGAAGGCGCTGCATCAATGTACGGATCGAATGGGTCAGATGCAGGGCCTCACCCGCGGATACAATGTCTCGTAGGGAATCGGGAAGCGCGCCCTGTGTGTCGACACAATCGGCTAGTGTCTGCAAAAGGATGTAGGGGAGAAAAAGCCGTTCAATGCACCGATCACGAATGAAGCCCAATAGACGCAGCGGCTCTTGCCTTAGGCCGACAGATGGCACGACAAGTGTTCCCCCATCTGTCCATGTACTGAGAATCTCCTGCAACGAAACGTCAAAGCTCAGAGACGACAATTGTAGTGTGCGCGCGGGTCGGCCCAATCGCGTATTCCGTCGTTGCCACATGACAAGATTTGTGAGCGTACTGTGGGGTAATAGGACAGCCTTGGGAGTTCCTGTAGAGCCTGAAGTGAAAAACGCATAGGCAGGCTCATCGGACGCTGCATAGTGAGCCAAGTTGGTGTCAGGCTGAGCAACGACATTCATTTGTTCCATGTTGGGATAGGCAGTCGACTCTCTTTTGGGGAGGGTCAAAAGGGGAGTTTTATTTGTGCTGAGAATCAATTTGGGCCGGGTGTCCGAGATCATCCCAGATAGTCGCTCAAAAGGCAGAGTGGGATCGAAGGGAAGATAAACACCACCCGCCTTTAAGATTGCCAGTAGAGCCACCAGAGTTGATACGTCCTGTTCAACCCAAACCCCAACCAAATCGTTTGGTCGAATTCCTTGTTTTTGCAGAAAGTGGGCCACTTGATTGGCGCGCCGATTCAATTCTGCATAGGTGATGGAAGCAATCTCCAACTCAATGGCATTGGCATCGGGTGAGCGTGAGACCTGATCTTCGAACAATTGATGGACGCACCGATCCGTCGAGTAGTCGGTGTCCGTCTGATTCCAGGCGACGAGAATCTGCTGGCGTTCGGCGGCAGTGAGGAGGGGCAATTCGTCGATCAGTATGTCTGGAGTGGCAACAATTCCTGCCAGCAATGTCTGAAAATGGCGGATCATCCGTTGGATAGTAGACGCGTCGAAAATGTCAGTGGCGTAATTGAGATGGCCGTTAAGCGCGCCTGCCTCTTCACTGAAAAACAGGGTCAAATCAAATTTGGCGATTTCTGACGCAGACGAGACACGTTCGAGTGTCAAACCATTCAACGTCTGCTCGAATTCCCGCTCCCGGTTGAGCACAAACATTGTCTGGAAGAATGGATGGTGGTTGGTAAAGCGGGGAGGGTGCAACTCTTCTACCAGTTTTTCAAAAGGTATTTCCTGATGCTGGTAGGCTTCTAAAGTCAAAGTGCGCACATGACGCAGGAATTGGCGGAAGCTCATGTTGCCCTGGGGGCGGGCACGCAGCACAAGCGTATTGAGGAAGAGACCCATCACTCCTTCCAATTCGCTACGGTTGCGGTTGGCGATAGGTGTGCCGATTGAAATATCGTCCTGGCTTGTATAACGGTAGAGCAGCACGTAGAAAACTGAGAGAAGGGTGATAAAGAGGGTGGAAGATTCGACCATACCTAAAGCATTCAAAGACGCCACCTGTTCGGGCGTCAGAGTGAAGCGCTCGCTTGCGCCCCGATAGCTCAACGCCAGCGGATGGGGACGGTCTACCGGCAACGACAGGGGCTGACTATCTTGAAGCTGGGTACGCCAGTAGGCAAGTTCCCGTTCCAGGATTTGGCCCTGTAAGTGTTCTTGCTGCCAAACAGCAAAGTCCGCGTATTGAAGCGGAACTGGCGGCAGAGGTTGGGGCTGTCCAGCCACATAGCTGTTATAGAGGGCGCTCAACTCCCGCCAAAAAATCTGGCTGGACCAGGCATCGGTGATGATGTGGTGGCGCGCAATCTGGAAAATATGCTCTTGCGGGCTGATGCGTATGAGCATAGGGCGAAAAAGCGGCCCTATTTCCATATCAAAGGGTCGATCGCCCTCGACGCGCAAAAGTTCGACAATCTGAAGGGTCTGCTCCTCCACTGGCAAAGCGGCCCACTCGCCTCTCTCATAGAGATGGATTGCTGCTCCGTCCGGCCCTGGCGGCGCGACGATCTGCATAGGTTCACCATCGCACAGGACAAAGGTGGTGCGCAGAATTTCGTGGCGGCTCACCAACTGGTCCAGACTGTATTGCAGCGCGGGGATGTCCAGTGTTCCCTGCAAGCGCAGGCGCAAATGGGTGTGGTAGACCCGGTTGTCCGGCTCGTATTGATGCAGAAACCAGAGCCGCTGCTGGGCAAAGGAGAGGGGAAGATTCCCTATCCGATCGGAAATTCTCACGATCTGACTGTCATTACGGGTTTGTGATTGCCGCAAAATGCCCACCAGTTCGGCTTTTCGCTCCAACACCTTTGCGCGCAAATCAACGGGGAAGTCGCCTGCCAGACTTCTGTAACGGAGCTTGTCCTCATCGACCCAAACCTGGATGTTCTTCTCGCGCAGCTCTTGCAAAAGTTCAATGATACTCATAATTCGCCTTCTTCAGCCTCGCCTGAATTCATATTGAACCCAGGTTGCGCATGCCATAGAAGCGTTTCGATTTTTTGGCCCACGTTAGCTATTGTCGGTCCCTCAAACAGAGCCCTTAATGGCAGAGCCACATCAAAAGTGTCACGAATCCGCGACACCACCTGGACAGCCTTTAGAGAATGACCACCTAGTTCAAAAAAGTTATCATGGATACCAACCGGATTCACGTGAAGAAACTCGGACCAGATAGCTGCCAGTTTACTTTCCGTCGGTGTAACAGGGGGAGTAAATTCGCTTTCAGATCGGGAGATTGCAAATATGTTCGGATGTGGTAGAGCGCGATAATCGACCTTTCCGTGGGGTGTTATCGGCATAACAGGCAATTGTGCAAAAATGGAGGGAATCATAGCGGGTGGCAATTTCTGACTGAGAAAAGTACGCAGTTCATGCCTGCCCATAGACCCACTCCCCACAAAATAGGCCACCAGTTCCTTGTCCGGGTGCGTATCATCGACAGTGATCAAAGCTTCTTGCACCATGGGATGCTCAAGAAGAGCCGCTTCGATCTCCTGCGGCTCTATACGAAAACCACGAATTTTTACCTGTCTGTCTTCTCTGCCAAGAAATGCAATATTTCCGTCAGGCAGATATCGGACCATATCACCCGTCTTGTACAGTCGCCCCGAACCAAATGGATTGGGGATGAAGCTGGCCTGCGTCAGTTCTGGGTTGTTTACATAGCCGCGCGCCACCAAAGAACCACCAATATACAACTCTCCTGGGCAACCCACAGGAACCGGCTGAAGATACCGATTGAGAATATACACTTGTGTATTTGGAAGGGGCCGACCGATTGGTGTCGTGTTGTATCGCTCTGTTGTGGAATCTACCTGATAAGTCAGTACCCCGACTGTTGTTTCGGTAGGTCCATAATGATTGTAGATAACCGCTCCTGTCGCCTGGTCAAGAGACTGCATCCATTTTCCACGGGATGCTTCGCCGCCAATAATCAGACGCAGCCGGGGTAAAACCGATGCAGGCAGAAGAGCTGCCAGATGGGAGGGAGCGATCTTAAGGCAATCTATTGGGTGGCGTGCAAAATAGTCGGCGAGGCTATCCGAACTGAGCGCCACCTCACGCGGGATGATATGCAGCGACCCGCCTGTCCAAAGTGATGGAAAAAGCATGGTCACACACGAATCAACAGTCAACGGCTGCACCATTGCGTAGCTCATCCCATCGCGAAAACCACAGCGCTCCTGAACACCGAATCCATACTGCACTACTTGCCGATGCTCGACAGCGACCCCCTTTGGTCTGCCTGTAGAGCCGGATGTATAAAGGATGTAGGCCAGGTTTGTAGGTAGCACTGGGGCAGTCGTCGTCCGCATCTCGTCTCTTTCGTCGCGTTCAAATGCCCCCATATCAGCATCTAGATAGACAAGCCGACACTGAGTAAGCTCCGCCTGGACAGCGATCTCCTTTTGCGTTACTAACACCTGAAAACCGGTATCTTCGGCAATAAAACGCAGACGGGCTGTCGGCGTA
The DNA here is from genome assembly GCA_945897075.1 of Litorilinea aerophila. Taxonomy (GTDB): domain Bacteria; phylum Chloroflexota; class Anaerolineae; order Caldilineales; family Caldilineaceae; genus JACQGT01. Next base: position 23,388 of record CAMDEX010000010.1, read on the forward strand.
TCCGGCGACAGCGGAACATATGCCCCGCCTGCCTTCAAAATGCCTAATACACCGACTACCATCTCAATCGAGTGTTCGACCAGCAATCCAACGGGCTTTTCCGCACCGACCCCAAGATTTGTCAAACAGCGGGCCAATTGATCCGCGCAGGTATTGAGTTCTCGATACGTCAACTCCTCATCCTCAAACACAACCGCCACTGCATCAGGCGTTCGTATGACCTGAATCTCGAAGAGCTGGTGTACACAGATACCCTCCGGATAATCAGCTACTGTCGTATTCCACTCTATAAGAAGCTGGTGACGTTCCGCATTTGTGAGTAATGGCAATTCGCCAATCGGACAGTCTGGGTTGGCGACAATGCCTATCAACAATGTCTGAAAGTGACTAATCATCCGCTGAATTGTCGAGGGTTCATAGAGGTCCGTCGCGTATTCGAGACGCCCTACCAGCCCTGTCTCTGCTTCTTGCAGGAACAGACTCAAGTCAAATTTGCTAGATGTCTCTGTGCGGCTCAGCCTTTGGCATATAAGTCCCGACAAATTCAGATCATTTCTTGGCACATTCTGCAAAGCAAAGGTTACGTCGTATAGGGGATTGCGACTCAATTCTCTGTCGGGGCGCAACTCTTCCACCAATTTGGCATAGGGCAAATCCTGATGCTGATAAGCGCCCAGCGCGTTCTCCCGTACCCGTGCCAATAGGGAACGGAAAGTGGGATTGCCGCTGCAATCAGCTCGCATGACCAGTGTATTGACAAAGAATCCGTAGATTCCTTCGAGTTCGGGCCGACTGCGGTTGGCGATCGGAGAGCCAACCACAATATCGTCCTGCCCGCTATAGCGATGGAGAAGAATCTGGAAGGCCGTGAGCAACAACATATAGAGACTGGCTCCCAAAGCGCGGGCAAGAGCTGAGAGCGAATCGCTCAATTCCTGATCTAGCTGAAAATGGGTCAGTGTTCCCTTGTGGCTAGGCTGGGTAGGGCGGGGGTGATCGGTGGGCAAGTTGAGAGGTTCCACCCCAGCCAATCGCTCGCGCCAATAGCCCACCAGACCGGCCAGCCGTTCACCCTGCAATTGCTCCCGCTGCCAGACGGAAAAATCGGCGTAGGAGACGGGCAGTTCGGGCAGAGGCGTCGGTTCACTGCCCTCAGCGTAGGCAGCATAATAGTGGCGCAGTTCCCGCCAAAGGATGCTGCTGGACCAGCCGTCGCTGATGATATGATGGACGATGCGCACGAAAATATGGTTGTCATCGGCCAGACGGATGAGGAAGACGCGCCAGAGCGGGGGGCTGGTCAAATCGAAGATGGCTGCCCGCGCAGTGTCGATCTGCTGCCAGGCGGCATCCATCTGTGCATCTTGTGGGGTGGCTGCCAGGTCAATCACGTGAATGTGGGTGGGCGGCAGCGGCTCGGCTACCTGCACAAGCCCGTCGCCAATCTCCCGGAAGCAGACGCGCAGAGAGTCGTGGCGTGCGGCCAGGGCGTCCAGGCTGCGTTGCAGAGATGGGATATGGAGGGGGCCGGTGAGACGCAGCACCTGTGTTTCGTTGTAGGCTGCGGAATCCGGCTCCAACTGGGCCAGAAACCAGAGCCGCTCTTGGGTGAAGGAGAGGGGCGCGGGACCGCTTTCTGCGCGGCGGGGGATGCGCTGGCTACCGCCGTTTTTGCGCGCGGCCAGCAGGCGCTCTTCCAGGCGGATGCGTTCCTCTGTGGAAAGCTGGGCGATGCGTTGGGTGAGATCAGACATTCTCTTTTCCCTCAAATAGTGCTGGCAAATCAACCGTCGCAGCCAAATAGGTCACGATCAAAAGCGCCATCTCCGCCACCGTAGACGCGGCGAACAACTCCGCCAGGGGAATCTCCACGCCGAACTCCTCCTGCACCCGGGCCGCGATGCGCATGGCCTGCAAGGAGTTGCCGCCCAGATCCAGAAAGGGGTCGTGGATGCCGATTGCGTCCAGGCCGAGGATGTCGCGCCAGATGGCGGCGATTGTCTGCTCGAAGGGAGTAGTCGGCGGTATAAAGGCAACATCCAGCACCGCGCGGCTGGGGTCAGGTACAGGCAGGTTTTGTCTATCAATCTTGCCGTTGGCGTTAAGAGGGAATCGAGTCATAGAGATGAAGCGAGATGGAATCATATGCGCGGGTAGTTGTTTCGCCAGATGATGTCGCAGTTGCGAACTGGTCAAGCGCCGTGCCGGGTCATTCCAGACCAGCCAGGCCAGCAAGCGCTGTTCAGTGACTGTATCACCGCGCAATGCGACAACTGTCTCGCGCACGCCATCTAAAGACAAAAGGGCGTTCTCAATCTCGCCCAGTTCAACCCGTTGCCCCTGAATTTTTACTTGAAAATCTATACGGCCCAGGAAGGAGAGGGAGCCATCGGCCTCTATGCGTCCCAGGTCGCCTGTAGAATAGTAGACGAAACCGGGCGCATCGGGGTCCGGGCGAAATTTCTGTCGGGTCAGCTCCGGCGTTTTCCAATAGCCGGGCGAAATAAAACGGCTGTGAACTACAATTTCCCCCGTCTTGCCAGGCGCAAGCCAATTGCCCTCCTCGTCAACAATCAGTATGTCCACGTCGTGTACAGGCCAGCCTACAGAGATTTCTTGAATAGCTCCTGCGCTCTCCTTGTCGTGCATCACTTCCGTGATTCCCTTTGCCTCAGAAGCGCCCAAACCAGATCGGAAGAGAGCCGTATCGGGTAGCAACCGACGATAGGCTGCCAAATCTGTGGGTAAGATGCGGTCAGCTCCACTGCGCAGCAGACGCACTGATGCAAACGCAGATGCATCCTGGGCAACTTCGGCCAACAAACGAAAAACGGGCGGCGTAAATGTTATGATTGTCAAACTGTGCTGCGCAATCCAGGCTGGCAGATTGGCGATTCCAAGCCGGTAGATGTCATATATATACTGAGTCGAGCCTGAGAGCAAAGAACCATAGAAAGAATTGACGCTACCGCTGAAACTCAATCTCAGGGTGAGAAGGTTTCGATCCTGCAAACAGACATGGCAATAATTGATATACAGGGCCGAGTAGCGTAAAGCATTGCGGTGGTTTTCGATGACACCCTTCGGCACACCTGTCGAACCGGAAGTGAAAATGACGTAGAGATAATCATCCGGGCCTACCGTTACGCCTGGGTTGTTGTCAGCGTCACCGCTCACTTCAGCCAGTGTGCTGATAACGGTCAACCCATCCGCAACATTTTCGGCCTGCCTTCTGGCTGTCTCGTCGGCCAGAAGCAATCTGCTTTCCAGCAAAGAGAGCGTTCCCCGCAGATAGTCAGCCGGTGAGCGCGTATCCAAAGGCACGTAGAATTTGCCTGCTTTCATAATGCCCAGCAGAGCGATCACCGCATCCACATTCTGCTCGAAGAGATGGACGACTGGTTCGGGGTCTGGGCCGAGTCGGGCCAGCAATCCGTGCGCCACTCTGTTGGCCGCTGCGTTGAGTTCGGCGTAGGTCAGGCTGCGCTGCTCATCCACAACGGCCAGCCGCTCAGGAAAACGCTCCACAATTTTTTCAAAACGCGCCGGGATAGACGTTTCGTACTCGCTTTCGAGAAACTCCTCCCACACGCCCGTCGGATGATAGCATTTGTCTATGACGGCCTGCTGCCATTCAGGGATGTTTCGTTGCCCATTCATCGGATAGATCCGTTTTCGTTCTGCTCAAACGGGTTGACGTCTGCCTCGCTTGCCAGCGCAGCCGTCACCGCCAGCGCCATCTCCGCCACCGTAGACGCAGCAAACATCTCGGCCAGGGGAATCTCCACGCCGAACTCCTCATTCACGCGGGCCGCAATACGCATCGCCTGCAAGGAGTGGCCGCCCAACTCCAGAAAAGGGTCGTGGATGCCGATTGCGTCCAGACCGAGAACGTCAGCCCAGAAAGCAGCAACTGTATGCTCGATTGGCGTACTGGCCTGGGCAAAAGGGGCGTCGCTCAATGGCCTGGATGGAGCCATAGACTTCAAGGCAGTGCGATCTACTTTGCCCATTGGCGTGTAGGGTAAAGCGTCCAGATAAACGAACCGCGCAGGTAGCATATACTCAGGCAGTTTTTTGGCAAGCGCGGCGCGCAAAGCGGAGAGTGTGATGCCTGGTTGCTTTGCCACCACATACGCATCCAAAGAGAAGTGGTCAAGAGGTTCGTCATTCAATACAATCGCGCATTCCACCACCCCATCAATCTGCGCTAACGCCGTTTCGACCTCATCCAGGCGCACCTGATAGCCGCGAATCTTAACCTGAAAGTCGTTGCGCCCCACCGTGACAAGACAGCCATCGGGCAAAAACCTGCCCAAATCGCCGGTAAAATAGACGCGTTTGCCACTGCTAGAGGGATCTTCCCGGAACTTACGAGCCGTCAATTCTGGGTTGTTCCAGTAGCCAGGCGAAAGGTAACGACTCTTAACCACAATTTCACCAATGCCCTGCTCTGCAACAGGCTTACCCGTAGGATCGACCAACAAGATGTCTGTGTCCTCCAAGGCATACCCAGCCGGTAGAGTATCGCCTGTCACCAGCGTCTCTGCATCCAAAGCAAAAGCCCGGTAGTCGAGGGATTCCTTTGATCCCAACAAATTGATAAAGATAGTCTGTGGAAAATGCAGACGAAACAAGTTGATTTGTTTACGGGAGACAGGTTCGCCCATCAAAGAAATCACCCGGGGTGCCGGGAAAGTCTCATCGGGACGAAGCGTGCTGACAAAGTGCTGCAATACTGTTGGCACGATGTGAAATACTGTGACTTTATCCTGTCTGATCCGCTCTGCCAGCACAGAAATGCCTTCCGTCCTTAGGTCAATTGGAAAGAGAGATGCCCCGCAAAGCAGGGGAACGAGAGCGTTCGAAAAGCCTGTCGTGGAGTTATACAATAAACTGTCGTCGGGTGTGAAGCGAACGAGAGTATGATAATTGATCAGTGCGTGTACTATTTGCTGTTGGCTTTGTATCACACCTTTGGGTCGGCCGGTTGAACCCGAGGTGTAGACAAGGCGCGCAATTGGATGCGCAGAGGGAGTGGCGCTCAGGTTTTTGTCAGCGAGGGAGGGGTCCAGTTGGTCAATCCGACAAATCCGGGGAAAGCCGACGCTGGACGCCTGATCAAAATTCAGTGAATCCACGTCCGTGTAGAGCAAATCGGTTTGCAAGTCGGTGATAATACGGCTATTCTGTTCAGGGCTGGCGTGCTGATCAAGAATGACAAAGAACCTGCCAGCCTTCAAAACGCCGAGTATGCCCACCACCAGATTGGATCGCTCGGAAAAGCAGAGGGCAACCGGGGCTGTACTCTCCTGCTGTTCGGCCAGAATGGAGCGGACCACTCTGTTGGCAGCCCGATTCAACTCGGCATAGCTGAGTTGAACCGAAGTCGTCTTGACGGCCAGGCGCTGCGGGCTACGGGCAACCTGCTCTTCAAACAGCGCAGAAATCGGCTGGCGCAACATCGCTTCTTTGTCAATCTTGCTCCATTCTGCGCCGGGACGACCAGACTTGTCGAGAATGGCCTGCTGCCAGGCGGGGATTGTGCGCGGTTGGGTCACTCTGCTTTTCCTTCCCGTAACTCAGATTCAGCCGCCGTCCTCAGCGGCCAACACCGCGTACACGGCTGTCGTGTAGACCGGTTCGGGCAGCAATCCTTCACAGCGGTAGTGTAAAATCAGTAGCAAAACGAGGGCAAATACTATCTGCCGTCTGTCGCGTGCCGTCAGTCGTCCATTCTACAATACCCCTTCCCGCCGAAAGGCCGCGGCCAGTTTGGCGATGCCCTCGCCGATCTCGGCTGGTGTGTTGTAGCCGAAACAGAGACGCAGACAGTTCTTGCCCGCCACCCCGTCCGCGGCAAAGTTGTTGCCCGGCAGATAACCCACGTCGTCGGTGGCCAGGATTTTGTCGCGGATGGCGGCCGCGTCTGCCCTGTCGCGTAGCTGCAACCAGACGAAGATGCCCCCCTGCGGGCGGCTCCAACTGACCCCATCCGCGCTAAAATGTCTGTCCAGTGCGGCCAGCATGGCGTCGCGCTTGGCCTGCTGCACTTCGTTGATATCCTCGATGTGCGAGAGCAGATTGTCCTGGGCGAAGCGGTGGACGGCGAAAGCGGCGAAGCTGTTGACCGAACCGCCGCTCTTGGCCCCCATCGCCCGTTGCAGAATCTCTTTGGGCGCGGTCAGATAGCCCAGACGCATCCCCGGCGCAATGATTTTGGAGAAGGAGGCCACATACATCACAAGCCCCGTATCGTCCAGCGCGTGCAGCGAAGTCACATCCTGCCCCTCAAAGCGCAGGTCCACATAACAGTCGTCCTCCAGAATAGGCACGCCGTAGCGCTGGCAGAGGGCCACCATCGCTTTGCGCCGTTCCAGACTCATCGTCCAGCCTTGCGGGTTTTGAAAAGTAGGCACAGTATAGATGAATTTGGGCGGCTTGCCGTCGGCAAGCGCGGCGCGTATGACAACTTCCAGCGCGTCGGTCTGCATCCCCTCGTCGTCGGTGGGCACGCCGCGTAGCTCCGCGCCAAAGCGACGCAGGGTGTTGAGCGTGCCCGCATAGACAAAATCCTCCACAATCACCACATCGCCGGGGTCGAGCAGCGTCTCGGCGATCATATGGATAGGCTGGCCGGAGCCATCGCCCAGGATGATGTCGTCGGCTGTCATCTGCATATTGCGGTCGCGCTGCAACTTGGCCGCCACAAATTCGCGCAGGGGTGTGTAGCCCTGGGGATGGGCGTAGAGCGCCAAATCCCGGCCCTCTGCGGCCAGCCCTTTTTTCAGCCCCTCCACCAGACCGTCCAGGGGCAGGCTGGCCGGGTCTGGGTAGGCCACGGCAAAGTCGTATTTGCCCCGCTTTGCCATGCCCAACGGCTTGGCCTCGGCGGCGCGGCTGGAAAGAAGAGAGGTAAAATTGAATGCTGTCATGGGGAAGAACTCCGTGGGTGATGATGGGATGATGGGGAGGAGGGGATAGGCGATTGGTGATAGGGGATTGGGGATTGGGGATCGTTTAGCCCACAGCACGAAATCCCCAATCCCCGATCCCAAATCCCCAATCTCCTATCCTTTTACTTCTTCCGGCGGCTTCACCGCCTGAAAGCTGCGGTAGAGCAGCAGGTCGTAGATGATTTTCAGTGTACCGGCAATAAAAAAGGGCAGGCTGATCAGCGCGGGATTGGCCAGGAGCAGACCGGTCAGCGCGGGGGAGATGGCCGCGCCCACCGAGCGGGCAATTGTCGTCACGCCGGAGGCCGCCGAACGTTCGTCTGGGTCAACCACCGCCATTGTGTAAGACTGGCGGGTGGGCACGTCCATCTGCGAGATGCTGAAGCGCACGAGCAAAACGGCAATCGCCAGGGGCAGCGTGGGCATCAGCGGCACCAGAATCAACAGAATGTTGGAGGGGATGTGGGTGAAACCCATTGTGTTGATCAGCCCAAAACGGGCCGCCATGCGCGCAGCCAACAGCGCAGAAATACCCGCCAGAATGTTCGCCCCAAAGAAAATTGACCCCAACAGCCGGGCATCCACACCAAACTTCATATGAAACCAGTAAGCCATAATACTCTGCACCACAAACGCACCGCCGAAAGCGTCCAGGGCAAAAAACGCACTTAACTTCATCACAACCCCGCGTGACTTGTGCAGTCCCAGCCGCCGTTTGACAGCGACGACCGGTGCCACCACCTCCACCCGCTGCGATAGCGTGACAAAGAGGAGGAGCAGCACCAGCCCGGCCAGGGCATAGCCGATGATCACCGCCCGGTAGGAATCGGCGGGGGCGGAGCCGGCCTCCTGCAAAGCGCCGCTCAGCCAGCCACCGGCCAGCGCGCCCAGGGCCGTGGCAAACGATCCGACCAGATTGTACCAGGCAAAGACGCCCGTTAGCTGCTTGTCGGGCAGAAGTTGCGTCAACGCGGCCTGCTCGATGGAGAGAAAGGGGCCGATCTCCCCGCCGCTGGGGCTGATCACGCCGATGACCGCGGCCAGCATCAGCAGCGTCGGGTTGCGGGTGATCACAAAGGCCACGCCCGCGCCGGCCATCAGCGCAGAACCGACGATCAGCATCCGTTTGCGCCCCAGCCTGTCCGCGGATGTGGTCAACCACAACGAAACAACCGCATCCCCGGCCAGGGTGACACTGATCAGCAGACCGATCAGCCGCTCGTCCAACCCGATGGCGGCCAGATAGAGAGCCAGGACGACGGAAAGAAAGCCATAAGCAAAGAGACGGATGATGCGGGTGGTGAAGAGAAGCAGGATGTCACGTTCAAAGCGGGCAAAGGGGTTGGTCATTGTCAACGCGCCTGGGTGGGTGTTCGTATGCGTAAGTTGAAGTTGTAGACGCTTCCGGGAAGCGGCCATACCTTCTCGTGAAATACTACCACCTCCCTGGCCGATTCCCGGAATTGGTTAGCCGCGCCCCTCCACAATCGGAACCTCCTCGTCGGTCAGCCCATACAACTCATAGACCAGCCGGTCGATCTGGCGATCCGTGGCGTCGATCTGCCGTTGCAGCAGCTCTGCGCTGTGGGGAAGTGTCGCCGCGACCAGTTGCTTGTGCAGGTCCAACATCCGCTGGACGAGGGCGACCATCTGACCGTACCTGCGTTTCGTTGTAGACGCCGCTTTTGTACACGCCGCTATTGCGCGAGAAGCGTTCAATCAGTTCGATGACGGCGGGGGGGATGGGCATAAATACTCCTTACGATTGAGAGGGTCTGGAGCGCGGGGGGTTGGGAGCGCGAAGGGGGAGAAGAGACGCGAAGGCGCGAAGGGTGACGGGCAGCGCGATCACCCTTCGCGTCTTCGTGCCCCTTCCCAATCTTCGCGCTCCCAACCTTCCCCGCTCCAACCCCTCCCCTCACGGATGCGGCCCGTGGATTGCGCGGCCGGTCGGTGTCCATACAAAGCGGTCTTTGCCCAGGGGTATCCGGCCAAAGTTCGCCAGCAGACAGACGCGAAAGTTGCCGTTGCGCAGGTATAGCTGGCACTGCTCCACATCCTCCGGGCGTATCATCTTCACCGCCTTCGTTTCCAACAGGACTGTATGCGCATCGTCCCAGATCACAAAATCCGCGCGGCGTTGCGTGATCACAACACCGTCGTAGTAGATGGGAATTTTGGGCTCGCGCAGATGGCCGAGATTCTGCTTACGCAATTCCATCTCCAACGCGCGCTGGTAATCCACCTCCATACAGTGGGGTCCCAATTGCCGCTGGACCGCGATACACGCGCCAAAGACTTTGTAGGAAAGCGGCTCAAACTGATGGCCCATACCGTCACCTCCTCCCGCAACATCCAGAATCGAAAATCGGTTCCCATTCCTCTCACTCACACAAATTTATTTAATCAATTGCTCTATTTCCCGCAAAACCGTCTCCAGAGAGGGCGGTGTAGACTGCACCACATTCTTCTCTGCGCCCTCGTGCTTATGATGTGGGAATCCTGGCAAATGGCAATGTCCTATATTGCCGTTCAAGTAAATCTAACATCCCCATTTCCATCCGCCAGTCACTAAATTCGATGGATTCATCCAAATCGAAAGAATTGAGTTTTCTCTCAAACTCCTCCGAACTCATCTCGTACTGAATCTCAAACTCAGCCAGACGTTCACGCGTGCGCTCGATGCCCAGGGCAAGCACCCGTTTTTCGTGTTCCAGCGCCGAGCGCACCAGCGGTTCCAACAATTGTCGATCTTCTGTCGTAATAATCATTTGTTGAAGCATACGTCCACCCTTTCCCAATCTGCGTTCATAACCATTCACGAAAAATCTACTTACGCGCGCAACTCCCTTCGCGCCTTCGCGTTCCTTCCCCTCTTCGCGCTACACGTCCGGCTCCCAATCGAAGATCATCTCCTGAGGCGGCTGATCCCGCTCCTCGTCTAACTCCCGGCGGTGCAGCAGCGCGGTCTTGACGATCAGACGCAGACGCACCCAATTGTCCACCTTCACCGGCACAGGGCGGGCGGCCTCGCCTTTGGCATAGCGGGCCGCGTTGCGCCCGATGGCCTCGTAGGTTTCCAGCGTCAGGTTGGGCGACTGGGGAAATAGCTCCAGATTGTTGAGCCGGGCCAAGCCCCGCTTCTGAATCATCGCCGTGCCCCGGCTCTGCACAGCCACGGCAATGCCCGAACCGCTCATCGCCGCGCCGGCCTGGGCAATGCCCGCCAGGTCTGCGCTGCGATAGGCTTTGAGGATGCGCGCCAGCAGCCCCTCTTTGGCAATCCCCGTGCAGATGGCGGCCAGCACATCCTCGTGCTTCAGCCCGCCGATTGTGCGCGTCATCGCGCCGCCAAAGGCCGGACCCACCGCCACAATCACCTCCTCTGGCCTGCTCTGGCGGGCAAAGGGGCCGATCTCCACCAGTTTGGGCGAGGGCCCGCTGACCTGATCGGCGATGAATTCCTGGGGCGAGCGCACCTGGCGGATGGCCTGGATTTCCAGCCAGCGCTGCCCTTCCACGCGATAGCCCGTGCCGGGGCCGGTGTAGTCGTTGACGTCGTTGATGGCGCTCTGCACCCGGAAGTTCCGGTCAAAGATGGCCGCGGGCTGCAAATAATCGCCGATGATGCGTTGGCGGCCCATCTCCAAAATGTTGGCAGCGATCTCCCCGAAGCCGCGCCGCTCCAACGCGGCGATGACCGTCAGCATTCCCGCGTCGCCGCTCAGGAAACGGTCCGCCGCGGCCAGATCGGGGAGCAGGTCGCGATCCGGCATATCGTCGCTGCTGTGACCCAGGCTGGCCGCCTCCACTTCGTCGTCGCTGATGGGTGGGAAGCCCAGTTCGGCGTAAACCGACTGCATGGCCCGCGCTGCCTGGCGACGGATGGCGATGGCCTGCTCCTCCGTCACGGGGATCAGCCCGGCGTCCACCTGCATATCCCGCTGCAGGACATTGTAGTCGTCGAAGTCCTCGGCGTCGTAGTTGCCGCCGCCAAAGAGATTGTCCCGTTTGGGCACTGCGCTGTAGCCGCTGTGGATAAAATCCGCGCCGGGGATAAACTGGAGCATCAGTTTGGCCGTCTTGCGGATGTCGGAGTGGGAGGCCAGGGCGTCGTTGCCCGCCGCGCATTCCAACCCCAGCAGCGAGGCCAGCAGATTCTCGGCCAGGACAACGCGCACGCCGCCGGGCAGCGATTCGGGCAGGGCGATGCAGGAGATCGAGCCGTTCTGCACCCCCTGGCTGCCCCCGCCGCGGGTGATCACCAGACAGCGCGCCTCCAAATAGAGCATCGAACAGCCCTCGGCGTGGCCCATCAGCGCCTCGGAGCCGGTGCCGGAGGTGAAGCGCACCTTCACGCCCCTGCTGGCGTAGGCCGAGGCGAGAAAGGCTTTGGACCAAGGCGTGTCGTCGCCGTCCACAAAGCTGCGCTCTGTGCCGTAGACCGAAAGGGTCTCGGCGTAGCTGGTCAGTCCTTTCATCGCAATTTTCAGCCCCAGCGCCTCCTCCACCGCGCATTGGGTGAGGACGCCGCCTCGCCCGGTCTGGGCACCGATGAGGATGGCTAATGCGTTGACCGGGGCAAAGCGGGCGATGCGCACAGTTGTTTCGATCTCGGCGAAGCCGCGCAGACTGGCTTCGGCCGCGTCCGCGGCCAGCAGAGCGGAGCTTTCTTTCCAGTTGGTGACGTGGGCCTGGTTGGCCGGCGTGCGCCGCACGCGCATCTTTGCCAGCCCCATCATCATTTCCAGCACATTCATGGGGCGGATGATCTCCGCTAGTTTGGCCGGTGTGCAGCCAATCGCCAGACGGCGCACCGCGGCCGCCGGCACATTAATATCGGCCAGCATCCGGGCAATCTGCAAAGAGGGGGTTGCCATTGCCTCCTCCGCCACAGATAGGTCCAGCCCGTGTTCGGCGATGAAAATATCCAGGGCGTCAAAGTCGGCCCGCTGCTTGCCGTCCATCTCGACGACGCGGCCATCTTGCAGGCGCAGGCTGGGCGCGGGGTCGAAGGGGCTGTCTGCTACGATCAGCCCGGCTTCGGGCCAGGGATGGACAAAGGTTTCTTTGTTGATGGGGCGTTCGGCCAGGATTGCAAAACGGCGGGAGGAGGGCATAGGAGTGACTCCGTTATGAGGATACGGGTTTGATACAGACGGCGGACCGCATACGGCGGACGGCGGACGGCGGACGGCAGACGGCGGATAGCTGCCAAAGCGAGACGCGGAGGCTGTCGTCTTCGGTCTGCCGTCTGCCGTCTATCCAGCAATATCCGCGTAACTTTCCAGCACGGGCAGATATTCGCAGCGGCAGCCGAAAGGGGATTTGCAGTTTTTGTGGGGCAGTTCGGGCACACGCGCCACCAAATACTTCTGGCCGCGGTGGATTTTGCAGGGCATACAGGTCTGTTCGTCGTCCGGCCCGCCGATTTCGATGCGCCGCACGTGATCGCCGCCTTTGCAGCGCTGCCACGTCTCCTGGTTGTCCACATAGAGGCCCAGGCCATAGGCCCGCCAATAGGCCGCTTCTACGCCGTCCAGCTTGTCGGTCGCCAGCTCCACCAGGATAGCCGGGGGAATCTCGTCGGCGCGCAGCCGCCAGTGCGCGCCCCACAGATGCTGGTCCGCGGCATAGAGTTTCAGCCAATCCAGCGTCTCTGCGCCCAACCCTTCCAGCAGCCAATGCTCCAGAAAGAGGATGCGTCGGGTCAGCGAGCTGTGGCTCATTTGCGGGTCCGGGCCGCTCCATTCGGCTTTGCCCAGCGGCTGGCGATCTTCATAGGCGCGACGGATGGCGAGCGCTTCGCTGCTATCTTTTTTGACAAGCGCTTTGTGAACCGCGGCGATGGCTTCGGTCTTCTCGCGCGCCTGGCGCGCCCGATAAGCAGCCAGAAATGGTTTGCCGACGTCGGTCAAGCGGTAGATAGCGCCGCTGAAAGTGAGCCAGCCCTGGCGGGTGAGCAGGTCAATCTCTTCGACGTAGGAGCGGGGCAGCACCCGTTCCCAACGGCGCTGCTCCCGATCCTCGTGGAGTGCGCGCGGCTTTTCAAAGTGGCCCAGCAGTTCGATCTGGGCGTAATCGCCGATCTCAGACGAACGGGCCAGCGCGTCGCCGTCCAATTTGTTGCGGCCAAACAGCTTCTTCAGAAAACTCATCGGGGTATCCTCTGGCTCTACGAAAACCTATGCGAACCACAAAGGCACAAAGACACGAAGAAGAGAGAGAATTGCATTTCTTTTGTGTCTTTGTGTCTTGGTGGTTTTATTGGATTGCTTGGGACGGATTTTAGCACAGATAGGGGGTGGCGTCTAACGTACCAGAAGTTCGACTTTTCGGAAAAGTCGAACTTCTTCCAACGCGCCAATCGAAAACGGCGCTCGGACCGCAGTCCGAGCGCCGTTCCCTACACACAAAGGAGGAGGAAGAATGATTGAACGGTATACGATCCGGGGCCAACGGGCCGTACCCTCAACTGCCGTTAGTATGCCAGTTTGCGGCGGGCCGCGCAATCCGTCAAGATGCGTAGTTCTATCTTGCGCCCCCGCCCGTTCGCCTCTCTTGCATATACCCCGCCACCAGAGCCGATAGCCCGATCCCGGTATCCTCCTTCTCGACCAGACAGCGGCGCAAAAGCGTAAGCTGGGCCTCCATCAACTCGCGCGTGCTGGGGCTGGAGGAGAGAGAGCCGTGGAGGGCGCTCCAGGCGAGAGGGGTGCGCGCCTCGGCCAGGACGGAGAGAATCTCCAATGCCAGAGCCGAGAGGCGGGCAAAACTCTCGCCAAGAAGATCATACATTGCCCCGGTAATCGGTATATTGGCGGCCAGGTAAGCGGCCAGATCACCAGAAAAGAGGGCGTGGGCGACGTGGGCTGTCTCCAACAACGCCAGCGGGTGGTCTGCGCAGCGTTGGGCAGCGCTGTCCAGCACGACATCTTCCGCGTCTATCCCTTGCCGGCGCAGGAGCAGCCGGGAGGCCTGGCGCGTGAGGGGGGGAAGGCGCATCTCGCGCACGCGCGGCCCAACGCTCTGCATCAACTGTTCTATCTCCTGGAATTGTTCATCGCTAATCAGAAGCAGAGAACTCTGGTGGTCGCTGGTGGCGATGCGCTTGAAGAAGTTGCTGTATTCTCTATAGTTCTGCGCAGCGCCGGCCGTTACATCTGCTTTGCGCAGAATATCTTCCACATCGTCCAGTACCAACAGACAGCGCCAGCGGCGCAGACATTCGATGAGCAAAGAGATCATCTCATCCACCCCGGATGGGATATCCGCATCCCTTTTGGCAAGAAAAAGCGCCCAAGTGCGCAGCATCTCTGTCAAGCTGGGGCTGTGGCGCAGGGAAAGCCAGAGTACTACCTGGAAAGGTCTATCTTCTGTGTACTCTGCTTCATCGGGGAGGTTCTCCAGGGATTGATCGGCAATGGGAGACGGCCCAACCAATGAACGCACGACAGTGGCGGCCAATGCGCTCTTGCCCTGCCCCCCCAATCCGTAGAGGGTGACCAGACGGCACTGCTCCCTAGTCAGCCACGCGGTCAATTGATCTGCTTCTGCTTCCCGGCCCACCAGTTGGGGGGCGTCCGGCAATGAGTCCCAGTCAATGGAGGGTTGGAGGGGGGTAGGGGAAGGCTGGCTGGCTGGGGCAAAGGCTGGCTGGACCAACTGGCGCAGCCGCCCCATCCAGCCTGGCCGTGCCCGTTGCCGGGGTGTTGGCAGGGGCAGCGTGCCGCTGCGCACCTGTTGGAAGAGAGCCGTCGTCTCCTCTTGTGGCTGCACGCCAAACTCTGCGGCCAGGACAGCACGGCACGTCTCGTATTGGGTCAGCGCCGCGGAACGCTGGCCGTCGTAGGCCAGAAGGAGCATCTGCTGGCGGTGGGACTGTTCCAGCCAGGGCTCCAGAAGGAGCAGACGCTGGGTGGTTGCCAGCCCGCTCTCATACGCGCCTTCGGCGATGCACTGATCGGCCAGCCTGCTCAACCCACGCAGCGCCATCCCGTGGTAATGTTCCCGCTGCATCAGCAGCCAATCCTCGAAAACCGGGGTGTTGCGTATGGAAAAGCCTTCCAGCAGCCCGCCCCGGTAGAGAGCGGATGCCTCCTCCCAGCGCGGCAACTGCGTGCCGTCCAGGGGGGAATCGAAGGTAGTCCGCACAACATCTACATCCAGCCAGTAAGGCTGCTTGCGGTTGTAGCTGACCGCATCGCGTTCGATGGTGAGATGGGGGCCGACCAGCCGGTTGAGGTTGCTCAGTGTTGTGCGTAAACTGTTGCGCGCCTGATCGTCGCTGAATTCGCTCCAGAGCAGATTCGCCAGCCGCGTGCGCGCCTGGCGTCCCGGCGACATTGCCAGATAGATGAGGAGGGCCTGGGCTTTGGCGCTGATAAAGCCCACGAGTGCCTCTTCGCCCACCTCTATCTGTGCTTGGCCGAACAGATGAAATCGTAAAGGTGGCATGGAAACCCAAATATAATAATAATTTGTAGATATGACGCTTCATCATATCTGCGAATCATGGCTGTTGTCAATAGCAAATCCATTAAAAAACGTTTTAGTAGCGTGACGAGATCGTGACGAATTCTGTTTTGGCGATCACCGATGAAGGCATCGGTATAAACCGCCCCTCCAATTTTACAACGGTATTGATCAATTCAGAAAGACGCTGCTTGTTCCGTAAACTCATTCTGGGCGAACATTAGCGCGCTGTTATTGTTCTCTTAATGATTTATTTGCAGTGTGCTGTTATAGTCTCGTAGCAACAACGGATCAAAATTTTGGCCTATTTTTGTCTTCCCGTTAAAATCCTATGCGAGCAAGCGCAGTAGGGCAACGAATCACCAAAGGAACAGATAGATGACGGTTCAATCTTCTCTCGCCCAGCGAGTTTACGTTAATAGCCAGCCGGGCAGAGAGCGTCTACAGCAATCCCAACAATTGCTCAAGGTAAGCTCCAACGAGAACGCTTTGGGGCCATCCCCTTTGGCATTGGCTGCCATCGAAGAGACCCTAAGCGGAATCAATCGCTATCCGGTTGATGATGAAGTCTTTCTGGTGCAAAAATTAGTCCAACGCATCGGCGGCGGGTTGGCTTCCGATCAGTTTCTGGCCGGCAATGGCTCTGGGGATGTCTTACGGATGATCGTCCAAACATTGCTCACAGCCGGCGATAAGGTGGTGATTGCTGCGCCCACCTTCAATCTTTACGAAATCTTGGCGAAAAACTTTGGCTGTCAGCCGATTCTGGTGCCTTTGCGTAACTACACCATTGATTTACAGCAGGTGCTGGATGCCATTGACGAAACAGTGCGGATGGTCTTTATCTGCAATCCCAACAATCCCACGGGTACTATCGTCACCCATGCCGAGGTGGGCGCGTTCCTGGCCGCCTTGCCCGAACAGGTAATTGCGGTTTTTGATGAAGCCTATATGGAATTTGCCGATGATCCAGATTTTCCACGTATGCTCGATTATATTCAGCAGGGGCATCGGATAGTAGTGACGCGCACTTTCTCGAAACTGCACGGGCTGGCCGGGCTGCGTATCGGCTATGCCTTTGGCGACAGCGATCTGCTCGCCCGTGTCCGTCAGGCCAAGTTGCCTTTCCACACCGGGCGTCTCGCCTGTCTAGCCGCGGCCGCGGCTTTGGATGACGAAGCCCACATCGCCCAAACCATCGCGCTGGCGCAGAGTGGGCGCAGCTACTACTATCGAGCCTGTGCCGAGCTGGGTTTTGGCTATGTGCCAACCCAAAGCAACTATATCCTGCTCACCGATCTTCCCCTGCCTAGCGAGCAGATTGCGGTGGCCGCTCTGTCGCGCGGGGTGATGATACGCCAGGGGGAGACCTTTCATCTGCCGGAGACGTTGCGTATCACTTTTGCGCGACCGCACGAAAATGAACGTGTGATTGAAACACTGCGCGCGATCTGCGGCTAAGGGAGCAAATCAACGATGGGTCTTGCGCCAAACGCACTTGAGACAACACAAAAACCAAAGGTGCAGACAAAAAGCGCACTTGTCTACGGCGTGCCCTTGCCCGCAGAGGCCCAGCGTTCGCTCACATTGCCCTCTTTGCTGCGCCAGATAGCAGCCGAGGTGATGGGCGAACAGATCGTCTACGTCCAGGCCGATGGCAGCGAGCAATGCCAATCCTATGCCGGGTTGCTGAACAGCGCCGAACGGATTCTCGCGGGGCTGCGGCAACAGGGCCTACAGCCGCAGGCCCACCTGATCCTGCAACTGCGCCACAACCAGGACATTTTGCCCGTTTTCTGGGCCTGTCTTCTGGGCGGTTTTACGCCGGTGATGACAGCCGTGCCCCCGACTTATCGTGAAGCCAACGGTGAGTTGGAACGGCTGAAACAGGTCTGGCGGCAACTGGAAGAGCCTCTGATTGTGACCGATGCCGCCACGCAGACGGCAATGGGTGATCTGTCGCGCTGGCTGCCTCTCCTGCCAGAACAGATCGTCAGCGTTGAAGCGCTGCGTGCGCACGCACCCGATCCTGTCCATCACCCGGCCCAGCCCGAAGATGTGGCCTTTTTTAGTCTGACTTCTGGCAGCACGGGCACGCCTAAACTGATCCCATTGACCCATGGCAACCTGCTCGCCCGCGCCCGTTCTGCCAACCTCTATTGCGGCCACACCCGCCACACAGTTTCGTTGAACTGGCTGCCCCTGGAGCATATCGGGCCGATTTCTGATCTGCACTTGCGCGCGGTTGCTCTGGGCTGCAAGCAAGTCCTCGTCCCCAAAGCAACTGTGGCCGGTAATCCGCTCAATTGGCTACATCTCATCGATCACTACCGGGCCACTTACAGCGCGTCCCCCAATTTTGCCTATGCGTTGGTCAATAGCGCGCTGGAAAAGATAGACGAGGGAACGCCAGCAGACTGGGATCTCTCTTGCATCCAGACGCTGCTCTGTGCCGGTGAAACTGTTTCTCCGGAAACGATGCAAAACTTTTTCACAAATCTGACCCCCTATGGACTGGCACCGACGGCGTTGCAGCCCTGTTTTGGCATGGCTGAAATGGGGTCGGGCATCACCTATTATAGGGCGACAGTCCACGCGCCCTACAAAGCGTTCTGGGTCGAGCGCGCTTCGTTGGCAGGCGAAGTGGTGCAAGTGCCACCCCACGCACCCGGCAGCATCGGGCTGACCAGCTTGGGTTCGATCATCCCCGGCATGGCTATGCGGATTGTTGATGCGGAGAATCGGCTGCTGCCCGAAGCAACCGTCGGACGTTTTCAAGTCCAGGGCGTGGCGGTTTCGTCTGGCTATTTCAACAACCCGACCGCCAATCAGGAGGTTTTTCTGGCGGATGGCTGGTTCGACACGGGCGATCTGGGGATGATCATTGACGGCGAACTGGTGTTGACCGGGCGCGCCAAAGAAAGCATTATTGTCAACGGCGCTAATTACGCCAACAGCGAGATCGAAGCCGTTGTCGAGCAACTCCCTGGCGTGGAACGCTCCTACACCGTCGCCTGCGCTGTGCGGATGCTCGCAAGCAATCGCGAAGAGGTCGCCCTCTTCTTCTGCCCCCAGGAGAACAATGGCAACCTGCCGGGTCTGTTGGAGCAGATTCGACAGGTTGTCGCCAAGAGCATCGGCATTCGCCTGGACTATCTGATCCCCGTCAGCCGCGCCGATGTGCCCAAGACAGCGATTGGCAAATTGCAGCGGGTGAAGTTGGCGAAGCGGCTGGAGGCGGGCGATTTTGACGCGGTACGTCAGCAGCACACGGAACGATCTACGCCAACGACGGCTCCGCGCACCGCGCTGGAACGTCGCCTGCTCACGCTTTGGCAAGACGCCTTGCAGGTTGAGCAGGTGGGGATTGAGGATAACTTTTTTGGGTTGGGCGGCGCGTCCCTCAACGCAGCGCGGCTGATTGCCCAGATGGAAGCAGAATTTCACGACACTTTTCATGTGGTCGCCATCTTCAACGCCCCCACGATTGCCGAGCTGGCCGCCTATCTCGAAGCCGAATATCCCGCCACTGTCGCCAAAACCCTGGGGACAACCCACAACGGCAGCGGCCCACACCAATTTTCCACGGCTGCGCCGCTCACCGCCGCCGATGTGGCTGAAATCCGCGCGCGCTTGCCTCTGCTTCCCCCCTTGCGCCGTCAGCCGACCACAAAAAATCCGTCGGCCATTTTTGTGCTGGCAGCCGGGCGTTCTGGCTCCACCCTCTTGCGCGTGATGTTGGCCGGCCATCCGCAACTTTTTGCGCCGCCTGAATTGGTCTTGATGGGCTATGAAACCCTGGCCGAGCGGGACGCAGCCTTGACCGGTGAAAGCAGCATCTGGCGCGAAGGCGTGCTGAAGGCGATTACCCAACTGTTCGATTGGTCGCCTGCCCAGGCCGAGGAGTGGCTGAGCGGATTGGCGGCCCAGGGCACAAGTGCGCAGGAGTTGTACCGCCATTTGCAAGCCCGGTTGGCAGACGCGCCCACACCGCGCATTCTGGTCGAAAAAACGCCGCAAGATACGCTCAATCTGGATATTTTGCGGCGAGCCGAACTCTACTTTGACCAGCCCCGCTACATTCACCTGACCCGTCACCCCCACGGCGCGATCCGCTCCTTTGCCGATGCGCGGCTGGATCAGCTGATGTATGCGCTGATGCCGAGTTTGCGCGGCGAGGCGGGCGCGCGCAAATTCTCCACCGCAGCGTTGGGCGAAGCGGCCTGGTTGATCAGCCAGCAGAACATTCTGCGCTTTTTGCAGGAGGTGCCTGCCCAGCGTCAGCAGCGGGTGCAATTTGAAACTCTGGTGCGCCAGCCGCGCGCGACAATGGAGAGCCTGTGCGACTTCTTGGGAATTGACTTTGCAGAGGGGATGGTGCAGCCCTATCAGGAAAAGAGCCAGCGCATGACCAGCGGCTTGCACGAAGAATCGCGTATGCTGGGTGATGTCAAGTTTCATCATCACAAGGAGATTGACCCCAATATCGCTGACCGCTGGCAAGAATCCGCCGCGCAAACGCCGCTGGGTGAAGTCACCTGGGCGATGGCCGAACAACTCGGTTATGCCCGGAGTGCGCCGTCAGAGACGCGATCCAACCCAATCCCCAATCCCCAATCCCCAATCCCCAATTGGCTGATCCGTCCGCAACCCAATCCGGCGGCGCGTATGCGCCTCTTCTGCTTTCACTATGCCGGCGGCAGCGCGGCGTTGTTCCACGGCTGGTCGTCGCAGTTGCCGCCAGAGATCGAAGTCTGCGCTGTGCAAATGCCGGGGCGGGGCAACCGGCTGGGTGAAGCGCCTTTTACCGATTTGACTCGGTTAACCGCGGCGCTGGTGGATGTGTTGCAACCAGAATTGGATCGCCCCTTTGCCTTTTTTGGCTACAGTATGGGTGGGTTGGTAGCCTATGAGACGGCGCGCGCCTTGCGCCAACGCGGTCTGCCCCTGCCAGCGCACCTGTTGATCGCGGCGCGCCGTGCGCCGCAGATTGCCCAGCCGCCGCTCCACCTTTCCCAATTGCCCGATGCCCAGATCGTGCAGACGTTGCGTCAAGCGGGCAACGCCATCCCCCAGGAGATCGCCGTCGATCAGGCGGTGTTGCAACTGATGTTGCCCACCCTGCGCGCCGATTTCCAGTTGGCCGAAAGCTATCGCTACACAGAGGATGCGCCGCTTGCCTGCCCGATTACCGTCTTGGGCGGCAAGGAAGACGCTCACGCCACGGCTGAACAGTTGGACGGCTGGCGGCAGCAGACGGATCAATCTTTCCAAATGCACTTTTTCGAGGGTGGGCATTTCTTTTTGCACAGTACGCAGGATGCGCTGCTGGCGGCGATCCACCAGACGTTACGGAGCCAGCAATGAAGCTCGATTTGGCTAGCTTAAATTTTACTACTCTTGCTACATCACCCACTGCCTACGAATGCTATGCGGAGTTGCGGGCAACTCACCCTGTGTTGTGGAGTGAACAGATGCGTGCCTGGGTGTTGACGCGCTATAGCGAGGTAGAGCCGTTACTAAAAGACCCACGCCTTATTGCCTTTCGACCCGCACCAGCAGTCATGCCACCAGCAGCCGTGCAGCCGCAACTGGCCTATCTTGAGGAATTGCATGCCGGACGTTTTTTTCGTATTGATCCGCCAGCTCATACCCGCTTGCGCAAGTTAGTCAACGAGGGCTTCACGCCGTCCAGGGTACAAAAATTGCAGCCGCAGATTACAGGGATGGCGCATCAACTGATCGATCAAGTGGTTGAGCAGGGGCAGATGGAAGTAGCAGGTAGCTTTGCCTATCCACTACCTGTGCTGGTGATCGCGGCCTTACTTGGCTTGCCAACCGACCTGTTTGCACAGATGGCAGCGTGGTCAAAGACGTTGCTCCTTTTCTTTGGGGCTCAGTATGTCCAGGCTGGCTATCCGCCGGCGCAAGTCAACGCGATTTACCAGATGCATAAAGAGATGGAAGATTATTTAAGGACGGTTATTGAAGAAAAACGTCGTCGCCCCCAAGACGATCTAATCAGCGCACTCATTACATCGGATAGCGATGCGCCACTCAGCGACCGAGAACTGATAAGCCTGTGTATTGTGCTGCTCTTTGCTGGTCACGAAACCACCATGAACACGATTTGCAATGGGCTGTGGGCATTGTTACGTCACCCCGATCAGCAGCAAAAAATGGCCGAGCTGCCGGCGTTGATCCCCGCTGCAGTGGAGGAGATGTTGCGCTATGATGCACCTGTCCAATTCTCTAAACGGACAGCGGCTACTGATTTTGCGCTAGGTGAGGTGGCGATCCGGGCGGGTGATGTGTTGTGGCTTGGGCTGGGTGCCGCCAATCGCGATCCGACACAGTTTCCTGAGCCTGATTGCTTGCGCGTGACGCGTTCACCCAATCGGCATCTGGCCTTTGGTACGGGGATTCATTTTTGCCTGGGCGCGCCGCTGGCACGACTCGAAGGGCAAATTGCCTTCAGGGTGCTAGGCGAGCGTCTGCGCGGACTGCAACTGACCCACGAGCCGAGCCTGCGTCAACATTCACTCTTCCGTGGCGTGGAGGAGTTGCAGGTAACTTGGCAAGCATCTAAGTAAGCAAACACCGCATGTGGATACAAAGGATTTGTCATGAAGATTCCATTGAAACATACGTTTGTGCGTGATGGCAAGGGCGGCCAAATCGTCTTCCCAGAATTCGCATCTCAGTCGGTCATCGATCAGATCAACCGCGACTTTGTGGTACGTGATGACGATCTCTTTGTTGTCACCTATCCTAAATCTGGCAGTTCCTGGATACGCCAAATTGTGCATCTGTTGGTCAATCAGGGTGAGACTGGTGATGTCAATCTGCGCGAGGCGCTGCCCTATCTAGAACGGTTTGTGGGGTATGGCAAGTACGATGTGTTTGAGCGGCCTAGCCCACGCCGCTATCTCAGCCATTGCCCCTATCAACTGATGTTTGGGGTACAAAATAGCCGAGCAAACTATGTATACGTGGCACGCAACCCGAAAGATTGCGCCGTCTCGACCTATCATTTTGCCCTGGAGCACCCCGACTTTGCCTATACCGGCAATTGGGACGAGTTTTTTGAACTGTTTATGGCTGGCTATATGCACTATGGACTCTGGTTTGACCATGTGTTGGGTTGGTGGCAGGCCAGCCAACAGGCAGACAATATTCTCTTTGTGAAATACGAAGATTTTCATCGCCAACGCGCCGTCAGCATTATGCAGTTAGCCGATTTTATTGGCTACCCGGTTACCCCGGCCTTGTTAGCGCAGGTCATCCAGAAAAGCTCATTCCAGTCGGTGGCGGCGGATCCAAAGAGCAATCTGGGACGCGCATCGCTGCAGGGTGGCGAGGTCAAACATTTGCGTAAGGGCGAGATTGGCGACTGGCAGAACTATTTCACCGCGGAACAAAATCACCGTTTTGACAACCTGTACCAAGAGCGTATGGCTGGTACAGGTTTGGAGTTTATCTTTGCATAATCTTACCATTTACAAGGAACTACATTTCGCATGACCCTATTTACTGAGATGACCAATTCCGGGGAGACCCTTTTGAACGGGCTACGCAAGCGGCTTGCCAACCGGGCTGATAAGGGAGCGATACCGGTTCAAAACAATGGCGCGCACAGCAACGGCGTATACACGAACGGAGTTCATCACAACGGAGTAGACGCCCAACCGGCCAAAGCCGACGCTTTCGGAAAACTGGCCTCTTTCTGGAAAAAGAGCGAAGCGCTCTATCAGAAGCATCTGCCCGAGGCGGTTGCCTTGAATGCGGATATGGCGCAACGAGCCAACGATATGTATGCGCGCAGCAAAGAGTTCTATCGCAGCGAGGTTGAACCTGTCAACCAGTATCTTTACCAAGCGAGCATTGAGGTCTATGAACTGAGCAAAGAAGCGTGGGATCGGGGGATGGTAGTGCTGGAACGGGTCAGCGAAGAACTGCTCAAACCGATTTTGGGGGATGCGCAGCGGGAAGGGCAATTGCGCGAGTTTGCTGGCGATGCCAAAGCCCAGCCGCGCAACCCGATGGCGCAGAATGTCAACCGCGACTTTACGGTTGGGTCGATTTCATTGGGTCTGGCGATTGCAGGCACGGTTCTCTACCCGCCCTTACATCTGCTCAGCATCCCCGGTCTGCTCTATAGCGTGCGCCACATGTTCCGCAACAGTTATGAAAGTTTGCGTAAAGAAGGCAAGGTGCATGTCAACGCGCTGTCGAGCATTACAGTGCTTGCCTGTCTGGCCGGGGGTTACTTTATCGCGGCGGCCACGACGGGTTTCTTTTATACATTCAGCCAAAGGCTGCTGCTACAGGTCAAGAGCGACTCCAAAAAGAGTCTGGTCAATGTCTTTCGGCTCTCTGCGCAGACAGCTTGGGTGTTGGTGGATGGGGTGGAGGTGCAAACCAGCATCGAAAAGGTGCAGCGCGGCGATATCGTCGTTGTCAATGCGGGAGAATTGATTCCGGTCGATGGGGTGATTACCCAGGGGATGGCGAGTGTCGATCAGCAGATGCTGACGGGGGAAGCGCAGCCGGTGGAAAAGATCGTCGGCGACCCGGTCTTTGCCATGACGCTCTTGCTGACAGGCAAAATTCAGGTGGAGGTGGAGCAGGCGGGCAAAACGACGACAGCAGCGCAGATCGGCCAACTGCTCAACCGCACGACCGAATTCAAGACGGGCGTGCAGTTGCGTTCGGAAACGTTGGCGCAAAAAACAGTCTGGCCCACTCTGCTGCTCAGTCTGATTTCACTGCCGTTGCTGGGGCCAATGGGCGCAGTGGCTGTGGTCACGGCCCATTTTGGCAACCGTATGAACGCCATCGGTGGGATTGGCATTCTCAACTACTTCCGCATTCTCTCGCGCCAGGGCGTGTTGGTGAAGGATGGACGCACCCTGGAGTTGCTGCGTGATGTGGATACAGTTGTCTTTGACAAGACGGGGACGCTCACCCAGGAGCAGCCGACGCTCGGCCCCATTCACACCTGCGCCGGCTATGACGAAAACAGTCTGCTGATGCTGGCCGCCGCGGCCGAGTATCGCCAGACCCATCCCATTGCCCGCGCCATCCTGCACGCCGCCCACGACCGCAATCTGACACTGCCGCAGATTGGCGATGCTGCCTATCAGGTCGGGTACGGATTGAGCGTCCAGATCGAAGATAAACTGGTGCGGGTGGGCAGTATCCGCTTCATCGAAGAGGAAGGCATCGCCATTCCTTCCCAAATCCGTGAAGCCCAGGCCGCCTGCCACGAACAGGGACACTCGCTTGTCCTGGTGGCAATCAATGATCAATTGGGCGGCGCGTTGGAATTGCTGCCCACTATGCGCCCCGAAGCCGCAGAAGTTGTCGCTGGTCTACACCAGCGCGGTATAAAATCAATTGTGATCATTTCCGGTGATCACGAAGCGCCCACACGCAAGCTGGCGCAGGAGCTGGGCATTGATCGCTATTTTGCCCAGACTTTGCCCCAAAACAAGGCAGCCATCATCGAGCAATTGCAGAGCGAAGGGCGCACGATCTGCTATGTGGGGGATGGCATCAACGATACGATTGCCTTGAAGAAGGCGCAGGTTTCCATCTCGCTGCGCGGCGCATCGACTGCGGCGACTGACACAGCGCAGATTATTTTGATGGATCAAAATTTACGGCAACTCTGCCCTCTCTTTGATCTCAGCCGCGAGTTTTCGTCCACCCTGGACAACAGCTTAAATCTGATCTTGATTCCGGTTGCGTTGGGCATTGGCGGCATCTATTTTGCTGGTTGGCAGGTGATCCACGTCCTCCTCCTCAAGCAATTTTTCACATTAGTGAGTTTGGGCACTGTGATGTGGCCTTTGCAAAAATACCGAGCGCTTTTGGCGGACAACAGCAAACAAATCGCCAGTCCCACAGAACCACACAAGTAAAGGATCAGAGCAATGTTGGATTTTCAGTATAGCTTGGCTGACGATGGCACAGGCCGCCAGATGGTCTATCCACCTTTTGTCACGCAACAGGGCTTGGATGACTTGAGTGACCGCTTTGTCGTGCGTGACGACGACGTGTTTATTGTCACCTACCCCAAGGCGGGGACAAATTGGATGCGTCAAATCCTGCATTTGTTGAGTCATCAGGGCGAACAGGGCGAGCAGAGTTCACGCGAAACAGTGCCTTTTCTGGAAAAAGAGGCGTGTCTCGGCAATTGGGCGGCTTTGGATTACAAAGGCGAACGCCGCTATTTTATGAGCCACCTGAGCTATGCCCTGATGCCGGGCGTCCAAGAGAGCAATGCCCGCTATATTTATGTGGCGCGCAACCCCAAAGATTGCGCCACGTCGCTCTTTCACTTTATGGTCAGCCGCGCGGATCTGCGTCTGCAAAATCAATGGGACGATTTTTTCGAGGCATACGTACACGGGGAGGTGCCCTACGGCGTCTGGTTTGATCACAATTTGGAGTGGTGGCAGGCCAGCCAAACAGCCAGCCACATTCTCTTTGTCAAGTACGAAGAGATGCAGAAAAATTTGGCCGCGGTGGTTGAAGAGGTGGCTGCCTTTATCCACTTTCCGCTGACACCCGCGCTGCGTGACAAAGTTGTGGCGCAAAGCACCTTCAGCGCGATGGCCTCCAACAGCAAAGCCAATTGGTCGCTCAATGCAGAACCGAATGGCTCCGCCGACAAACACCTGCGCAAAGGGGTGGTGGGGGATTGGCGCAACTGTTTTAGCGAGGCCCAAAGCGCCAACTACGATGCTCTCTACCGCCAAACAATGGCGGGGAGCGGCTTAACCTTTGAGTTTGAGTCAGCAGCCCTATTGGAAAAAGCGTAATCAATTCAATACGATTTTAGGAGCGTTTGTTATGCAACACCACGACACAATCATTGTTGGCGCAGGTCCAGCCGGTCTGCAAATGGGGTACTTTCTGGATCAGGCTGGGCGCGATTATCTGATTTTGGAAGCGACAGCCGACGCCGGCGCGTTTTTTACCCAGCAACCGCGCCACCGCACTCTCATCTCGCTCAGCAAACGCTTTAACTACTTCCCTGAGCCAGAGTTCAATATGCGCCACGATTGGAACTCTCTGCTCACCGAAGATTACAGCCTGCTCTTCCGTGACTATTCCAAAGAGCTCTATCCCCACGCCGAAGATATCGTGCGCTATCTCAACGACTTTGCCGAAAAGTACGCGTTGCAGATTCAGTTCAACACACGCGTCGGCCACATTGCCCGGGATGAAGCAGGGGGTTTTGTCTTGACCGACACACAAGGCCAGCAATACCGCTGTGAGCGTCTACTGATGGCAACCGGCGCGCTGGAACCACGCATCCCCGCTGTGGAGGGGATCGAATTGGCCGAAGGCTACGAAACCCACGAAATTGACCCCACCCGCTTTGAAAACAAGCGCGTCCTCATTATGGGACGGGGCAACTCGGCCTTTGAAGTCGCCAACCATCTGGCCGGCCATGCCGCGATTGTGCATATCGCAGTGGACAATCGCGCGCTCAAACATGCATGGCAGAGCCATTTTGTCGGCGATCTGCGCTCGATCAACAACACCATTTTGGATATGGTGCAGCTCAAAGCCCTGCACTTTGTCGTTGGCTTTCATGTGACAAAGATCGCCCGTCAGGAGGATGGCACGCTGCTGGTGGCCGTTGAGGAAGAGCTGCCCCACTGGGAGACGCCCGGCACGATCCGCCTGAACCACGTCTACGACCACGTAATCCGTTGCACCGGCTGGAAATATATCAACCCTGCGCTCTTTGCGCCCGACACAACACCGGCAAGCGACGCCAAGAACAAATATCCTGTTTTGAACGCCTGCTGGGAGTCGAGTGTCCCCAACCTCTACTATATCGGCACGGCCATGGCGGGGCGCGACCGCAAGGCGGCCAGCGGCTTTATTCACGGCTTTCGCTATAACGTCCGCACCCTTTTCCACCTGTTGGAAGAACGCTACGAGGGCGTTCCCTACCCCAGCGTCTCCTACCCGCTCGAAACTCAGGCCGATTTGGAGACAGTCGCCGAGGAGATGTTGCGACGTATGAGTACGACCGACGCTCTCTATCAACTCTACGGCGTCCTCGGCGACGCGTTGGTCTTCTCGGAAGATCAGGTCACGATCTATCGTGACCTGCCCGTTGCCTATATGCAACAAAATCGCGACTTGCACGCAGACCAGCACGTCATCACGCTGACGCTGGAATATGGCTTTGATCGCTATCCGGCCCAGGCTGTCGCGCTCGATTTTATATCAGTCGCAGATGAGAGCGCAGATCGGGCCTGTGCGGCTTATTTGCACCCGGTCTTCCGCCATTATTTGGATGGTCAATTGCTGGAGGAGACCCATCTGGGCGAATCGCTGGTGATCCGCTATGGCAACTATCGGGGCACCTATGGCGCACGTCTGAAGGGCAATGTGCATAAGAATATCGTGATGAATGTGCTCAACGGTGTGACGCATATCACCGATGAGCTCTTCTCCGAACAGGTCCATCGCCAGGACAACTTTACCCCCTGGACAGAGGAAAAAGTGCTGCCGGATCGCCCGGTGTGGCGCTGTCTGATCCAGCCGAATGATCGCAACGGACACAACGGACAGAACGGACACAAGGCGATGGATACGCTCGCGACAAAACCGGAGATGGCGTAGCCCTATGTCGAACTTTGACATCTCCGTTCTCTTCTTCTTGCAACTCGCCCTGATTCTCGCCGTTTGTCGGCTGGTTGGGTGGGTTGCCAAATACTTCGGCCAACCGCAGGTCGTGGCCGAGATGATCGCGGGCGTGGTGCTGGGGCCGTCGCTCTTTGGTCTGCTGCTGCCGGAATGGCAACAGCAGCTCTTTCCCGAAGCCACGCGCGGCGTACTCTACACCTTCAGCCAGGTGGGGTTGGCGCTCTATATGTTTTTGATCGGGCTGGAGTTTGACACGGAGCTGATTCGCCACCGGCTGCGCAGCGCGGCCAGTGTATCCCTGGCCGGCATTCTGGTGCCCTTTGCGCTCGGCTGCGCCCTGGGCAGCGTGCTGATCCGCACAATCGGCTTCTTTAACCCGGAGGTGGCGGTCTGGGAAGGTATGTTCTTCCTCGGCGCTTCTATGTCAATCACCGCCTTTCCCATGCTGGCGCGCATCATCCACGAACGGGGCTTGGCCGGGACATCCCTGGGGACACTGGCGCTGGCGGCCGGCTCGCTGGATGACGCCGCGGCCTGGTGTGTGCTGGCGCTGGTTCTCGCCAGCTTCCAGAGCGACCCCAGCATTGCGATCTATGCCATCGGTGGCGGCCTGTTGTATGCAGCCGGTCTCTTGACCGTAGGCAAACGGCTTCTGCGCTGGCTAGGGACGTTGAGCGAGCAGGCAGGCGAAGTGAACAGCACGCTGCTCGCTGTTGTGTTGAGTCTGGTGATGCTAGGCGCGTGGTTCACCGACCGCATTGGCATCTACGCCGTCTTTGGCGCGTTTATTATGGGCGCAGCCATGCCGCGTGGCTTCTTTGCCCAGGAAGTGCAACGTCTGCTCGTGCCGCTGGTGCGCACCTTTCTGCTGCCCACCTTCTTTGTCTACTCTGGCCTGCACACACGCATTGGGCTGGTGGA
>CAMDEX010000011.1 GCA_945897075.1 Litorilinea aerophila
ACCCCGCGCCCCTACGGAATTGTCGCTGGCGCAACCTGTCCACCGGGACGGGGGCGCACGGGCGAAGCTGTGTTACACTGGGCGGTATGGAAGAGACTTCTCCCCCTCCTGCATCTATTGTTTTTTTTGTGCGCCGCCCTTTGCTATTCAGCCTGGGGCTGCTGGCTCTCTTTGCCCTTCTCAGTTGGATCGTCTGGCCGCGCATCTTCCCCGCCACGCAGGCTGCGCCCCTCTCGTCCATCCCCGCCCCGAAAATCGGCCACCCGGCCCCAGATTTTAGCCTGCCCACCCTCGACGGCGCGCAAGTGCGTCTGGCCGATCTGCGCGGCAAGCCTGTCATCCTCAACTTCTGGGCCACCTGGTGTCCGCCTTGCCGCCGGGAAATGCCCGCGCTGGAGGTGATCTGGCAGCAGCACAACCGGGGGGATGTGGTGGTGTTGGGCGTGGATCAGGGGGAGAGTGTGGCAGTCGTCAGCCAATATGTGCGCCAGAATGTGGGCGTCACCTTCCCCCTGCTGCTGGACCGCCGCCAGGATGTGGGCGATCTTTATTTGGTGCGCTCGCTGCCCACCACATTTTTCATTGACGCCGAAGGCATCATCCGGGAGATGCGAGTGGGCGGGCCGATGGAATTGGACTTTCTGAACCAGCAGGTGCAGGCGCTGGGCCGATAACCAATTGACCGCAGACGGCAGACCGCAGACCGCAGACCGCAGTTCAACCACTCAACTAATCAACCAATCACCCAATCAACCCGCTCATATATCCGTTGTAGAGGAATGGCAATGGCGAGGGATGCGAAGGTAAGCACCGCCTGCAAATCCTTGCGTTCGGTGAGCAGCCAGCGTCCCTCGTCGTCGCGCAGGTGATGTTCGACGTGTACTTTGTTCTGGTGGATGAGCACATATTCGCCGAAGCTGGGGATATCCCGGTAGAGCTCAAATTTGCCGCCCCGGTCGTAGTTGGCCGTGGAGGGCGACAGCACTTCGACAATCAACAGCGGATTGGTGATGGCGTCGCTGTCCCGGTTGTCGTATTCGATGCGCCCGCAGACGACCAGTACATCCGGGTAGGTGTAGAGTCCGTTCTTTTTGACATACAGCCGTTGGTCGCTGCCAAAGGCTTCGTATTTTTGACCGCGCAGACCCCCATTGAGTTCAGTGAGTACATTACCGGCAATCCGGTTGTGGTTGGGTGAAACGCCCGCCATCAGAAAGACTTCGCCCGCGTAATACTCGCTTTTGCGAACAGCTTTGCGCTCCCGTTCCAGATATTCGTCGGGAGTGATGGTTTTGGGTGGTTTGACGGCAACGGTCATTGGGTTTTCCGTTCTCAACGACACGAACGATTGACGGCAAACGGATTCTCTATTGAGAGTTTGCTGCCATATCGGTCGGTTGTAGACGCGTGATGCCTGCAATCAAATCAAAATGAGCATCTGTGGAGATGATCCGCGACAAGCCGTTCTTCTGCATGACAGCCACATGCAGCAAATCTCTTGCTCGGACACCCATAGGAGCGTAAAGTTCAAAGAGATGGAGTGTTCGCCTCATTTCGGCTTCCCCAACGGGCAGCACCGACGACGCCAGCGTAAGGAGGCTCTCGGAAACCTCTTGGGCCATCTTCCATCGCTGCAATGAACCGTAGCGATGAAGAGTCTCCTGAATAATCTCAGCGTCAATGACAATCTCGATCTGTCCGTCCACAGCCATTTGTAAAACAGCCATGCAGGGAGCTTTGAGCGGATGTTCTGCCCCAGCGGCGTACATGGCGATATTGACATCAAGGAAGTATCTTTCTTCAGCCATCAATCGCCGCCTGAATGATCTCATTTTCCATTTCTTCCCAATCACTAACCGGGGCATTCAGGGCAACTAGACGGTTCAGTGCTCGTTGGCGGCGTTCCCGTTCAATATCCTGAAGATAGACCTTTTGTACAGCTTCACGGACGAGAACACCCACTGGTTTATGTGCCTGTTGAGCACAATCCATCAATATATTGTGTTGATCTTTGGTTAGCATTGTTTGCACACGAACTGTGTATACTGCCATAATACTCACTCCTTCACACTATCTGTCTGCGCGTATGGATACTATAGCATGAAGAGAACGCTTACGCAAAACGATTGCTCCTTTGTAGGTCGGACTGTCAGTCCGACCTACGGCTTATCCAATCACCGCCAGCGGCTTCTCGCCCCCGGCCACCCGCTGCAAATTCTGGAAGATGAACGCGCCGCGCCGCTGCCAGGTGTCGTAGGTGACGCCGGCCGTGTGGGGCGTAAAGAGGACATTCTCCAGCTTCAGAATCGGGTTGTCCGGGGATGGCGGCTCCGTGTAGAGAACATCCAGCCCCGCGCCCCGGATGAGCTTTTCCTGCAGGGCGACAGTCAGCGCGGCTTCGTCCACCACCGGGCCGCGACAGGTGTTGATGAGGATGGCCGACGGCTTCATCAGAGCCAGGGCGCGGGCGTCAATGATATGCCGGGTCTGCTCATTGAGCGGGACGTGGAGTGTCACAATATCCGCCCGGCGCAGGAGATCGTCCAGGCTGACTCGTTCCACGCCCAGTGCCTGCTCCACTTCCGGCTTGGCCGGGTAGGGATCGAAGTAGATCAGCGCCGCGCCAAAGGGGGCCAGCCGCTGGGCCACCTGCCGCCCGATGTGGCCCAGACCAACAATGCCGACGGTCTTGCCGTGAATCGTAAAAGTAGAGATGCCGCTGTCAATCGCCTTCCAGCCGTCGCTGCGCACGTTGCGATCCATCTGGGGCAGCAGCCGGTTGACGCCCAGAATCAGGGCGAGGGTGTGTTCGGCTACGTCAATGCTGTTGGTGCCGCCGTTGTTGGCGACGGGAATGCCCCGCGTCGCGATGGCTTCCATCGGCATCTGGTCAAAGCCGGCGCTGACCAATTGGATGAGCCGCAGCTTTTTGGCCGCGTTGAGCACTTCCACTTCCAGAACGCTGGGGAAGAGAATGAGAAAATCGGCGTCGGCCACCAGACTGGCCTTCTCCGCTACAGGCAGTTTGGCCGAATGGACTTGAACATCCCAGCCAGCCGGCGCGGGTGAGACGATCTGCCCGGCCAGTTCCGGGACGAGATTTGTGAAGAAGATGACTTTGGACATTGGATTCCTCTCTTGTAACGCAAGTTAACAACTTGTGTTACGGGTTACAGGTTGCCAGCGCAAGCTAACAGCTTGCGTTACAATTGGGGTTTCACCCACCCCCCAAATATCGCCTCGGCATAAGCGGCGGCGGCCAGGGCCATATCTTCCCGCCAGGGCTGGGCGGTGAATTGCACGCCGATAGGCAGCCCTTCCGGCGATATGCCCACGCGCACCACTGCGCTGGGCCAGCCGGTCAGGTTGTGGGTCATTGTGTAGGTGAAGTCGGCGATGCGCTCCTCAATTTCGCCCACTGGCAGGGCAGGCACCGCGTTGACCGGCGCGATGAGCAGGTCGTAGGACTGGAACCAGGCCAGGGCCTCCGAGCGGAAACGGTCTACGTTTTCCAACAGCAGGTCCAACGCCTGCGGCCCCAACGCTGTGGCTGTGCGCACAACGGCCAGACTCGTCTCATCCAGACCCGTCCCCGCCCGTTCCAGCGCCATCTTCAGCGCCGCCCGCCCGGTTGCGCCCAACAGACCGCGCAGCAGGCCAAAGCTCTGCTCCATCCCCGGTGGACGGGATTCCTCTACCCGACAGCCCGCCCCGGCCAGCGCGCCCGCCACCCGCTCCACACAGGCCGCGGTCTCCGGCGTGGGCGCGGCCACGCCGTTGTCGGTAAAGTAGGCCACGCGCAGCCCGGCCAGATCGACCTTCCGGTAGTCGCCCAGCGGCATAGGCGTACAGTAGGGATCAACGCCATCGGGGCCGCAGATGACGGAGAGGGCCAGGGCCAGGTCTTCCACGCGGCGCGCCAGGGGGCCGACTTGCGTCAGCAGATCGGCCAGACCGCCGTAGGAGATGGCGTGGCCTGTGCGCGGGACGCGTCCGCTGGTGGGGCGGATGCCGGCGATGCCGCAGAAGTGGGCGGGCAGGCGCACGCTGCCACCGGTATCTGTGCCCACATCAATGGGTGATCCGCCCGCGGCCACAATTGCGGCCGCGCCGCCGCTGCTGCCGCCGCTCATCCGTTCGGTGTCATAGGGGTTGCGCGTGGGGCCAAAGATGCGGTTGTTGGTATAGAACGACATTGTGAATTCAGAAGTGTTGGTCTTGCCCAGCAGAATCGCGCCCGCGGCTTTCATACGGGCGACGGCGGTGGCGTCGGCGTCGGGGATAAATTCCCGGCGGCCTACTGTGCCCCAGGTGCTGCGTATGCCCGCGGTGTCGAAGGAATCTTTGATAGTCATCGGCACGCCGTGCAACGGACCCCAGAGTTCCCCCGCGTGGAGCGCGGCGTCAGCTTTGCGCGCCTGTTCGTAGGCGTCCTCGGTCAGGGTGACGACTGCATTGAGGGCAGGGTTTACGCGGGCAATGCGGCGCAAATGAGCCTCCACCACTTCGGCAGAGGAGACTTCCCGCTCCCGGATGCGACGGGCGATTTCCGTGGCGGAGGAAAAGATGAGGTCGGTCATCGGGCCTGTTCCTTCGATTCTATGGGTTTGTTCTCAAAAAGTGGTCAATATACGGACGGGGTATTTGCCGATTTGCTCGTCCAGGGTTGCCAGCGTCATTTCTTTGGCAATCGCCTGGGAAATCAGTAGTCTGTCGAAGGGGTCTCTATGCAAAGAGGGCAAAGAAACCAACGGCAGCAGACTATCCTCATCGACATCTAAATTGAGAATCTGGTGTCGTTGTCGTTGGGTTGGTAGATACAAATGGGGTGGCTGGGGCAAAGGGAGCTTTCCCAACTGGTATTTGATGATCGCCTCCCACAGGGAGACAACGCTCAAATAGACAGTATTCCCTGGGCTGCGCAACTGCGCGACATATCCGGCGGGCAGTTGCCTGTCGGCATTGATGTACCAGAGGAATGTATGGGTGTCCAAAAGGATTTTCATTTTCCTTCAAACGCGTCCAGCAGATAGTCGGGGAGTGGATCGTCAAAATCGTCGGGAACGACAAATTCGCCTTTGCAAAGGCCGTATGGACGTAGCCCGCTTTTCGGCGCAACGTCCAGAACTGTCACGATAGCTAAACGGGAATCCGCCAGATGAATAGGTTCCAACAATCGGACAGACCCGTCTTTATCAATGATCGCTTGAAGGGTTTGCATCTTCTATCTCCTCTGGAACAAATGCTGTTGTGTTTGGTCGTGCGCCACTCAGTATACCATACGCAGATTCCATGCCA
Source organism: Litorilinea aerophila (assembly GCA_945897075.1). GTDB lineage: Bacteria > Chloroflexota > Anaerolineae > Caldilineales > Caldilineaceae > JACQGT01. Next base: position 5,299 of record CAMDEX010000011.1, read on the forward strand.
TTTGCGCACTTTTCCCAAAGATCCACACTCGTTCGTCCTCGCTGAGATCCGCGAAATAGTCCATCGGGAAGGAGAGCGAACTATCGTAGCCTTCCCGGCTGCTCACAGGCGGCCAGTCGCTGCCCCACATCATCCGCCGGGGGCCGAAGGCTTCCAACACCCGGTCGGCGTAGCGCGGTACATCCCGGAAGGGGTGGGGCAGGTGGCAGAACTCACCGAAGCCGGGCAGTTTGATGGTCAGGTTGTCATGCGCGGCCAACCCCAACACCGGCTGGAACTCGTCGAGCGCCATCCCCGCTTTGGCCCCGCCCAGATGCTCGATCACAATTGATAGCTCCGGAAAGAGGCGCAGCACTTCGGCAAATTCTACGCTGGCCAGGCTGGCCGGGCTGCTGGGCGCGCTGACCACCAGCCCCAGTTCGTTTGCTGTGCGCCAGTGGGCCAGGGGATCGCTCCCCGTCCCCCGGAAGTTGGCGGCCAGGCGGATGCCGCGGATGCCCTGTTCGGCCCAGGCGCGGATGGCGCTGCCGTCGTCGTCGCTGGGGACAAGCATCGCCGCCGCGAATCGGCCCGGATGCGCGGCCAGCATTTCCACCAGATAGGCGTTGTCCGTATTGCCCATATATTGAATGAAGACGGCCTGCGCCACGCCCGCCCGCTGCATATGAAAGAGCAGGGCCTCGATGGGTTCGTATTTGTGCAGGCCAATATGACAGTGGGTGTCAATGATGTGCATGTGGGGTGCTCCTCGGCTCGGCAGCGCAGGCTGAGCGGATCGATTGCTGTCTGCGGCTCTAGTATAGCACAGGGTGCAAGAAAAAAGACCGCATCGCGAACCAGCTATTGTGCAGCGTTCGCCCGTCGTCGGCGGTCACCAGCCACCCGCGTATGGGGAAGATTCCCCACGCGGCGCAGAGACCCGAACCCGTTTACTCGCGCCAAAGATGGGGTACAGGATGGGGTGCGCGCCATATAGTATTGACCTTTGCTCCGTGCTATTGTCTAGGCAGTTCTTGCCTCACTCGATCCAAAAGGAGTCAATTATGTCAACCCAAGAACTGCTTTTCACCGTTTTGGTTCTGCTCGTCATCGCAACAGTGCGCTTTGGCGTTCCCCTCTTTCTGATGTGGTTGGGAAAAACAATCCACAACCGGCTGCTGCATTGGCAGCCCTGACCGGTTCCGGTCCATTGTTCAGCCACCCAACGAGAGGAGGACGAAATGAAATACGTGCCCACATTTTTCATCCACACAAACAGACGCCAGCGATGTGGTCTGGTCGTCTGTACCCTTCTTTTGCTGGCACTGGCGTTGGCGCTGTACAGCGGCACAACCGCTTATGCCGATGAAAACGACCCACCCGGCGCGGACCCCTGTGCTTCCTGCCATTCGCCCGAAACCGACGCCTGGCTTGAATCGGCCCATGCGGTCGAGACCGGCGACACAGCCGGCACCAGCGGGGCTACCTGTGCGGCCTGTCACGGCGACTACAGCCGGGGACACCCGGACGACGGGGCGATGGAATCTCTGACTGTTGATTCTGCCCTGTGCCAAGAATGTCACGAGGCCACCTTCGACCAGTGGGAACATTCGATCCACGCGGGCGAGGGGGTGCAGTGCATCGGTTGCCATCAGGTCCATTCCCAGGAACTGCGGCTGACCGACGAACAGCTTTGCCGTTCTTGCCACAAAGAAGCCGTGTACGATCTCTTCCACACGGCCCACTGGTACGGCGATGTGGCCTGCACCAACTGTCATATGGCTGCAATGGATCTACCCGACGGCAATCGGCTGGTCAGCCACAACGGGCTGCCCGCGTCGGCAACACTTCCCAGCCACGACTTTGTGACTGTTTCTGCCCAGAATTGCCTGACCTGCCACAAAGAGGGCGTCGGGCCGCAAGCCGTGCGCAACGATCCCACCCTGGCCGAACTGCACTCTGTGACGGCGCAGGTAGAACTGTTGCGCGGTGAATTATCAGCCATCAAAAAAGTGAGCAAATTTTTGGAACGGCTGACACCCATGACGCTGGGGTTTGGTGTCGGCATTGGCGGCATTTTGGGCATTGTCTTTATGCTCTTCGTGGCTCAGTATAGCCGAAAGGTCGGTCAATGATGAGCGTAATGAACAAAGAACTCTCGCGCCGTGACCTGCTGAAGGGGATGGGGTGTGGCCTGGCAGCGCTGGCATTGTCTACCGCCGTCGCCACAAATGCGACTGTGGCCGACGCCAGCGGCGAGCCTGTCAACGAAGACGCCTGGGGCATCCTCATTGACCTGACCCGCTGCACGGGTTGCCAATCCTGTGCGCTGGCCTGCCAGGAAGCCAACGACCGCCCGCATCCCAATCAGATGCCCATCACTCTTGACAGCGATTCCTACAGCTTCGTGGAGGAACGGCAGATCGAGAACAGTGTGGGTTTGCTGGAAACTGTCAACGTCAAGCACCAGTGTATGCACTGCCTGCACCCGGCCTGTGTATCGGCCTGCACCGTCGGTGCCCTGCGCAAGACGGCAGAAGGGCCGGTGGTCTACGATTCCGAAAAGTGCATCGGCTGCCGTTACTGCCAATATGCCTGTCCCTTCGGCGTACCCACCTACGAATGGGAGAATCCACTGGGGTTGATCCACAAGTGCCAGATGTGTGCCAGCCGTCTTGCCAAAGATGAACGCCCCGCCTGTGTGGCTGCTTGCCCGAATGGAGCGCTACGCTTCGGTGCTCGCCACGAATTGCTGGCCCAGGCCCACGCCCAGATCATCTCGAACCCAGAACGCTACGTCGAACAGGTCTACGGCGAACACGAAGTGGGCGGCACTTCGGTACTCTACCTGTCGCCGCTGCCCTTCTCGCTCTTGGGCTTCCCCGCACTGGGCGAAGAGCCGAATCCCCGCTACGCCGAAGCGGTGATGAAGCAGACGCCCGCCATCGCGCTGACCGTGGCCTCGGTGGTCACTGCGCTGCATCTTTTTATGCAACGACGGCAAGAGGTCAAAGGCGAAGCTACTGTCCACACGACGACACAGAAACCGGGAGCTGAATTATGACGATCCAAGCCCCTTCCATTCAACAAACATTTCAGATCGGTCCCTTCAAAAAGGGCGATGTGAGCGCCGGGTTGTTGGGCTTCCTTACAATGATTGGTCTGGCCGCCGGCGTCGGACGGCTTCTGCTCGGCATGGGTGCCACCACAGCGCTGACGGATGACTATCCGTGGGGCATCTGGATCGGCTTCGATTTCGCCCTGATCGCCTTTTCGGGTGTCGGTTTCACAATGGCCGCGGTGGTGCATGTGCTGCATCTGCACAAGTTCCAGCCGGTGTTGCGGCCCGCCATTCTGGCCGGGCTGTTCGGTTACGTGGCCGTGCTGATGCTGCTCCTACTCGATTTGGGCCGCCCTGACCGCTTCTACAACTTCCTGCTCTTCTACAATATGCACTCGCCACTTTTTGAGATCTGCTGGTGCGTGCTGCTCTACACGACAGTACTGGTGATCGAAGTCAGCCCCGATCTGCTCGCCTTTCTGCCCTGGAAGCGGCCCTTGCGTCTGGTCTACCGTCTGATGCTGCCGGTGACGATCATCGGTATCACACTCTCCACCCTGCACCAGTCAACGCTGGGGACGCTCTATCTGAATATGCCCCACCGGCTGCATCCCCTCTGGTATACGCCGATCCTGCCCGTACTCTTCTACACCTCCTCGATTTTGGCGGGGTTGAGCCTGGGCATCGTCGCCTACAAGATCGCTGTGCGCGTGGGCGGCAAGCAGGAAGACCCGGCCATCGCCACGGGACTGGGCAAGGGTGTGGTCGCCGTCGGATTGATCTATCTGCTCCTCCGTATCGGCGAAGTGGTCTACGCCGGCGAGTTACCGCTGCTACTGGCGATGACCCCGCTCAGTCTGCGCTGGATCGGCGAGATTCTCTTCTGCGCTGTGCTGCCTATCGTTCTGTGGAGTGTAGCGTCCCTGCGTCGTCAGCCGTGGGTACACTGGGTTGCGCCGCTGCTGGTACTCCTCGGCGTGGGGATGAGCCGATTCGACGCTACCCTGGCCGCACAGTTTTCCCCCGAAGGTGCGGTCTACGTACCCAGCCTGCTGGAATGGTTCTCCACCTTCGGCATCATCGCCGCCGCCATGCTGCTCTGGTATCTGGCCGTGCGCTTTGTGATGGGTTTCGCTGTGAAGATGGGGTATGAACATCATTGAGGTACAAAAGACGGCGGACGGCGGACAGCGGTTGGATTCTCCCAGCAAAAGAAAGGGGGACGAGCACACAAGCACTCGTCCCCCTTTCTTTTGTCATTCAACCGCAGGCTATTGGGTTCGTTGGTCTGCCGTCTACCGTCTGCGGTCCGCCGTCTGCCGCTATTTTTCAGAATGACACGCATAACAATTGTCACGCGTGGCTGTGAAGGAGTGGCCGGTAGCACTGTCACCTTTGACGGGGATTTCGTCGGGACGATCCAGATGACAGGCGATGCAGCCCAGTTCGGCTGCGTGTTGGGTGTGGACCTCGCCCTGAATTTCCGCCTGATGGCAGAGTGCGCAGAGTGTCTGCTCCACGGCGCTGGTGCGGGTGTGCTGGGTGTGGACTTCGTGGCAGTCCAGGCAGATCACGCCGACCTGGCCGTGATTGCTGCTTTCCCACTCAGTTTTGGTCGTCGCATGGCAGCTGCCACAGAAATCCGGTGAGGTGGCAATCGCCATACTTTCCTGGGGGTGTTGGGGCCGGTAGGGGCCGTGGCAGGCTTCGCAGGTGACACCGGCCAGGACAAATTGGCCGCTGTTTGTGTCATAGCCGGTGGTGTGACAGGCAAAACATTCGCCCGGCTGCTCAATCGTCTGCATATATGTGCGCACGATTGGGTCAAAAAGCGCGTTGGCGTGGCTGGTGTGGCTCCACGCCTGGTAGATCTCCTCGTGACATTCCCGGCAGCGCTGGGGACTCCCGTAGCCTGCGCTGGACAGACCGACGGATTCAGGTTCGGGCGCGGCCAAAGAGGGCGCTGGCGCAGGCCAGAGTAACGTCAGCCCCAGAGAAATGGCGACAAGCGCGGCAGAAAGAGCCAGGCCGAGCCATTGGCTCTGGGCCTGCCACGCTTCGCGTTGTGTCTGCCGGCTCCCGGCTGATTCCCCCTCAGTGCCTTCCTGCACCGATATTGACAACTGCTACCTCCTGCCGATTCCGCCTCTCGGCCTCGGCCTCGGCCTGCCAGCGTGTATCCAGCCGCCGCAACCCGTAGCAGACGGCGGCAGTGATCAGCAGCGGCACCCCCAGACGCAGTAGGAAAAGGCCCAGAATCACCGCTGTTGCATAGAATCCGTCCATAAGACCCTCTCCCCTATGTGGCAATATCTGCCTTGAGACTACCACTTTTCAGGCAAAGAATCTATTGGGTCTTCACCACATCTTGCGTATGGGGTATTCGCCCCACAAACTTGACGGCAGACCGCAGACGGCAGACGACCGTCATCCGTCGTCTGCCATCCGCGGTCGGTCGTCCCTATTATTCCGTCTCAGTAGACCGCAACCGTCTGACAATTTCAGCGGTCCGCCGTCTGTGGTCTGCGGTCTACTGCACCAGAATCAGTCCTTTGGAAATGGCATACTTCACCAGCTCCACCCGGCTGTGCAGATTGAGCTTCTGCATGATATTCTCTCGATGGCGGTCCACTGTTTTGGGGCTGATCACCAGTAGGTCGGCAATCTCGCGATTGGTCTTGCCTTCGGCGACGTGGGTGAGTACTTCCCGCTCCCGGGGCGTTAAGACATCACCGGGGGTAGCCTCGGCCCTGGCTTCGTGGGCAGGCAGCACTTCGTTGAGCAGAAAGCGGGCCAGGGACGCATAGAGAAATACATTGCCCTGGCTTACCACTCGAATGGCCGAGACCAGATCGTCGGGCGCGGCCCGTTTGGGGATGTAGCCCGCTGCACCCGCGTTGAGCATCTCGAAGAAATACTGCTCGTCCTCGTACATCGTCAGGGCCAGAACAGCCACATCCGGGTTGGCCTCTTTGATGCGCCGCGTCGCCTCGATGCCGCTCATGCCGGGCATGGCCACATCCATCAGCACCACGTCCGGGTGCAGTTCGGCCACAGCCTGGATGGCGGCAGGGCCGCTGCCCACCTCACCCACAATCGTCATATCCGGCTCGGCCAGAAAGAGCATACGCAGCCCAGCCCGCACAATTTCATGATCGTCAACCAGCAACAATCGGATTTTGACCATTCTCAACCTCCGCCTGCAATGGGATATGTACGCGCACAGTCGTACCTTGACCGGGCGTTGATTCGATTACACAGTGACCGCGCAGCAGACGGCTGCGCTCCTGGATGCCCAGCAATCCCCAGCCGCTACGCGCCCGTTCGCTGTGGAGCAGAGCCGCCGTGTCGAAGCCCGACCCGTCGTCGCTGATCGTCACAACGACCGCATCCGGTCGGATTTCCAGACAGACCGTCGCGCCGTGCGCCTGCGCATGGTGGGCTACGTTGGAGAGCGCCTCTTGTACAATGCGAAAGATGACAGTTTCGGTATCTGCGGGCAGACGCACGGCCTCGCCAATCAGCCGAAATTCACAATTGATGCCCCAGCGGGGCTGAAAGCTCTGCACATACCAACGCAGGGCCGGGATCAGTCCCAGATCGTCCAATTGGGACGGGCGCAGATCGGCGATGATCCGGCGCAGCTCGCCCAGCGCGCCGGTACTGTAGGATTCCAACTCCCGCAACTGGCCTGCGCTGGTCGGGTCCCGCTCTTCCAGCACACGCTGCACACCGCGCAACCCCAACGAGATGGCGGTGAGGGATTGGCCGGTGGCGTCGTGGAGTTCGCGGGCGATACGTTGACGCTCCACCTCCTGGGCATCCACCAACCGATCCAGCAGATCGGCCAGCAGGAGTTGTTGATGCTGCAACTCCGCATTCAGCCGTTCTCGCTCTTGACTGATGCTCCGCTCCGCCAGCAGCGCATGCTCCAACCGGCGCTGTCCCTCCACCTCGAAAGCGTGCAGGGCGCGGGCCATATAGACGGTCAACACTGTCGCCATAGCGGTCCGAAATAATTGGACAGGGATGCCAAACCACTGGAGGAAATTGGTGCTGCTGAGAATCTGGCTGGAGGTCAGCAGCGTGGGGCGTACAAAAATCTGGCCGACGACGCCGTAGAGAAGCAGAGCCGCGGCGCACCAGACCAGATCCCGACCAAATTGGGGCAGATTGTGGGCGCGGAAGGTGCGCTGCTGGGCCATCAACGCCCACGCCCCCAGCGCCGCACCGGGGATACCCAGGCTGTAGCGGGCGAAAACATCGGCCACCGCGATCAGATCTGCGGGCAACGGGGCAAAACGGATGTTGACGATGACGAGACCCAATCCCCAGAGCGCCAGCATTGCGCCGATGGCCAGGTAGGTCCGCCAGCCCTGGCCGGGTGAAGAAGTCAGCAGGCCGATGCCAAAGGCGAGCAGACCGACAAATGAAGCGACGAGCAGGGCCAGACGCAGGCTCTCTTCCCCAAGCGATGGGCTATAGCCACCCGTCAGAGCGGCATATTTCTGGTACATCTCGTACCATTCGTGCAGACCGTGCAGGATGCCAAAAGCGGCCAGAGGACGGATGGCCTGGGCAAAACGAAATTCGGATCGACGGCGGGCGGCGAGAATCAACGCCAACCCCAGAGCAAAGAAGGCCAGACCGTAGAAGAAGAAGACGACAATGATATTGCGGACAAAAAAGGCCGAGACGGGATTCACCGGGTGTGATCCTCCCAATTGTTGACGGCCGGGCAATCTCTTAATCTCTCAATCTCTTAATCTCCCAATCTCTGCTCTCGACTTGAGATTGGGAGATTAAGAGATTAAGCGATTACATCACCTGTCCGTCTGCTTTTTTCCTGCACTTCCCGCAGCCAATCCCATCCCGTCAAGAGCAGGGCAAAAACCATAATTCCCCCGGCCAGCCAGAAGGCATGGCGTGTGCCGATGACCTGGGCCGCGACCGGCGCGCTGGTGGCGTCCAGAAAACCTGCGCCGGCGTAGACCAGCACCTGGCTCACCCAGAAAGCGCCGATGATGGCGATGCCTGTGCTGCGGCCCACCGTGCGCACCACCGAAGTCAGGCTGGATGTCATCCCCAGACGTTCGGGCGGTGTTGCGCCCATAATCACGCTGTTGTTGGGCGATTGGAAGACACCCAGCCCTACACCTAGAGGGATCATAAGCGCAATGAGTCCCAGCGTAGTTGTCTCTGCGTTCAGCGTACCCAGGGCAAAGCAGCCAATGATCAGTAACAGGATACCGATCAGGGCCAGGGGGCGTGTACCGAATCTGTCGGCCAGTGTGCCCGCAAAGGGAGCGGTGAGACCGAAAAAGAGGGGCATGGCCGTCAAAATCAGACCCATCTCGCCGGGTGCATAGAGGAGAACATTTTTTAGAAAGAAGGGCAACAGCAGACCGGCCCCTGTGTAGACGACAAAACTGATGAAGCGCAGCACGACGTTGACGCTGAAGAGTCGCACAGCAAAGAGACGCAGGTCCACCACCGGGTGGGAGTGACGGCGCTCGACCAACAAAAAAGCTGTGAGGAGAAGAGCCGCCAGAGCCAGCAGGAGCAGCACCCCTGGCTGGCCGTAGCCGTCTTGCTGGCCGTAGGTGGTAGCCAGGAGCAGGGCAAAGAGCGCCACAAAAAAGAGAGCCGCCCCCGCATAGTCAAAGGGTTGGCGACCGCCAGGGCGGACATCGGGCAGATAGCGCAGGGCGAGGGGAATCCCCAGCAGGACGATAGGAATGTTGATGAAAAAGAGCCAGCGCCAGGAGAGCAGGTCCAGGATGTAGCCGCCAAGCAGCGGGCCGATGATGATGCCCAAAGAAACCATCGCGCCGATCACACCCAGCGCTTTGCCCCGTTCGCTGGGCGGGAAAGCCTCTGTCGCGATCCCCATCATCAGCGCCATAGACATGGCTATCCCAACCGCCTGGATCACCCGAAAGGCTATCAGCCAGCCAATGCTGGGTGATAGCCCTGCGCACACAGCGCCGATCCCAGCCACCACAAAACCGGCCACAAAGATACGCTTCTTGCCCAGGGTGTCGCCCAGACGCCCCATCACCAGCATCAGCGCGGATTGGGTGAGGACAGAAGCCAGCACCACCCATTGCACAATCGAGAAGTTGATGCGAAAAGTCTCGACGAGAGTGGGCAGGGCCAGGGTGATGCTGCTGGAGTCGATGGTTTCCAGGAGCGATCCCACACCCACCGCGGCCATCACATACCACTTGCGGCTGTAATCAATCGGGGGATTGTTCATTGGGTTTCACCAGAAAGAAGGAGACGGATGAGAAAGACGAAGAATGGAACGCGGATGACGCGGAAAGGGCTGATAAAAGCGGATCAGAAAAGAACAGAACGCGGATAATGCGGATTGGACGGATAAGAAAAGAACCGGATGACAGAATTCACGGATTTGAACGCTTTTGCTTTTATCCGCGTACATCAGCCCAATCCGCGTTATCCGCGTTCCAGTCTTAAATCACATACTGAAAGAGTTCGTCCCGCGGCTGCACGCCCAGACCGGGGCCGCTGGGAAGTGTGAAGTAGCCCGCAGCGCAGGACATATCCGTATGCAGAAAGGCCAGGTTGCGGTCGAAGATCGAGTGCTGGTACTCCTGCATAGCCAGATTGCCCAGCGTGGCCGCCACGTGCAAACTGGCAGCCTGGACAATCCCCACATTGATTGTAGCGTGGGGCATTACCGAACAGTGAAAGGCCTGGGCCAGCTCGCAGATACGCCGCATTCCGATGATGCCCGTGTGCGCGATCTCCGGCTGGATCACATTCATACAGCGGCGGACAAAGCGGGGCAGATATTCATAGACTGTGCGCAGCTCCTCGCCGATGCCGACGAGGGTTCTGACCGAAGCCGCCACCTGCGCCTGGCCTTCGATGTCCTCCGGTGCGACGGGGGCTTCGGCCAGGTAGAGGTCGTAGGCGCAGAGTTGGTCAATCAGGCGGATGGCTTCCAGCGCGGTATAGTGCCAGTGTAGATCGACGAGAATTTTTGGCCCCGGCCCGACAGCGGCGCGAATGGCAGCCATTTCTGCCAGTTCGCCCGCGTCGGCCACCGCGCCGGCAAACTTCAGCGCGCAGAAGCCCCGCTCCATCCAACTTTTGGCCAGCGCAGCCCGCTCCGCTACCGTCTTGCCGGGCAGCCCGGAGACGTAGGCCGGGATGCGTTCGTGGCGCTTGCCCCCCAGCAGTTGCCAGACCGGTTGGCCGAGCAGCTTGCCGCGCAAGTCCCACAGGGCCATATCCAGCCCGGCGATGGCGTCCAGGGCGTAGCCGCCGAAATAGCCGCGCACCCGCTGGCTGTCGTAGAGGTCTTCGTAGATGCGCTCGGCGTCGTGGGGGTTGCGCCCAATCACAAAAGGGATGAAAATCTCCTCCAGAATCTTCTGGGCCACCTGCGGCGCGACGACGCCAAAACACTCCCCCCAGCCCACCGCACCGTCCGCCGTCGTCACCTTCACCAGCAGCGTCTGGTCGTGGATGCTGTAGATGGTGCGGTTGCCGGGGCGGATGATATAGCCTTTGGCGTTGGGCCGGTTGCCCTCCTCCAGCGGCCCCAAATAGGGGGTGTCGCGCGGGATGCGCAGGGGGAAGAGTTCGATGGCTGTGATTGTGTCGGTCATTGGATGCCCTTTTGAGGAGTGAAACGTGAAACGTGAGAGAGGCCGGGTGATCTCACGTTTCACGTTTCGGATTGGTTGACGGCTTCTCAGGATCGGGCTACACTACTGCCAGCAGCCCGGCAATCCATTGCCGTTTGAAAGCGCAAGTCCGCTTCAGCGGACTGTACAAAGAAGGAGAGTATCCAATGCCATCGCCCTTCCCCGGAATGGACCCGTATATCGAGCAGAGCCGCCTGTGGGTGGATTTTCACAGCAATCTGGCATCAGAAATTCAAGCCGAATTGAACAGGCAGATTCGTCCTGTCTACTTTGCCCGGCTCACTCCCTACACCACCTACGAAGCGATTGAGCTTTTCCGCTCCCGGCGACAGGCCATCCGGCCCGACGTGGGCGTGATGCGGGAAGCGGCCGCTCCCTACTATGCGGGTGATGTCGCCGTCTTGGATCCTCCGATCGAAAACGAAATCTCGATGGATGATCTTCTGGATTTTCTCGGCGTCGAGATTTTGCGCAGCGGCGACGAGCAACTCATCACCGCCATCGAAATTCTCTCCCCGGTCAACAAACGTCCTGGCCACGACGCCCACTGGGACTACCGGCGCAAACGGCGGGATCTGTTGCACTCGGATGTCCACTTTCTCGAAATCGACCTGTTGCGCGGCGGCGAACGCTCTCCACTGGAACGTCCTGTGCCTGTCGCGCCTTACTACGTCTCCCTCAGCCGGGTGGGGCAGCGTCCCTTCATTTCCGTCTGGCCGATTTCCCTGAGCAGCCGGCTGCCCACCATCCCCGTGCCCCTGGCCGGGGCCGACCCGGACGCCATCCTGAATCTGGGCCAGATTGTGGCGTCGGTCTACGAACGGGGCGGCTACGACGCCCAGATTGACTACCGCCAGCCTGTGCCGCCGCCTGCCCTGACCGACGAAGAAGCGGCGTGGGTGGATCGACTCCTCAACAGACAAAACCACTAAGTCACAAAGACACAAAGGAAGAAACAGCCGCTTTTGTCTCTTCTTCGTGTCTTTGTGCCTTTGTGGTTAAACCGTAAAGAGCGGTTCTACGTCAGCCAGAATCGCGTCCAGTTCCCGCTTGTCCGCCTCGTCCAGATACTTGCCCGGTGCGCGGCTGATTGTCGTAGCGAAGATGCCCCGGCGTTTCAACACCGCTTTGTAGGTGGCGACGCCGTGCATCCGCTCAAAGTTGATCAGCGGCAGCAGACGGTTGAAGAGTGCGCGCGCCCCTGCTTCATCCCCCGCCACCAGCTTCTCCCAAATCGCCACGTGGACTTCCGTAGACTGGCTTGCGGGCATATTGCCGTGCGCCCCCCGGTTGAACTCGTCGATCATATAAATCCCGCCCTGGCCGCCGAAGACCCCTTTGCAGGCATCCCCGGCCGCGGCCAGTGTGCGGCTGATGGCCCGGGGCTCCGGCAGCGTCTCTTCCTTCAAATACTGAACCCACTCCAACTCCTTGCACATCCGGGCCAACAGATCGGAACTCATCGGTGTACCCGCGGGGCCCGCGTAGTTCTGGATAAAAATGGGGATGGACAGATTGTCCGAGAGCGCTTTGTAAAAGGCGTAGCAGCCATCGGGGCCGGGGGAGAGGATGGACGGGGGCATTGCCATTACACCATCCGCGCCGATCTCTTGGGCGTAGCGGCTGAGGCTGACGGCAGGCAGCGCGTGGCCGTGATTCGTCGTGGCGATGACTGGCACGCGCCCGACGGCCTCCTCCACGACGATCTCAATCCAGCGTTTGCGCTCGTCGTCGGAAAGCGTAGGAAATTCGCTGGCGTTGGCCGGGCCAACCAGACCGGCCGCGCCAGCCGCGATGCAGAAATTGACCACCCGGCGCAGAGAGGCTTCGTCCAATTCATAATTTTCGAGGAAAGGGGTGACAACAATCACAAAAATACCGCGCCAGGGCTGGGTCATTGGGTATCTCCGGGTGTGGGTGGGCGTAGTGCGTTATGCGTTGTGCGTGAACCGGCAGTTGTAGGTTGGGTTCTCCCGGCAAGAGATCAGTGCCTACGCTCCAACGCACGCCGGGAGAACCCAACAGCGCCCGTTTCTTAGCGGATGTATTGAGCCGCCCCGGCTCTACGGGACGCTCTGCGGGAGAATTTCCCCTTTCTGTCAGTGTAGCCGCGGGCGGGAGAGATGTCAAAAGCGTTTTAGTCGGCGCTGATTCCCGGAATCTTACGCTTGCCGTGCAGACGGGGATGCGGTATATTGCGGGCAGGATAAGAGACTCGACCGCCGCGGTCTGCGGTCTGCCGTCTGCCGTCAGATTCCCAGGAGAACACCCCATGCCCGCCCAGACAATCCTCCACATCCGTCAGGACGACCCCCGCGACGGCGTATACCCCATCCGCCTGACGTTGCGGCGCGCGGGGCGGCCCGACCTGAGCGCCGAGGCCGCCGTTCCCTTTGCGCTTACCCCCCAGGAACAGGCGGAGCTGCGCTGGTATCTGGAGGACTATCTCCAGCGCGCCGAGACGGTGGAGCCGGAGGTGGTAGCCCAGGTGGAGGCGCTGATGGACGCCATCGGCGTAGACCTCTACAAGGCCGTCCTCACCGCCAACCCGGGCACCCAGGCCGTCTGGTTTGCCATCCGCGAGCAACTGGCCGACCTGCGCGTCGAGATCAGCAGCGGCATCGCCGAGGCCGCGGCCATCCCCTGGGAACTGCTGCGTGACCCCCAGGCCGACTCGCCGCTTGCCCTCCGTGTGGCCGCTTTTGTGCGCGTCCAATCCAACCCCAACATTGACTTTGTACAGCCGTCGCCCAGCGCCGATGGGCGGGTGCGTCTGCTCTACGTCGTCTGTCGCCCCGGCGGCAGCAGCGACGTCGGGCTGCGCGCCGTGGCCAACCGGCTGCTGCACGATTTAGGCCCAGAGCTGGCCCGCTTCGAGATCACCGTCCTGCGCCCACCCACCTACGAGCGTTTGCAGAAGGAATTGACCGACGCCAAAGCTGCGGGCCGCCCCTACCAGATCGTCCACTTCGACGGCCACGGCGTCTACGACGACCTGAGCGGGAGCAGTCTGGCCGCCTGGCTGACCCAGCTTTCCCCGCTGCTGCTGGGCGGGCAAAGCCGGGGCAAGCACGGCTATCTGCTCTTTGAGCATCCCGGCAGCCCGGACGGGATGCGCCCGGTCTCCGGCGACGAACTGGGCAAGCTGCTGCACGACACGGGCGTGCCTCTCCTCGTCCTCAACGCCTGCCAGTCCGCTATGCACGAGGCCACCGAGCGACCGACAGGGGGAGTGACAGGGGCAGAGAACGTCCACGACGAAGTGCGGGCCATCGGTTCCCTGGCCCAGGCCGTCGTGGATCAGGGCATCCCCGCGGTGCTGGGGATGCGCTACAGCGTCTTCGTCGTCACCGCGGCCCAGTACATCGGCGAACTCTACGCCGGGCTGGCCAAAGGCCGGGCTTTCGGCCAGGCCGCCGGCGAAGCGCGCAAGCACTTGCAGCGCAACCCGGAGCGTTGGGTCGGTCTGCACCCCCACCCCCTGCAGGACTGGTTCGTGCCGGTGGTCTACGAGGCCATGCCCCTGCACCTGCTGCCCGCGGCCGCAGCCCTGGCGCTGGGCGGGCAGACGGAGCTGGACCCGGTGCAGCGCAACCCGGCCCTGCTGCGCTACGTGCCGGACACAGGCTTTGTGGGGCGGGACGAAACGCTGCTGCTTCTGGACCGCGCCTTCGACGCCCACCCGGTCATCCTGCTGCACGCCTACGCCGGCCAGGGCAAGAGCAGCACAGCCGTGGAGTTTGCCCGCTGGTATGCCCAGACCGGCGGCCTCGGCCGCGATCCCCGCGTCCTCTTCACCTCCTTCGAGAGCCACACGGAGTTGGCCGACGTCCTGGCGCAGGTGGGCCAGGCTTTTGCGCCCATTTTGCAGGCCAACCGCATCGAATGGCACGCCATCAACGACCCGGCCCAGCGGCGCAGTCTCGTCCTCCAGCTTCTGCGTCTGACGCCCGTACTCTGGATTTGGGACAATGTGGAGCCGGTGGCGGGCTTCCCCGCCGGCAGCGAATCCCAGTGGACAGCGCCAGAGCAGGCGGAGCTGGCCGACTTCCTCAAACTGCTCAAGCTGGATGGGGCCACGCGGGTCAAACTCCTGCTCACTTCGCGCCGCGACGAGCAGGGCTGGCTGGGCGGCGTCCCGCACCGGGTGGCGATGCCGCGCATGTCCCGCGCTGATGCGGCCCGTCTGGCCCAGCGTTTGGGTGCGGAGCGCAACCTGAGCCGGAGCGAAATCGCCGGTTGGCAGCCCCTCCTCGACTACTGCGCGGGCAACCCCCTCACCCTGCGCGTGATTGTGGGCCAGGCCGTGAAGATGGGGCTGCGCGGCGAAAAACAGATCGCCGCCTTTGCCCAGGCCGTGCGCGATGGCGAGCAGGCCATCGCCGACGTCGACGCGGCCCAGGGCCGGGACAAATCCCTGGGCGCATCCCTGGACTACGGCTTCCGCCACGCCTTCAGCGACGACGAACTGCCCATTATCGCCCTGCTCCATCTCTTCCAAGGCACGATGGATGCGCGTGCGCTGCACATAATGGGAAATATGGAAGCAATGGCCGCTGATGGTCTGAGCAAAGATGAGAAACAGAGGCTTGCCAATTTACCTGAAGTGCAGGACAGGAGGCAAGAAGACCTGATCGTACTGCTGGACCGGGCCACGGAGATCGGTCTGCTCACCCACCTGATCCCCAATCCCCAATCCCCAATCCCCGGCTACTACACCATCCACCCGGCCCTGCCCTGGTTTCTGGGCCAGCTCTTCGCCCGCCACTACGACGGCCAGGCCGGGCGTTCCCCGGCTCAAGCCGCGCGTCGGGCCTGGGTACAGGCGGTGGGGGCATTGGGCAGTTACTACCACAACCAGTACAACGCGGGCAACCCGGAGGTGATCCGCTTCTTGGCCCTGGAGGAGGCCAACCTGCTGCACGCCCGCCGTCTGGCTCGACGCAACGGCTGGTGGTCGCCGATCATCTCCGCCATGCAGGGGTTAGGGGTGTTCTACGAATACCAGGGCCGGGGCGGGGAATGGGCCAGGCTGGTGGCGGAGATCGTCCCTGACTTCTGCACGGCGGACGACGCCCCCATTCCTGGCCGCGAGGAGCAGTATAGTCTGGTCATAGACTACCGGGTCGATCTGGCCCGGCACCAGGAGCGCAACCTGGGGCGGGCCGCGGTCTTGCAGGAGAAGCTGGTTGTTATGCACCGCCAGCAGGCCGCGACCGCCCTGGCTCTGCCCCCCGATGCCGCTCTGGACGGCGACCAGCACCACCGCATCCACAGGCTGGGTGTCTCTCTGACAGGGATGGGCGATATTCTACGTGAGCAGGATCGCGGCGACTGCGTAAAGCGGTATGAAGAAGCTATTCAGAACTATCAGCGCATCGCGGATACCGCCGCCGAAGCTATAGCTCAGTTCAATCTGGGCCATGCCTACATAAACCTGCCCGCCATCCGCGACCTGGACGCGGCCGAGACCGCCTACCGGCGCAGTCTGGACCTGGGCGAGCCGGACGATGCGCTGGGACGTTCGCTTTGCATCCAAGAGATCGGGAGGGTGCATCACGAACGCTTCAAAGAGGCGCTGCAGCAGAACGCTCCCCAGGCGACCCAATTGGGCCACGCCCAGACCGCCGAAAACTACTACCGGCAGGCCCTGGCCCTCTGCCCCGCCTCTGCCATCGGCCACCTGGGGCCGATGCACGGCCAGTTGGGCAATCTCTATCAGGAAGTCGGCCAGATCGAGCGCGCCCGGCAGCACTACGAGAAAGCCGCCGACTATTTCGAGCAGACCGGCAACCGTTACAATTCCGGGCAGACGCGCTACAATCTGGCCGTTATGTATGCCAGGACCGCCGGAGGGGAGGAGATCCCGACCCGGCAGCGCGACCTGCTGCGCCGGGCGCTGGCCTATGCCCAGGCCGCTCTGCGCGACTTCCAGTCCTTCCAGGGCCGGGCCGCGGATTGGGAAGCCAGGGCGCAGGGGTTGATTGACCGGATTGGGGAGGCGTTGGGGGGGTGACAGCGAATGGGAGGAGGGCGCGAATGGTTGGTTCGCTTGCGGCGCGGGTGACGTAGGTCGGACTGGCAGTCCGACCGGCTGTTCCTCGTTCCCATCGCTCCTGCGTGGGAACGTCCCCCGCGACGCGCCGCGTCCGGTGGCTGCGCGGTTGGCCCGATTCCGGGAATCAGCACCCTACAGAACCCCCGCTTGTCTCCTCCGCCCCAACGGGTATAATGAGAAGGTCTTTCTCAACTTCAGGTGGTGCGCGGCGCGTACACCAACTTCACTACAGAGTACGCACCACGCACCACGCACCACGAAAGGATACCCCCAATGAAAATCACCGCAGTCCGCGTCTACGAACTCAAAGGCATCCTCGAACACAAAGGCGAGTTCTGGGAAGAACGGCTGATCCGCCCCGTGGATATCTACCCCGAACACAAAATCGAGGGCGCCAATTGGACGGAGAAGGTCGGCCCGGACGCCTTCCGCATCACCGCCGATTTTGTACAGATCGAGACCGACGCCGGCGTGATCGGCATCGGCGGCCCCATCCCCGAAGAACAGGCGTATATAATCGTCAAACAGATCGCGCCGCTGCTCATCGGCCACGACCCGTTGGCGATTGAGCGCATCTGGGATCGGGTCTACCGTTTTATGGTACACGGGCGCAAGGGCACGGCGATGATGGCGCTGAGCGCGGTGGACTGCGCGCTCTGGGATCTGAAGGGGCGCTGGTTCAATGCGCCGGTCTACCAACTGCTGGGCGGCCCTGTGCGCGAGAAGATCCCCGCCTACGCCAGCGCGCTGGGCTATTCGCTGGACCCCGAACTGGTGCAGGAGCGGGCGCAGATGTTTGTGGAGCAGGGCTACACCGCCACCAAATGGTTCTTCCGCGATGGCCCGACCGACGGCAAAGCGGGCATCGAGCGCAATCTGCGTCTGGTGCGCACGCTGCGCGAGAGCGTCGGCCCCAATGTGGATATTATGCTGGACGCCTGGATGAGCTGGGACGTACCCTATACGATTCAGATGGCGCGCCGTCTGGAAGAGTATGCGCCCCGCTGGATCGAAGAGCCTGTGCTGCCCGACAAAATTGACCAGTACGCCGAGATCACGCGCAACGTCAACATCCCCATCAGCGGCGCGGAACACGAGTATACGCGCTGGGGGTTGAAGCATCTGATGGATATGCACGCAATGGACGTCTACCAGCCGGATATCTACTGGTGCGGCGGCATTTCGGAGACGATGAAAATCTGCGCGATTGGTTCGGCCTACGATGTGGTGGTGATCCCCCACGGCCATTCTACGCCCGCCACCGCCCATCTCATCGCGGCCTGGCCGGAGACCACCTGTCCGTTGCTCGAATATCTGGTCAAGTGGAACGAAATCCACCAGTTCTTCCTCAAAAACCCGCTCAAACCCGTCAACGGCTACGTCACCCCGCCCAGCGGACCGGGCATTGGGATGGATTTGGACGAGGGGAAGGTGGAGAGTCGGCGCGAAGTGACGTTTTAAGCGTCGATAGAAAATCGTTGTAGCGAAAACGTGAGGCGTGAAACGTAAGATCACCGAACGATCTCACGTTTCACGCCTCTTTTTGTCCTCTGGAAAGCGTTTGCAGCGCGCTATTCTCCCAGGATATTCTGTTGGGGGTGAAGGGAGTGTGCGCCCCAATCGACAATCCGATTGGGGCGCACGGAAACGCGAAGATGCGGTTTACCTGCCCACAATCGGGAAGAAGTACTTCTGAAGAGAGGCAAGCCGGACCTGATCGATGTGGGTGGTGACAACCGCCTGGGCGCTTACACTCCCCCCACTGCTGGGGAAGCGGAAGCCGTAGCCGTTGACCGCGGTCAGGGTCAAGCCGTCGTTGGGGGCACCGGCTGGCTGCTGCGCGCTGCGGGTGAAGCTGCTGAAGGGAATCAGCACCTTCCGCCAGCCTGTGAAGTTGTCCACAAAGCCCGCCTCGAAGCGCTCTGCTCTGTCCGGTGCCTGATAGACCCGCACGTAATCCACGAGTGTATCCTGCGGGAAGGTCATCCCATCCTCGATAGTGCCTCCGAAGTTACCGCCGATCGCCACATTCAAAAGCAGGAAGAAGGACTGGTTATAGACCCACTGCTTGCCGTTCAGGAAGGCGTCGGTATTGCGGGCTTCGTGGAACTTCTGGCCGTCGAAGTACCAGATGATGTGGTTCTCGCGCCATTCGATGGTGTAGGTATGGTAGTCGGCCAGCAGGTTGGGCACGTTGAGGGTGTCGCCATAGGAGGCACCGCCGGAGTAGCCCGGCCCGTGCAGGGTGCCGAAGACTTCGTTGGGGATGCGGCTCACGTACTCCATAATGTCGATCTCACCGGCCAGCGGCCAGTCCACGCCTTCGTCGATCTTGCTGCCCAGGGCCCAGAAGGCCGGCCAGATGCCATCTTTGTCCGTGGGCGGCAGTTTGATGCGGGCCTCGATCTTGCCGTACTTGAACTCGGCACGATCTGCGGAGATCAGCCGGGCCGAAGTGTAGCGGCAAGGACCATACCAACAGACCAGATCTGTTGTCTCCGTGTTGACCTTACTCATCCGCAGGACCAAGTGGCCGCTGCCGTCGGTAGAGACATTGGCCGGGTCGTTGGTGTAGAACTGGAATTCGCTGTTGCCCCAACCGGAGAGGTTGTTGAGCGCGCCGTCGCCGATCTCGTGTTTCCAGTTGTTCGGGTTGGGCGGCGTGCCCGCAGTCCCAGTGAACTCATCCGACCAGCGCAGAACCCAGCCAGTGCTTGTCATCTCATTTGTGCTGGTGATCTGATTGTCCAGCAATTCCACGAAGACATTCTTCCCCGTGTTGTTGCCGAAATACCAGAAGGTCAGCCCGCCCGCGCCGCTCCAATCCTTCGGCTCGTCGAAGCTGGCGGTGATGCGGTTGGTTGTGGTCGAAGCCGTGTCGTACTGGACAGTCAACACCTGCTCATACGCGCCCTGACCAGGCAGGGCATTGGGATCGCCCGAGTTCAGTCCGGTGATGGAGAGGTTGACGCTGCCCACACCTGTGAAGGGATGGCTGCCGTCAAAGCCGCCCACATCCCCCGCGTGCGCGGTGTCGTTGTCCAGGATAGTCAGTGTAGCCCGGCGCTGGAAGCCCATGGCCGCGCCCTGGGCATTGTGCAGGTTGACCATCACCCGCTCGTCAGCCTCATCCTTGGCATCATCGATTGTTGGGACATTGAAGGAGAGATCCTTGACACCCGGCGCGAAGACCAGGGTGCCGCTGACCGGGGTGAAGTCCACGTTGGGGGTGGCCTGGCTCTCAGCCGTCTTATACGTCACCGTCACGGGGGTGGTGCTGGTCATGTTCAGGCTGACGGTCAGCACTGCAGACGCGCCCTCGGTCACGTCATACTTCGGCGCAGAGAACCCAACACCCAGGGCAGCCGAACCAGCAGTGCCATAGAGACCCACGTTGTCCAGGTAGTAGGTGACAGGCCCACCAGTTGCCAGTGCGCCGAAGGCCCAGCCGTGGACCTGCTCGCGGGTGAAGTCATCGTTGGGCGCACCATTACCGATGTCCTTCCTGGTGAAGTCATTTCTGAAGTTCAGGACGATCTGCTTCCAGCCGGAGAAATCGTCCTTGATTGTGTGACTCCAGATTTCAGCATCAGCCGTGGTGGAGCCTAGTTTGCGGTTCTCGTTGATCTCAAACAACAGATCCTTGCCCGTTTTCTGGCCGTAGAGCCAGAAGGTGATACCTACGTAGCCGCTCCAGTCCTGGGGCGTCCAGGTGTCCACCGCCACATTCTCGAAGGCGTGGGTCGTACCACCATAGCTCGGAGCATTGATCTCGACCTTGAAGAGATTGTTAGTGCCCGTCTGCCCTGGCAAGGCAAGCGGATCGCTGTCCGCCACCTGGGTCGTAGTGATGGCCACTGCTGCATTGGGATCACCCCAGACAACAAAACCAATACCAAGGCCATTGCCATCCAATCCTGTCGGCAGACCATTCTCGAAATCGTCCACAACGGCGAGAACCGTTGGCGGTACCTGGTCATTGTCCTTGATGGTCAGGACCGCAGTGCTGGCGCTGCCCAACTCCGCGCTGATGGGGTTAGAAAGGGTCAGGTTGACCGTCTCCGCAGACTCTTCACCGGCATCATCCGTGGTGGCAACAGTGAAGCTCTTGACCAGATCGCCAGGGGCGAAGACCAGGGAGCCGGCGGTGGCGGTGTAGTCCGCGCCGGCGGTGGCCGTGCCGTCCGCCGTGGCATAGCTCACGGTGACCGGGTGTGTGCTGGTGACGTTGAGTTTAACCGTCACTGTAGCCGTATCGCCTTCGTAGACAGAGTAGCTGTTGGGCGAGAAGCCGACGCTGAGTGTGGGGGGAGGTGGGGGCGTCGTGCCGCCGCCGAACGCCACATCGTCAAAGTAGTAGGTCTTCTCGCCCGCCGTGGTGCCGGTGACGCCGAAGTTGAAGAAGATGGATGCCTTGTTATAGGTGTAGGCCAGGTTCAGCGCCGCAGTGCCGCCTGCCTGATTGGCGAAGTTGAAGGTCAGCGTCTCCCAGTCGTTGGCTACTGTGGTCGTCGCCTCGGTCTCCACCGACTTGCCCCCGTCCGCCGCATCCTCCACCTTCAGCCGAACCTGGATGCCAGCGTCAGGCGACCAGACCCGCACATTCATCTTGGTGTCACTGGCTGTGAACGGCAGCTTCGGCACCGACTGGTTTGCACCCGTGGACACCGTAGTCCCGGCCCACAACTCTGCCGTCGCCGACTTGACCACCTTGGCCACCTTGTTGGCCGCATTCGTCGGATCCACCACAACACTCGAACCTTCGGCCCCACCAAAGCCCGTCAGGGTGTAGGTGACCGCGTTCGAGTCGAAGGTGATCGTATCCCATGCGCTCGGTGGGGGCGTCGTGCCGCCGCCGAACGCCACATCGTCAAAGTAGTAGGTCTTCTCGCCCGCCGTGGCACCGGTCACGCCGAAGTTGAAGAAGATGGAGGCCTTGTTATAGGTGTAGGCCAAATTCAGCGCCGCAGTGCCGCCTGCCTGATTGGCGAAGTTGAAGGTCAGCGTCTCCCAGGCGTTGGCCACCGTGGTCGTCGCCTCGGTCTCCACCGACTTGGTCGGGTCCGCCGCGTCTTCCACCTTCAGCCGAACCTGGATGCCAGCGTCAGGCGACCAGACCCGCACCGTCATCTTGGTGTGACTGGCTGTGAACGGCAGCGCTGGCACCGAGAAGTTTGGACCCGTGGACACCGTGGTCCCGGCCCACAACTCAGCCGTCGCCGACTTGACCACCTTGGCCACCTTGTTGGCCGCATTCGTCGGATCCACCACAACAGCCGAATCGTCGGCCCCGCCAAAGCCCGTCAGGGTGTAGGTGACCGCGTTCGAGTCAAAGGTAATCGTATCCCATGCGGACACGACATCGGCCACGACCGGAAAGGCCGCCACATCAACCGCAGCAGCCGGTTCCACCGAGACGGGTGCAGCGACCGGCGCAGCCTGTGCGTGCGGTGTCCCCAGCCAGCGGAATCCCCCCAGAAATACAGCCGCCAACAGGGCTGTCAATGTAAAAACTCTTATCGTTCGCATTCTTCTCTCCTGGAAATACGTGTGGAATCAACACCACAAAAATCAAAATCGACTACACAACTTTCAACTCTCCGGTTCCACCTCCTTATTTGCGTCTGGATTGAGACTCTTTCACATCTGTAGCGCTCTTTCAGATCAATCCGGGAGCGCTCCCAACAATCAGAAGTTCGACTTCTTTTGAGAAATCGAACTTCTGGAAATATGTGTCAGGGGTTGGGCAGACCGGCAGCACTGGACGGGCCAGCACCGCTCGACTGGCGTATGACAATCTCTGTGGGCATCGTTACGTGGATGGGGCCGCTTTCAGGATCGGCCAGCAGGTCAAAGAGTGTTTCTGCCGCCCGCATCCCGGTTTCGTGGACAGGCTGATAGACGGTTGTCAGCGGCGGGCTGAGATGTTCGGCAAAGGGCATATCGTCGAATCCGGCCAGGGCGATCTCGTCGGGAACAGTCAGACCTGTCTGTTGAATGGCGCGCAGTGCGCCTACTGCCATTGTGTCGCTGGCAACAAAGACGGCTTGGGGGCGGTGGGGCAGTAATTTTTGCATGGCCGCATAGCCCCCCTCTTCGCTGAAATTGCCGGGGACAATCAGTTCCATTTCGATAGGAATCCCGTTCTGGCTCAACCCCTCCATATAGCCCAGCAGTCGGTCAGAACCGGCAATCATATTCTGCGCGCCCGTAATGGTGGCGATGCGCCGATACCCCAGCCCGATGAGATGTTGGATCAATTGCCTGCTGCTGCCCCGGTTGTCCACATCCACATAACTCACCTGGGCCATCGTGGGATGGCGACCGATGAGAACGAAGGGCATATTGCTGCGCACAAGCGCCTGCACAATGAGGTCGTCCATCAGCACAGAGGCCACGACGACCCCATCAATCATCCCGTTGTGCAACACCTGGTTGATGGTACGCCGCTCGTATTCTGGTTCGGCCAGCCAGAGCATCACTGAATAGTCATTGGCATTGCAGGCTGCTGACACCCCTTTGATCAGCATCGGGAAATAGGGATCAGTAAACATCGTCGAGACCCCCATAGGAATCACCAGCCCTATGACTTTCGTCTTGCCCGCGGCCAGACTGCGCGCGGCCAGATTGGGCTGAAAATTCATCTGCCGGATCACTTCCTGCACGCGCTGACGGGTACTCTCCCGCACATTCGGGTCGTCGTTGATGACCCGGGAGACTGTCGAGCGGGAGACTCTACTGAGTTTAGCGATATCTTCCAGATTCATGGACGGTTCGGCTTTGTCCGTCGGGCAGTAACCACTGGTTGGGGGAAAAGATGCAACTCCGCCGGTCCGTCAGGCCCGGTTTTGCTCCCTCGATCCCGTGGAGGGAAGGAGTGTTGGGACAAAAACTGGGAGCGCACCCAATTACAAATGGTAATGTATCACATTCTGCCTGTCAACTCTGGCCCCCTGTCACCACTGACAGAAACGAAAGGCTTACTTCTCGACGCCAGCGCCGCCCTGCACAACCACACCTTCCAGGAAGGTCCGTTGCGCCAGGAAGAAGAGGATGAGGGGAATCACCGCCGCAATCAGGGCCGCGGCCTGGATCAGATTGGTCTGTTGCGAGT
Source organism: Litorilinea aerophila (assembly GCA_945897075.1). Taxonomy (GTDB): domain Bacteria; phylum Chloroflexota; class Anaerolineae; order Caldilineales; family Caldilineaceae; genus JACQGT01. Next base: position 29,190 of record CAMDEX010000011.1, read on the forward strand.
AGAGATTGTTGAAGCCGGTCAAGCCCACGGTAATGGGGAACTTGTCCGGTTGGCCCGCCAGATAGATCAGCGGCCCGAAGAAGTCGTTCCAGGCAAAGAAGAAGTGGAAGAGCGTGACCGCCGTCAGTGCCGGAATCGCGTTGGGCAAAATAATCTGGAAGAAGATGCGGAAATTGCCGGCGCCATCGATGGTGGCAGCCTCATCCAAATCCCGGGGAATGCCCAGAAAGAACTGGCGCAACAGGAAAATATTGTAGGCGTTGGAGAAATAGACGGGCACGATCAGCGGCAGCCACGTACCCACCCAGCCGATCCGGTTAAAGACGGCATACATGGGCAGTAAGGTGACAGCACCGGGCAGGATGATGGTTGCCATGACGATTCCGAAGAGAATACCCTTGAATGGCGCGTTAAAGCGGGCGAAACCAAAAGCAACCAATGCGGAGGAAAAGACAGCGCCGAGTGTGCTCAGAATGGAATAGACAATTGTGTTATTCAGAAGCATCGCGAAATCAATCGCTTCCCACGCTTCAGCAAAATTACTCCACTGGAAGTCCGGTGCCCAGACAGGTTCCAGTGTGCGCCAGCGTCCTACCCACTCGATCAGGCCCGCGTCCGGATTCTGGGGATCGACGAAGCTGCTCTCCTCGCGCCCTTTCCGCACCAATGCCCATTCTTTAATGCCATCTTCGGTAGGAACTCCGTAGACACTGTACTCAGTGCCCTCGTAGCTAAACTTCACTTCGGACGAAGGCAGGATAGGCGCGCCCAGGGCAACGATCTGGGCATCGGTCTTGAGCGACATGACGATGCCATAAATAAAAGGCATGAGGAATACGGCCAGGATAGCCAGTGCCATAAGGGTGAAGCCACCCTTATCCAAAGCCTTTCGCAGCGTGCGTTGAAAGGGGCTTATTGCTTGTCGCGTTGTGGCAGTAGTAGTCATATTTATTCTCCCGCGTAGTAGACCCAGCGTCTGGCCGAGCCGAAGAGTGCCCCTGCCAAAACGACGCCGACCAGGAATATCAGCCAGGCCAGGGTTGCACCATACCCCATGTTAAAGAAGTTGAATGCCTGTTTGTAGAAATAGATCATGTAGAAATAGATCATAATGAACCGGGTGCTGCCTTCAGGGTAGCCGCTGCCGCCGTTCATCACAAAGGGTTGCAGGAAGTATTGCATCAGGCCGATGACGCCGAGCACCAGATTGTAGAAGATCACAGGGGAGATCATCGGCAGGGTGACGTTTCTCATCCGCTGCCAATAGCTTGCGCCGTCGATCTCGGCGGCCTCGTACAGCACAGTCGGCACATTTTGCAGCCCCGCCAGGGTGATCAGGATGGTATTACCGATCCCCCAGATACCCAGCAATGTATAGGTGAAGTAGATGACAGATGGATCGGCCAGCCAACGGACGCTTTCAAGTCCAATGCTTTTTAGAAAGAGGTTGATCCATCCCGATTGCTCGTTGAGAACGCCCGCCCAGATCAACACCGCTGCGACGAAGGGGAAAACCGTAGGCATATAAAAGAGGGTGCGGAAGAGATTCTTGCCCCACAGCCGGGGTGAATTGAGGACCAGGGCAACGGCCATGGCAAAGATCAGACCCACCGGCAAGGAGATGAGAGCAAACTTGAATGTCACCAGGAAGGCCTGGGGCACCTGGGGATCGTCGAAGATGGCGCGCTGCCAATTGGCAAAACCGACATATCTCGCTTCCTCCGGATTGACCAGGTTGAAGTCAAACAGAGAGAAAATGAACGAAGCGATGATGGGAAGAGCGTAGAAGATAGTAAAGCCGATGAGCCAGGGGCTAATAAAAATGAGAAACCACTTGGTCTGGTTGCTCATCAGCCGCTTGCGCGGCCTGATTTGTGCAGTCATCACTTACCTCCAGGCAATGCAATTCGTTCTGAACGAGCAATGGGATAAGGAAGGAGAGGTTGGCCTCCGATCCTGCGAGGCCAACCTCTCCGCGAGCTATGGACTGCTATTGGGCAGCGTCGAAGATGCGCTGCATATCCTCCTGGAGCTTTGCCATCTCGGCATCCAGGTCCAGCTCGCCTTCCTGGGTCAGCAAGTTCCAGAATTCGTTGTAGCGGTCGGCGGTCTCCCGGAAGCTGGGCATCCAACTCTCGTGGTTGGGATTGTCGGCATAGGACATACCAGCAACCACCACATCCCAGTTGATGTCCGTCTTGCCCGGGAAGTTTTTCTCGGTGTACATCGGGAAGTAATCATCCTGCAGGGAGAGACGGGCGGGCATACCGCCGTAGATGGTGAGCAGTTCGTTGGCGTGATCGGCGCTGAGCATGTAGGTCAGCACCTCAAATGCCTCATCCGGCGTGGGGCAGCCCTTCAAGATACCGAAGGTGTCGGCGTGCATCTTGGACGTGATGACCCCATTATAGGAGGGCGTAGCAGCCAGATTCCAATTGAAGTTTGCATCGCCCAAAGCCCACGGCGCCATATACCACATGTGCATGTGGATCATGCCCATATTGCCGGAGGAGAAGGGGCCGCCGGGGCCTTGCAGGAACTCTGCGCCGCCGTAGGGGCCATTGGGGATGAACCAGCTATTCCACATGCCGTCATAGGTCCACTTCCAGGCTTCGGCCCACTGGGCAGGAATCTGGGCATTGCCCTCGTCGTCCACAAAGGAGCCAGCGCCGAAGAATGTGCCCACACCACGCGCATCTGTGAACTGATTCTGCCAGCCAAACTGAACGATTTGGGTCGGATCGAATTCAGGAGAGGTCGCATCGTTGCCATTGGCATCCACTGTGAGCTTTTTGGCAAGTTCGGTCAGGGTCTCGATGTTCCACTCGTGCTCTTCGCCATTCTCATCTACATAGGGCATGCCATACTCAGCCGGCGGGTAGGGCAGACCGGCCTCATCGAAGAGGTCGGCGTTGTAGAGCACAAAGGAGGGGAAGATGGCGAAGGGAAGACCCAACTGGCCCTCGTCCTCCACCTGATAGAATTCGACCAGGGCCGGATCGAAATCACTCAGATCGTAGCCTGCCGTATCGATGTAGGGCTGCAAGTCCAGCCAGGCGCCCTTGAAACTGTCGCGACCGGCGATGCCGACGGGACCCACCACACAGGGCGCATTGCCCGCTGCAATCTGGGTTGCCAGGGTGTCCTGGGCCTGGTTGTTGGCGACGATCTCCAACTTCACTTCGATTTCGTCCTGGCTTTCGTTGAATCGCTTCACAAATTCGTTCTGCGCGTCAAACGTACCCTCATCCGAGCCAGCGCCCAGCCCCACATACCAGCGAACTGTGGTTCTGTCGCCAGAGGCTTGTGTGGCTGGCGCAGCAGCGGCCGGAGCGGCCGGCTCCGCAGCCGCCGGGGCCGGAGCCGCTTCCTGGGCCGCTGGTGCTGCCGGCGCACCACAGGCCGCCAGCAGCAGGCCAAGCACCAGCACAAGCGTGAACAATAGATACTGCCTAGATTTCTGCATCGAACATTCCTCCGTTGATTGTTTGGGAGCGCTCCCAAATAGCGCCAAAAAAAGAGACAGCAAGTTATGTAATTTGAATCTACCACCAGGAGAGACCCCCCTAGCCCATCTTTCAGCGGGCAGATGAAGAGCTTCCTAGCGGCAAATGCGACACACTTTTGGAAAAAAGAGACAATAGGGCAAAAACGACTTGCGTATGTATACAAAATCGAGTTGACAAAAGCCAGCGTGAGCAGTGAAAGCGCTGCGGGGAAATGGGAGCGCTCTCACAAAAGACTATACTCGAAAAATTCATACTTGTCAAGCACCAATTTTTCTGTTTTGCTACTGAATTTGCGGAACGCAGATTGCGCAGAAACCACAGATTGACGCAGATTTTTAATCCGCGTCAATCCGCCCTTTCCGCGTAATCCGCGTTCTATTTTCAGAGCAAGGATTGGATTTTCGGCTCAAGCTTGTTACAATAGACCGGCGAAAGTAGCAACACCCATGAAGGAAGTCAATTCATAAGACCAGGAGCACCCCATGTCTTCCCCCCTCCGTATCGGCGTCATCGGTCTCGGCCAGCGCGGTTTGCAACACCTTGCCGCGCTCTGGCAGCTACAGCAGGAAGGCGCAGCGGAGATCGTCGCGCTGGGCGACGCCTTCCCCGCCAATTTGACCGTCGCGAAGCTGGGCACGTATGTGCCCGGTCTGCCCGCCGAGAGTATCGAACGCACGACGAACACCCATTCGCTCATCGACGCCGACCTGCTGGACGCGCTCTACATCGCCATCCCGCCCAATGTCCACAAGGGCGAAGTGGTGGCTGCGGCCCAGGCTGGCATCCATCTCTTTGTGGAAAAGCCGATGAGCCTCTATCTGGACGAGGCGCTCGAAATGGAGAACGCCATCCGTGACGCGGGTATCATCTCGACTGTCGGCTTCCAACAGCGCTACGACAGCCAACACGAAGCGTTGGCCGGCTTTCTGGCCGACAAGCCTGTGGTGATGGCCTGCTATACACTGCACGCGCCGATTGAAGCCCACAGCGTCAAACACACCTTCACCGAGACAGTGGGCGGGCCAAAGAATCGGGTGTGGACGGCCAGCCGGGCCTGGTCTGGCGGCACAGTCGTGGAGGCGGGTATCCACCCCCTCGACCTCTGGCGCTACTGGTTTGGGGATGTGGTGTGGGTGCAGGCCCACTACATCCAGCGCCCGCCCGCCGAGATCTTCGACGGCGCGGACAACCCCTACGCCTACAACGCCACCTTCGGCTTTGCCAATGGCGCGCTGGGGGTGATGACCCTTTCCCGTCTGCGCCGGGTCTACGCCAGCTACGGGGAGCATCAGGTGCTGTGGAACGAGGGGCGGGTGGTGTTGGAGCGGGAGAGCCTGACCGCCTTCCACTACGGCGGCGACTATCCCCCGGCCCAGACGCCGGCTCCGGGAGAGGTGCGCAGCCTTCTGCACGGCAAAAATACCAACGACACCACCTACGAAATCGCCGCCGCTTTCGTGCGCGCTGTGCAGGAGAAGCGCCAGGAATTGGTGCGATCCTCCTTCAGCGACGCTATGAACAGTCTGGCCGCGGTCATCGCCGCCAACGTTTCCGACGAACTGGGCGGGGCGCGGGTGGAGATCGATGAATTGATGAATTCGGAAAAGTACGCAGCCCATCGAGCAAAAAAATGAAGGGAGGAAGGGAGGAAGGGATGAGATGTTCCTCCCTTCCTCCCTTCCTCCCTTCTCCAACCCACCGGAGCTATACCCAATGAACCTTCTCATCTATCCCCCTCTCCCCCCCGCCGAACTGGCCCAGGTGCAGGCCATCTCCGAGGGCATGGAGATTGTCAACGCCCAGAGTGAGGCCGAAGCGTTGGCCGCGATTGGCGAGGCCGAGGCGATGTATGGCACTCTGACCCCGGCACTGCTGGCGCGGGCGGCCAAGCTGAAATGGCTGCAAACGCCCATTGCCGGGCTGGAGCATTATATGTTTCCAGAACTGGCCGAAAGCCCGGTGGTGGTGAGCAATATGGCGAAAATCTACAACGATATGATTGCCGATCACGCCATGACCTATATTCTGATGTTTGCGCGCGGTTTCCACGTCTACTTTCGGCGGCAGATGGCGGGCGTGTGGGAAGAGGGCGCGCCCGTGCGTCACCTGGCCGACTGCACGCTGGGCATCATCGGCTTGGGCGGCATCGGCACAGATCTGGCGCAGCGGGGCAAGGCCGCCCAGATGCGGGTGATCGCGGTCGAGGCCCGGCCCCGCGCAAAGCCGGACTTTGTGGACGAACTCTGGCCCGCCGACCGGCTGCCCGATCTGATGGCCCAGTCGGATTTTGTGGTCAGTTGTGTGCCGCAGACACCTGCCACCGTCGGGCTGATCGGCGCGGCAGAGATCGGGCTGATGAAACCGAGCGCCTTTCTGATCAACATCAGCCGCGGCGTGGTGGTCAAGCTGGACGCGCTGGTGGAGGCGTTGCAGACCGGGCGCATCGCCGGCGCGGGGCTGGATGTCTACGAAATCGAGCCGTTGCCAGCGGGCCACCCGCTGTGGAGGATGGAAAATGTGATCCTGACGCCGCACGTGGCTGCCATCAACCCGCATGTGGCCCAGCGCCGTATCGACACCCTCACCGCCAATCTGCGCCGCTATCTGGCGGGCGAGCCGCTGCGTAATGTGGTGGACAAGAAGATGCTCTTTTAGTGTTTGTAGGTCGGACTGACAGTCCGACCTACGGGAAGGAATGGGCAAAATGGCATCCCAATCTGGTTTTCTCGTCATCAGCGACATCACCGGCTACACTCTCTTCCTGAGCAAGTCTGAGTTGGAGCACGCGCAGGAGATTTTACAGACGCTGCTCGAACTGCTGATTGACCACAACCGCCCGCCGCTGATCATCTCGCGCACCGCGGGCGACGCGGTGATCAGCTATGCGCTGGCGGGCGTTCCCCTGCAAGGCCAGACATTTGTCGAACTGATGGAAGATACTTACGTCTCTTTCCGCCGCGCCATCGAATTGATGGTGATGAACAACACCTGTCAGTGTAACGCCTGCGCCAATATCTCCGGCCTCGACCTGAAATTCTTCGTCCATCACGGCGCATTTGGCATTCAAAAGCTGGGTGGCCACGACGAACTGGTGGGCAGCGACGTCAATCTGCTGCATCGCCTGCTCAAAAACCGGGTGGTGGAGGCTACCGGCGTGCGCGCCTACACCCTCTACAGCGACGCCGCCATCCGCGCCCTGGGGCTGGACGGCTTCACCGCCAGCCTTGTGCCCCATCAAGAGAGCTACGAACACCTGGGCGCGGTGGCGCTCTGGGTGCAGGATATGCACCCGGTCTGGCTGGCGAAGCAGAAGGCGAGTCTGATCACCATCCCCCCGGAGCGGGTCACGCTGGAGGTCAGCACGGAAATCAGCCTGCCGCCCCATCAGGTTTGGGACTATCTGATCCAGCCCGAATTTCAGAGTGTGATTGTTGGCTCGGATCGCCAGGAAATTACCCATACGCACAACGGACGGGTGGCACCGGGCAGCGTCTACGTCTGCTATCACGGCAAGCAGATCATCCGCCGCACAATTCTGCAATGGCGACCTTTTGAGGAGATGATTACCGAAGACCTGACGCCGTTGCCCACTTATTCTGTGCCGATTGGCTACAGCCTGACGCCAACCGCCGCCGGCACTCGCATCACCCAAACCTTTGGCAAAGGCAGGGGTCCCCTGCGTCTGATCGGGGACCTGGTAATCAAAGCCATGGCCAAACAGGCCCAGGTAGATATTGAGAAGTTTCGGGATGCGGTTCAGTCAGATTTTCAATCGAGAGACGGAAAAATGACGTAGACGCCCTCTTTGCGCGCGAGCGCATCCAATTCCTCGATCACCGCGTCCCAGCGATCGCGCTGCGCGGTCACTGCGGCCATCGCGGCCGGGGAGAGTGCGCCGCTCGCCTGCTGGCGTTCCCATTCGTGCTGGTAGTGGCGGTAATAGGCCATTGCCATCCAGCGATCCGGTCTGTCCACAAAGCCAAAGCGGTGATGCCATTCCCGGCTGGCCTCGTTGCCCAGCATAAAACGGCTGGAGAGTTCGGGATAGCCGGCGTCGTGCAGCGCGTTGAGCGCATCCGCCAGCAATGCATTCGCCACCCCCTGCCGTCGCCAGCCGGGGATCACAAAGAGCAGATCCAAGAAGGCCCGCCCGTCCTTCTTCTCCACAAGCAGCGCCGCGCCCACAATTTTGCCCGCGTCCACGGCCAACCGCGCCGCGGGCAGGGGGCGTCCGCGCGCGCCGGCAAAGAAGCCGGTCAGATTCTTCTGCGCGGCCTTCACAATGGCTTTCATCTCCCAGTCGCAATAGTCAATGGTGTCGGCAAAAGCGGCATAATAGGCCGGGATGAGTGCGTTCATATCGTTCTCGCTGGGCGGGCGCAGAACGCAGGGCGCGGCAACGGGCCGTCTGGTCACGGGGAGGCTGGCCGTCACAACCGCCATTGCGGACGGGGTGATGTGGGCTTTGTCGCCGTAATACTCGTGCTTCCAGCCCAGGCGGTGGGGCAGCCGCTGAAATTCGTCGCCGGTCATCGGAATGTGTTGGCTTTTCATTCTCCCGCTCCCCTCGTTTCGGCAAAGTCCCCGGCACGTTCTGTAGTGCCGGGGACTTTGCAACGACACCGGAAAGAAAAGCGCCCGGACCGTTTTGGCCTGGGCGCTCTTTGTGGAAATTCGTGTTTGCCCCTGACCCACCCTCACGTCAAGTTCAGATCAGCACGCGGTGATGACAATGACAATACCCGGTACACTTGTGACATTACTGGGCATCACTGTGAAAGGATTCGCTGCCCCTTGCAATTCCTGTAAAGGGGTGGCATCTTTTTTTTACCCCAAGAGCCAGGGGTTTGTGCTCGCCTCTGCCCTCGTCGCTACCAACACGAATTGTCTGCCTGCTTATGTTCCTGTTTGTCAGCTTGTTGGTTACTCAATCAACTCCGTCAGCCAGTTCAGCTCCTGGATACGGGTGTCCAACTCGCGACGCTGGCGCGCCAGCGTGTCCGCTTCCCGCTGCAAGGCTGCTGCATCCAGCACGCTCTCATAACGCAATTCTGTGCGCGTGAAGCGATCCTGCGTGGGAATGGCGGCCTGGGCCATCTCGCGCAGCATCCCTTGCTGCGCGCCCAGCGTGTCGCGCACGGCCAGCGCGTCCGCCATCGAGAGCGTATCGTCAAAGGCTGTCGTCGTGTTCGTGCGGTTGATGTGCTGCACCAGCCCAGTCAACTGCGTGTACAGCTCGCGCAGTTGGGTCAACAGCGCCTGCGGGTCTTCGGAGGGGCGGCTGCCCTCCTGGACTTTGGCGTTCTGGGATGCGCGCTTGCGCAGTTCCGCAATGCGTTTTTGTGTGTCTGCCCGCAAAATCAGGGCCTCTGCCAGTTTCATCTTTCCACCATTAACCTTTCATTCGGCAAAATGCCGACAAACAGGACGGAGAGAATAGCACAGGTGGAACGGCTGGTCAAATTTTTCAATCCGAAAAATCGTGCAACTGCTGATTTTCGCTGATTTTTTGGCTTTGATCCGTTCTAATCCGCCCCACCTGCGTCATCCGCGTTCTATTTCGGTCAAATTGAGAATTACTGACCCGCATACTTGCCACTTGACGAACCGGTGAAACCTGATCTATGATCTCTAGGCTAGAAACTCCCCTGTAATTCATCTTTATTCGTTCAACACCGCGCATTCGGTTGTAGCCGGGTTGCGAGTGCTTGTGCGGCAGTGTGTGTAGCGTCTTTGCGAAGGATGTGTAGATATGCGCAACGTTCTGCTCTCTCTGGTCGCCGCCGCTATCTTCTGTTTGTTCTCCCCAGCCGTTCTGCATACCGCGCCGGACGCCACTCCAGAAATTCGACTTTTGGCAAAAGTCGAACCTCTTCAGGAGACGACTGCGCTCACCGCCTTTGATCTGGCGATCTCCGTGCAAAACGCGGCTGATCTGGGCGGCTTTGAGTTCGATATCGTCTACAACCGCGCCACCGCCCAGATCACCGGCATCACCCCGCGCAGCTTTTTCGGCCAGGCGGGTCAGTGCAATTCCAGCACAGTGCGCTGCGCGGCCGGTCTTGGCCCCGCGCACAAAAGCGACCGCTCGCGCAGTGGCGGCTATTCCTACGGCGCGGCGGCCGCGGCCAACGGCTCCGGTCTGCTGGCGGTCATCCACATACAGACGACCGCCAACCCCGACAGTCTGACCTTTACGATTGCCAACGCCCTCGTCGTGAACAGCCAGGGCACGCCGATCACACAAAATGTAACATTACAATTGAGCCGCAGTTCTGGCGCACAGATTTTCCTGCCGATGATTGACCGCTAGTCAAAGTCCCCGGCACTTTCTGAAGTGCCGGGGACTTTGATTTGAAATGGAGGTTCGTATGCTGACTCTCAGCCGACAGCGCCGCAGCCCTCCCGCTTGGCGTGCCATTCGTCTCTTGCTTTCTCTGGCAATTGTCCTCTCTGGCACTCTGCTGCCCAGCCAGCCCGCGCGAGCCGCGCCCGCCCCCCGCCCCAACCGAACCGAGAGCGTTAGCGACCGGTTGAACAACCGGCTGCGCCCCCAGCAGACACCGATCAACCAGGCATGCCCGCTCTTTGGCGATGCGGACTGCGATTGCAGCGTTGCCGCCAACGACATCCAAGCCTACGCCAGCCACTGGGCCGAGACGAACAGCAGCCCGGCCTATCACATCAACTTCGATGCCGATGGCGACGGTGACGTGGATGTGGCCGACATCCAGGCTGCTGCGGCCCATCTGGGCGACGTCTGTACGCCCAGCGGTCTCACCGCCACCATCACCGGCGCTGTCATCAACGAGGCCACCAACGCCGCGATTGCCAACGCCCGCATCGTCGCCAGCAGCACGGCCTATTCCACCACCACCGACGCGACTGGTTATTTTGCTCTGGCTGCCCCGCCCGGCGACTATCTCCTCCAGATCAGCGCGGCCAATTTCACCGGCGACGAACGCGCGGTCAGCGCGCTTGCCAACCAGCTTACCCCTGTGCAGGATGTACGCCTCTACCCGCTGGACAGCAAAACCGCGGCCATCGGCACAAGCGGCGGTGTCATCACCAACAGCCTGAGCAGTTCCAGTCTGGCCTTCCCCGCCGGTGCGCTGGCGACGACACAGCAGGTGCGTGTGACCTATCTGCCCAACGACGGGCTGCCCGGCGGCTTCCCCGACGGCTCCGTGCCGATGGGTTTTAGCTCCTTCCAGCCGGAGGGAGTCGTTTTTCCCCAGGGCAAGGAAGTCCTGTGGACTGTGGCCTACACGGGGACACTGCCCGTAGGCACCGATACTCTGTGTTACTGGTGGGATGGCAAAGAGGAGCGCTGGCGGGATCCCGTGCCGGGCAAAGTCGTCGAGTTGCCCGACCGCAGCAAAGCCTTGCAAGCGCGCGTGCCCCACTTCTCGGCCTACGGCCACGCGCTGCCGGGGGTGGCCGGTCAACGCCCCGGTCAGGGCGGCGACCCAATTGTGGGGGAGGCCAACGCAGGCAAAGGCCCCGATCAGTGACAAAAGTCTGGTTGCTCCATCAACCTGGGCACCGGTTCGGTGTCCGAAAATTACATCTTCGCCCCGGTCAGCAGCAAAGGTTTTCCCGTTCTTCTGGTTGCCAATTACAGCAGCGACCACGACACACCGACCGTCACCGCCAAAGTGCCCTTTGCCATCACCAGCCAGACACCGGCGCGGGCCGAGTGGCGTATGGATTTTCAGGGCAAAGTCTACACCGGCGAGGGGATGAATGCCCAGGCCACCTGGGACACCTACAACGCCCTGGGCTATCGGGTGGCACCGGGGCTGTTCGGCTTCGACGCTACCGAGACCTTCTACTACGACAGCGGCGCGCGGCCCTCGCTGACTGTCAGCGGCACTGTCGAAGTGCGGCGCGGCGACATCTGGCCTTTCGGCTACAATTGGCTGACCAGCTATGACACGCTGCTGGTGGATCGGGGCAGCGATGTCACGCTGATCCAGGGCGACGGCCAACACTTGACATACACGCGCCAGGCGGACGGCTCCTACCGCTCCCTGCCCAGCGACTACAACACCCTCGTCAAGAATGGCGACGGCAGTTGGAAGCGCACCTCCAGCCAGGGCGCTGTCGAACTTTTCAACGCGCTGGGCCGCCTGACCCGTCTCCAAGACCGCAACGGCAACGCGCAAACACTGGCATACGAGCCAAACGGTGTGGCTCTGCCGCCCGGTCGTTGGGGATTGACGACGCGCCTGACAGCCATCACCGACCCCAGCGGGCGGGTGACGACGCTGTCCTACGGCGCGGATGGCTACGTCTCGAAAGTCACCGATGCGGTGGGCCGCCAGTACACGCTGGGCCACGACGCCGCGGGCAATCTGACCGCCATTACTGACCCGCTAGGGCGGGTGACCAGCTACGAGTACGACGCCAACCACCTGCTCGTGCGCTACGTCTACCCCAAAGGCAACGCCACGACACTGGCCTACGACAGCCAGCGGCGCATGACCAGCCACACCGACGCCCTGGGCAAGAGCCGCAGCGCTGCCTACGCCGACAGCGGAAACACCTTTACCGATGAACGGGGCATCGCCACGATTTACCAGACCAACCCGACGGGCGCGATTACCCAAGTCATCAACCCGGTGCAGACGGTCAACTACACCTACAACGAGAAGCGCCAACTGTCCGGCATCAACCAGCCGCCCCAACAGTTCGCCTACGACGGCAAGGGCAATCTGACCAGCTACACCGGCTATGCCCAGGCCAGCACCACCTACGACGCCTTCAACCAGCCGCTGACGATGACCGACCAGGCGGGCAACTCCACCCAATTCAGCTACGACGCCGCGGGCAACCTGACCCGCGTCACCGATGCGCTGGGCAAAGTCTATCGGATGGAATATGACAGCGCCGGTCAGTTGACGCGCGTCATCGATCCGCTGAACCGGGCGACTACCTTCACCTACGATGCCTTTGGCAATGTCGTTGGACAACTGAACGCGGCTGGCTTTGCCTCTGCCGCCACCTTCAACAGCGCCGGCAGCCTGACCCAGGCGACCGACGCCGAGGGCCGCGCCACACAATTCGCCTACGACGCGCTGGATCGAACGACCAGCGCCACCAACGCCCTGGGCCGCACCACCCAATACGTCTACGACGCCCACGACAATCTGACCAGCCTCACCGACGCGCGCGGCAACACCACCACTTATGTCTACGACGCGCTGGATCGGCTGGTGCAGAAGAACGACCCGCTGGGCAAGGAGACAAAGTACAGCTATGACGCCGTTGGCAACCTGACCACTCTGACTGACAGCAAAGGCAGTGTCAAAAACTTTACCTACGACGCCGGGGGAAGGCTGATCCAGGCGCAGCTTGCGGGCGGTGACAGCATTGCCTATGGCTACGACGCCATCGGCCAGATCAGCGCTATCGCCGGGTCGTCCGGGCGCATTTCCTATACCTACACAAGCGGCATCACCGGCAGCCCGGATCTGGTGGAGAGCCGCATCAGCGCGCTGCCCGGCCTCACCAGTCGTGTCAACTACGATTACGTCTCGGTGGGTGGCAGCGGTGCGGCCAGCGCACAGAATATTGGGCCGTCAGGGATGGCAGCGCTCCCGGCTGGGCCGTCAGGGATGACGGCGCTCCCGGCCGCACCGCCGCCGCCCAACGCAGAAGCCTATCCCGGCGCGTCCACTGCCGGGACAGCGCCGCTGTCCGCACCGGTCGCTGACGCTCCCGGTTCGGATGACGCTCGCCCTGACGAAGCCGGTCTGGCCGCCTATACAGAGCAACCGACCGCGCTGGTTACAAACGTTTGCGGCGCTCTCACCAGCAACACAAACTGGACGCTGACCGCCAGCCCGTATGTCGTCACCTGTGATGTCGTCGTCAATGCGGGCGTCACCCTCACAATTGACCCCGGCGTTGTCGTGAAGTTCCAGAGCTACTACGATGACCTGTGGGTCTACGGCACGCTCAGCGCCGATGGGACACCCCAGGCGCGTATCACCTTTACATCGGTCAACGACCATTCGGTGGGAGGAGCTACCGGCACGGGCAACCCTGCGCCCAACGACTGGAGTTCCCTGCGCTTTGTGGATGGCAGCAGCGGCAGTCTCCTGGACAATGCGGTTGTGCGCTACGGCGGCGGCGACTGGTACGAGAGCGTCTACATTCAGACCCGCAGCATCAGCTTCACCAACAACACCATCACCCGCTCCGGCGAAAATGGCCTGCGCCTGGACAATGTGCTGCCCGCCGCGTTGACCGGCAATAGCTTTATCAGCAACACCGGCGTCGCGCTTTGGGCACCCCTGAGCAACAACGGTGATTCCATCACACTCAGCGGCAACAGCGCCAGCGGCAATCAATTCAATGGCTTCGTCACACTGGGATCGATCAGCGGCAATGTAACCTGGGATGGCGATGACGTCTTCCCCTTTATCGTCTGGGATGATGTCGTCGTCAACGCCAACGCCAACCTCACCCTCACACCGGGAACGATTGTAAAATTCAGAAACTACTACGGCGACCTATGGGTCTACGGCACGCTCATGGCCGATACCAGCGCCAACGCGCCGATCTACTTCACGTCGGTCAAGGACGACAGTTTGGGCCGCGACAGCAACGCGGATGGCGGCGCATCTGCACCTGCGCCCAACGACTGGAGTTCGTTGCGCTTCATGGACGGCAGCACCGGCAGCATTGTGGACAATGCGCTGATCCGCTACGGCGGGGGTGACTGGTACGAGAGTGTTTATATTCAGACCCGCAGCATCACCTTCACCAACAATACCATCACCCGTTCTGGCGAGAACGGTCTGCGCCTGGACAATGTGCTGCCCCCGGCGTTGACCAACAACAGCTTCATCAGCAACACCAACTCGGCCATCTGGGCACCCCTGAGCAACAACGGCGATTCCATCACACTGAGCGGCAACAGCGCCAGCGGCAATCAATTCAATGGCTTCGTCACCAGCGGCACAATCGCGGGCAGTGTCATTTGGGATGGCGACGACGGCCTGCCCTTTATCGCCTGGGATGATATCGTCGTCAACGCGAATGCCAGCCTCACCCTCACGCCCGGAACGATTGTCAAATTCAGAAACTACTACGGCGACCTGTGGGTCTACGGCACCCTAAACGCCGACGGCACAGAAGCACAGTCGATTGTCTTCACCTCGCTTCACGACCATGCGGTGGGGGGCACGACGGGCACAGGCAGCCCCGCGCCCAACGATTGGAGTTCCATTCGGCTGATGGCAGGCAGCAGCGGGGTGCTGGATCAGATCACCGCGCGCTACGGCGGCGGCGACTGGTACGAGACGATTTATCTCAACAGCGCCAATCTGACGCTGACCGACAGCGCCATCAGCGCGTCCGGCGAGCGGGGCATTACAATTGACGGCGTGTCTCCTACCCTGACCGGCAACGCCATCCGTGGCAATGCCATTGGCGTCTATGCCACCAACGGGGCAAACCCCATCCTTCACAACAACCAGATCAGCGGCAACAAACAGTACGGCCTGCAGAAAGTGGGCGGCGGGGGCACAATCAATGCCGAGCAGAATTGGTGGGGCAGCGGCAGCGGCCCGTTGGATTCTTCCGACGACCGGGCCAGCGGCGGGCTGTACAACCCCAGCGGCGGCGGCGACCGGGTCAGCGACGGTGTGGACTACGACCCCTGGCTGCAACTCACCGGTCTGCTCTATAGCCTTTCCATCGCCACCGGCAACAATCCCGTGCAGACCGTCGCCTACACCTACGACTCGCTCAACCGGGTCACCCGGCTGACCGCCAGCGGTCCCGCCACTTTCAACGTCGGTCACAGCTACGACGCCGCGGGGCAACTGACCGCGCTGGGCGCAATTGACGGCAGCGCGGGCGTCAGCACAACACTGCAATACGACGCCGTCGGCCACCTGACCCGGCTGATCAACCGCAGCGCCAACGGCAGCACACTCTTTGGGGATCTGCGCCAGAGCTACGACAAAGTGGGCAATATCCTCTCTGTCCAGGACGGCGCGGAGACAACGAACTACAGCTACGACGCGCTCTATGAACTGACCGGCGCGGTTGGCCCCGATCTCAACGAAAGCTACAGCTACGACGCCGCTGGCAATCGCACAGCCAAAAACGGCATTACTTACGTCTACAACGCGGCCAACCAACTCGTCTCGGCCAGCGACGGCAGCAGCTATCTTTACGACGCCAACGGCAACCTGACCAGCAAGACCGTCAGCGGCCAGACCACCAGCTACACCTGGGACGGCTACGACCGGCTGGCGCGCATCGACTTTGCCGACGGCAGTCACGCGGCCTACACCTACGACGTGGACGGGCGGCGTCTGAGCAAACGCGAGCGCAACGGCCAGATAACCTACTACATTTACGAAGAACTGAATCTGGTGCAGGAGCTCAACGCGGCGGGCAGCGTCATTGCCAGCTACGTCTACGACCGGCTGGATCGACCGATCAGTATGACGCGCGGCAACACAACCTACTACTATCTCTACGACCACCTGGGCAGCGTCGTCGGTCTGAGCGACGGGGCCAACAGTCTGGTCGCCACCTACCGTTACGACCCCTGGGGCAATGTTATCGCCAGCGGTGGCAGCAACCCGGCTCTGCTCAACCCCTTCCGCTTCACCGGGCGCGAGTGGGACGCCGAAAGCGGACTCTACTACTACCGCGCCCGCTACTACGACCCCCAGATCGGGCGCTTCCTCAGCCAAGACCCGCTCCATCTGGTGACGGCGGGCACGCATGGCTACGCCTACGCCGGCAACAATCCCCTGCGCAATGTGGACCCGTCCGGTCTGCTGGAAGTGGGCTGGCGGCGTTTCTGGCAGGCTGTGGGCGGGGTGGCTGTGGGCGCGGGCACTGCCCTGCTGATTATCGGCACAGCCCCCGTCTCCATACCCGGTCTGGTTGTGGGCGCGGCCGCGGTGGCCGGGGGCACAGCCGCTGGCGGTGTAAGCGCCATCGGCATCGAGTGGGCCGGCACCGAAGCCTGCGATCCCACGCGCGATTACCGCGCATCATTCAAACAGGGCTTGAAGGGAGGCTTTGCTGGCGCGTCGACTGTCACCATGTTTGGTAGGGGCTTCCGGGGTGAGTTGATAGGAACTTCATTTGAAGGCGCGGGGACGGCTCTGTGGACAGGGGGCGGTCGTGTTGCCGGCGCTGCCTTGCGGGGGGGACAGGCAGCCGCCGGCGGAACAGCGGGGATGGTCAAAGCAGTCCTCCTGCTCGACTCAACGTTACCCACCTGGGCGCTGATGATCCACTGGGGCAATCTGACGCTGGGGCCGCTGGCCGTCTACGCCTCGCTGCAATACGCCCGGCGACAAGATCGTCTGCGCTACGGCCCCCGGTAAGGGTGCGCTATGCTGACTCGTCTTGGTCGCAAGCGTCTGCTGTTCAGCGCCGGTCTGCTTGCGACGCTGGCTCTTCTCCTGGCTGGCTGCGCAGGACGCGCCGTGCAGGGTCTGGTTGTGGACGGACAGGGGCCGGTCTCCGGCGCGGTCGTCCGCCTGCGCGCCACAGAAAACGCCACAGTGAGCGACGAAAGCGGGCGTTTTGCCCTGCAAGTGGCTGGCTTTCCCCTCCACCGCACCGTCACCGCCTGGAAGGAAGGCTATTACATCGGCGGGGCAGACCTGACCGGCTACCCGGCGGAAGTAGTCATCTCCCTTCGTCCCCACACGGGGACGGATCATCCGGGCACGGACTGGCTGCCTTCGGACGCAGACCCGGCGGTGGAGCTGGCCTGCGGCAATTGCCACCAGGAATTGCACGCCGAATGGCGCGCCGACGCCCATTCCCAGGCCGCGACCAAACCGCTGGTGCAGGCGATCTACAACGGCACAGACCAGCACGGACGATCCGGCGTCGGTCTGGGCTTTCTGCTAGACATGCCGGAGGAGACGGGCAACTGCGCGGCCTGTCACGCACCGGCCGCGCCCGATCTGAACAGTTTGGAAGGCGAGGCGGCCAACGGCGTCTTCTGCCAATTCTGCCACAGCGTCATCGCTGCCCAGCAGCCCTACGCCGAGACGACGGCAGGGATCAACGCCATCAGCCTCCTGCGCCCGCCGCCCGACGAGCATCTCTTCATCGGCCCCTACGACGACGTGACCGGGCGCGACACCTTCAGCCCGGTGCAGAAGAGCAGCCAGCAGTGCGCGGCCTGTCACAGCGGCGGCTGGTGGGGCGTCGCGGCCTACTCCTCTTTCGACGAATGGCAGGCCAGCGCCTACGCCGCGGCGGGCGTGCAGTGTCAGGATTGCCATATGCCCGCGCTGGGCGCGGCGGATGACGCCTCCATCCGGCTGGTCTCGGCCTGCGCGCCGGAGCAGAGAAGTTCAACTTTTGTCAAAAGTCGAACTTCTGAAACTCTCTGTATCGTACAAAGTTGCATCGCCTGTCATCTGACCGGCAAGACCGCAGACCGCGACCCGACGACGGCCATCCCACTCATCCCGCCGCGCAACCCGGCCACAGTTGCCTCGCACCGGATGCTGGGCGCGAGCGACGCGGACTTTCTCGCCAGCGCAGTGACGCTCGTCCTCACCGCCACGCAAGGCGCGGACGGTGTGCTGGCCGAAGTCGCCATCAGCAACCGGGGCGCAGGCCACAGCATCCCCACCGACGGCTGGATGCGCAATCTGATTCTGCTGGTGACAGCCAGCGACGCCGCGGGCAATCCGCTGGACTATCTTGGCCCGGAAAGTGTGCCAGATTGGGCGGGCATTGGATCGGCGGCGGAGGCCAACTACGCCGGTCTACCCGGCAAAGGCTTTGCCCGGCTGCTGGAGGATTGGGAGGGGGAAGCGCCGTCGCCGCCCTGGCGCAACGGTATACGCGTGCGCAGCGACAACCGCATCGGCGCGGGCGAGAGCGATCAGTCACTCTATCTTTTCGCCCTGCCCGCGCACGACAGACCCGTACAGGTGTCGGCGCGGCTGATCCACCGGCGTATCTTCAAAACCTGGGCCGACGCCAAAGGCTTCGACCCGGTGGATACGCCAATGGCCGAGGCCAGCGCGCTGGCTGTCGTCTCGACGGCAGCGGTCTTACAACGCTTGCAGCAACCCTATGATGCGTCGCTCTTTGCGCCGTCGCTGGCTACCACCCACAATGGAGAGCGTCTGGACGCCGCCCACATTGCCCAAGCGGGTGAGTGCGCCAACTGTCACAGCGCGGCCTTCGACGCCTGGCAAAATTCCGGCCACGCCCTCTCCGCCACCTCACCGCTCTACCGGGCGCGGGTCAAAGTCGCCAGCCAGAATACCCAGGCCGAGATCGCTCCTTTCTGCGCCGGTTGTCACACGCCGATTGGTCTTCTCAGCGGGCAGGTGCGCACGCGCTGGAGTTGGTTCGGACAGGAGAGTTACCCGCTGGATGCCGCGGCCCAGAGCGGCGTCCAGTGCAGCGTCTGCCACGCCATCAGCGCAGTGACCGGTGGGGCAGACGGGGCGTATGTGATGGACCCGGCGCGGTTGGGGTTTACCGATGTGACGACGGCCACCGCCAACACCCACGCCACAGCGCTACGCAACGAACTTTACGCCACCCCGGAATTCTGCGCGGCCTGTCACGAGACGACCAGCCCAGTCAACGGCCTGCCGGTGATGACGACGTTCAGCGAATGGCAGGCCAGCCGCTTCAACAGCGGCGACGCGGCCACGACAGTAACCTGCCAGGGCTGCCATTTCGCCGACGGGCGACATGGCGAATTGCGACCAGAAGATATGCTGGCTGCGGCGACGGTTGATTTGGCGTTGGAGGCCGACGGCGACGACGGATTGACGGCGCAAGTGACGGTTGCCAACACCGGCGCGGGCCACTCTCTGCCCACCGGCGCAACGGAATTGCAGCAGATGTGGCTTGAAATCAGAGCGACGGACGACGGCGGACGGCAGCTTTTTGTTTCCGGCGCGGTGGACGAGTACGGCGATCCGGGGACGGACGCGATCACTTTTGGCACAAAGTGGCTGGACGCCGAGGGGAAACCGACCGAACGACTGTGGGAGGCGGCTGCGCCCCTGTGGGATCAGCGGATTGCCGCGGGCGACGTTTTCACAGCTACCTATGCCATCGCGCTGCCGCCCGGCTGGAGAGAACCGCTTCAGGTGCGCGCCGCCCTCAACTACCGGGCCGCGGCGGGCTATCTGACCAGTCTGATGTCGATCTATTTGCAGGAGGAAGTGATCGCTGCGCCCACCATCGAAATGGCCGCCGCGGAAAATTGTTGGGGCTGCCCGACATCTCCGTAGGTCGGACTGGCAGTCCGACCACCGCCGGTCACGGACCGGCAGGAGCATCGTAAGTCGGACTGGCAGTCCGACCTACGCCGGTCACGGACCGACGGGAGCATCGTAAGTCGGACTGGCAGTCCGACCATCGCCGGTCACGGACCGGCGGGAGCATCGTAAGCCGGACTGGCAGTCCGACCTACGCCGGTCACGGACCGGCAGGAGCATCGTAAGTCGGACTGGCAGTCCGACTTACAGGGCTGTGTCCTGGCGCACAGCCAAATAATCAGCCGTGTAGTACGATCCGTTCATCCTCTACCCCTCTCGACAGGTGTTGCCTGCCGGGTATATTGTGCATTCCGCGTTCCCCTGTTGCATCTTCTCTGCTACGATTCAAAGGAGAAATCTGATGTCACCGCCCTCTCGCTCACTGCTCGTTGTTGCGTTGTCCACTGCGCTTGTGTTCGTCTTGCTCGTGATTTCGTTGACGCTGGCCGGTACTGCGGACGCCACCAGGCCCAGCGCGGCCCAGGCCAGCCAGCCCTCCTCTGCCGCGCTCCCCCTCGACAGCCCAATTATCATCAACGAAGTGATGCCATTGGCTGGTCAAGGCGCTTTCCAATGGGTAGAACTGTTCAACAACAGTGCTTCCCTCTTTCTGCCGCTGGTCTCCGGCACAGAGGCAGGGGAGCAGATGGCCGCCGTCGGTTATGCCCGCAATGCAGCGGGCGCAACGGTGGGCAATCTCGCTGGCTGGCAAATCGTCGCGGGCAGCGGCGACACCTACACCTTTCCCGACGGTCTGCCCACAATTCCCCCCGGCACATACATTCTGGTCTACTTCGACGGTCTGGGCGAAACCGACAACGAGTATGACCCCAGCGACGGTCTGATCACACTACACACGCCACCCGGTACGGTCAACCCCTTTGGCGCGGTGGACCAGATTTCGCTCTTCAGCAGCGCCACCCACACCACCACAACGCTGCTCGATTTTGTGGCTTATGGCGATCTGCCGGGCGACGCCGCAGCCCTCGCCGTGGAAGCCGGGCAATGGCCGCCAGACACCTTCACCGGGCCGACGACGCAAAGCCCCGGCGTGGACGCGCTGGTGGCTGGCGGATCGCTGGGCCGCTATCCGCTCGTGAAGAGCAGCGGCCCGGAGGAGTGGACGATCTACAAACCGGGAGAGCCGACCCCCGGCGCGGCCAACCGCGCGCCTGCCCCCTACTTCCGCACCCCCTTCAGTGGCACGATCACCTTTGCCGGGGATGTGGCCTTTGGCTGGTCGCATGTGCCGGATGCTGCGGGCTATCAATTCCAGCTTGCCGACGAGCCGACATTTGCTACGCCTACGCTTAGTGTCGCCATCAGCGATACAGTCTACACGACCGCGCTGACGACGACGGCGGAAATATCGCGCACCTACTACTTCCGCGCCCAGAGCCTGCAGAACGACGGCAGCCAGAGCGATTGGTCTCTGGTCAATGCGGTGACGGTCATCCCGATGCCGGTAGAGTCTTCTGCCATCGGTGCCAGCCGCGTGCTGGCTGTCACACCCCAACTCCAACACAAAGATACGCGTATGATGTGTCTGGACGGCGATCCGGAGTTCGGCATCCCCCGCTGGGATTCGGCCCACGAAGCCGATGGGGATCTGACTGTGGGCAACGGCGCGCCGCGCCGGGGCAATCCGCACGGCGATTGGTACTGCACGCGCGCCTCAATTTCGATGATCGCCGACTTCTACGGCAGCCGATTGAGCCAGGACCGCATCTCCTACCAGGCCTACGGCGGCGGCGCACCCGAAGGCGATCTGGGCCACGGCATCGGTCTTTGGCCCAACCAGACCTGCACCCAGGGCGGCGGTCAGAATGTGATGTGGTGGGCGATGAACAACGGCGCGGGCGTCTGCGCGCGGGGCAAACCCACCTTTGCTGCTGTGAAGGGCTGGATCGACGCGGGGCGGCCCGCGCTCTTTGTGGAGAACAACGACGCCCACAGCGTCGTCATGGCCGGTTACTGGGAGTTCAATCTCTGGTTCTTCAGTTGGCAATTCGCCTACCGGGTGGACCCCTGGACAAACAGCGGCGGCTGGATCTGGTACAACAGTTGGAATGTCTCGGAATATCACGTACCGCCGGCGGGCATTACCCCGCGCGTGGACGAGGCTTCTCTCTCCGCCGACGGCGACGGCGACGGGATTGTGGATTTCGACGAGATCAACCGCTTCCCCACCCTCTTTAACAACCCGGATACGGACGCCGATTGCGTGCGCGACAAGCAGGACGTGCGCAGTTACGTCTTTGACAATCTGGGCAATTACAGCAAACGCAACCCGGATTGGGACGGCGATGGCCGGCGCAAGGAAGCAGACCGGGACAACGACAACGACCTCTGGATAGACGGCGACGAGGACAAGAACTGGAACGGCAAGACGGTAGACGCCTTTGGCCGCCGCGATGGGGTGGACACCAGCAACTTCCGCTGGTGGGAATTCGGGCCGGGGCCGTGCAGCACTGTCACCGCCACCG
>CAMDEX010000012.1 GCA_945897075.1 Litorilinea aerophila
TCCAGGGCGCGCAGACGGCTCTCTAGCCGCTCTTTGCGCGTCTCTTCGCGGCGCTGGTATTCGGCCAGGGCGCGCTCGATCTCCAGCATTCGTTCGCGCAGTTTGCGGTTCTCCTCTTTCAAGCTGAAATTGTCCTGCACCACCACCCCCAGCAGATCCCGGATGGAGGTCTGGCTGTTGAGGATCGCCTTTTGGGTGTCGGTGATGCTCTGCACCGCGTCGCCCACAATGCGGGGCAATTGCACCGGGCCAGCCGCGGCCAACGACCTGCTGCCCATTTCCCCAGCGGCTGGCATAGGCGGCTGCTGGGCAGAGTGCATCACCTTCAGCCGGTGGGCGATCTGCTCGTAGGTGTTGCCCTCGGCCAGCAGCCCGCGCACAATGCTCAGCGTCTCCACGTCGGAGGCGGTGTAGTGGCTGCTGCTTTCGCTGGCGCTGGTTTGCAGAAAGGGGCCAAAACGCTGAATCCAGCGGCGCAGGGTGCCCGGCGCTACGTCGAGAAGTTCGGTGACTTCGGCGAAGCTCTGGCTGGTGCTTTCGTGGTCAATCGTGGTGGAAATTTGCTCGTTCATTGGCCTGGCTGTCGGGTGGAAGGGGTGGATGGAATTTCGTCGCTCTCTGCGGCTGCGCTGCGCGACCAGAAGGCAAGCTCCTCCTCCTGGCAGGTGAAGACGGGCGTCTGCTTGTAAGCGGCATACTCGGCGTCAATCTGGGCCAGGATGTCGTCCAATTGCCCGTCTTTGATCTGGTCTTCGATCTTTTGCTTGTGTTGGTTTTCGGTCATTTTGCGTCCCGTTCCTGACCAACTGTTCGGTTTCAACGTCTTTCCTCGCGTGCTTTCTCTTCCGCCTTGCTGAAAGCAAACACCTCTGATGGCAGCAAATCACCGGCGGGAGGGAAGTGCGCGTATTTTCCACGCTGGATAGCAGTCAACGTGGCTTGGCGTTGCGGTTTTTTTGCCGGTTTTCTCCGTCGCAGTTTGGGAAAAACAACGGCCTGGGCGCTGTCCCAATCGATATATTCGGTTGAATCGTGGGTTGCCCAGAATGCGCGTTCCTCATCTTCGTCAGCGAACTTTGGAATCTCTTTGTATTCTTCGTCGATCTCGGCCAACAGAGCATCGAATCGTCCTGCATTCACATCGTCTTCGATTTCCTGATCCCAAAGGGAGGCATAATACTCATCCAGCCAGGTGACGAGTTCGTCAACTTCGGCTACCGGTAGATTCATAATCGCTGTTTCGATCTCTTTGACACTCATTTCCGCCTCCAACTCCTATTTATGCCTGCGGTTACGCCACCTCTCGTCTGTCCAACAGCCAGCCGATGATGTGGTCGGCCACCTGCTGCCAGCCGGGTTCCAACATCAGATCGTGGGCCATCCCGTCGAAAATGACTGCTTCTGTGCTATAGGCGCGGGCGGTGGCTTTGACTTCGTTGGGATGAAAAATCGTGTCCGCAGAGCCACCCAACACCAGCAGCGGTGTTTTGATCGGCTTCGGTTTGGACAGACCGAAAGCCAGCATATCCAGAAAGCCCCGATAGGATTCGTCCTGTATCAATCCGGCATAGCGGGCAACCGCCGCATCGGGCATGCCGGCGGAGAAGAACGCCTCCCGCACCAGCGCGGGCGTAGAGACCAGTGGGTAGAGGCTCAGTTTCAGATTGACCTGGACAAATTGCAGAGGATGGCGGCGGGCAATGCGCAGAGTGGTTGCCAGCACACCTGCTGGAGGCATAGAGGCCAGCAGAACAGCGGCCGGCGCGGGGTGGCGTTCCAGATATTTTTGCACCACCCCACCGCCCATCGAGTGGCCGATGACCACCGGCGGAGAGGATAACTGTCCAGCGACCTGGGCCACGTCTTCCACATATTCCCGCAAGCGGGTCCAGCGTAGACGCTCTCTGCCTTCGCTTGCCCCGTGTCCGCGCAGACTCAGAGCGTAGACGGCAAAGCCCTGTTGGGCGAAGTAGTCCAAAAAATGCTCATCCCAACACCAGGCCGCATGCCAGGCCCCGTGGACGAAGAGCAGCGGCGTCGCCTGCATCTGGTTGACCGGTATTTTGGAGATAAGTTCCAGTTTCATTTGTACACTATCCTCTTAATCATCCACCACCCGCCACTCGCCGGGGATCGTCTTGCCGTCGTCGTCCCACCCATTCTGCGGCGGCTGATCCGCCAGAGGAGCGGTGTAGCCGCCGAAGCGCCCCAGCTTGCGCCGCGCCCGTTCCACAGCTTCCGGCGGGGCCAGCCGCACAAAGATATGGCTGGCAAAGACGAAAATGGCGATGTCGTCGAAGGGCATACCCACCAGAAGGTCGATGGGCGAGATCCAATAAAGGAATGCAAAGACGGGCAGACAGAGCTTGAGCAGCCCTGAAACCTGCGGGTCTCCCATCAGTTGCCAAGATACCGCCATATCCCGTACAATATGAGCTATATTCCAACTGCTGCCTTGCGAACCTGTACGATTGTTTGTCATTGTCTCCCAACTCCTTCTACAGATGTGACTTCTCAAAAACTGAGTTTTTGTAAAAACTCAGTTTTTCAGTCTCTGTGGAAACCAGTATAACGAAATTCTGCCTGCGTGACAACAAATCCAGAACCTACTCAGAGCCAGCCAGCCGAGCCACACGCTATGCCCACCACCGGCCAGATGTTTGACGACTATCCCGATATTCTGTTACAGGTCATCGCCGAGCTGCGCGGTGCCTTTTTGGATGCTGCCGAAAACCGCCGCGAGGCCATCGATCTGTTGGCCCTGCAAGCCTCCGACCCCACCTCTGTGCTGATGGCCTATCAGGAGGTGGTGGACTTTCACCCCCAGGCCCAGGCCGCGCTGGACGCACTGTTGAGCGAAGGCGGCGAATTGATAGAAGCCCAATTCAGCCGCGAGTACGGCAGCATCCGCCAAATGGGGCCGGCCAAACTGGAGCGGGAGCAGCCCTGGCACACGCCGGAGAGTGTGGCCGAGCTGCTCTACTACTACGGGCTGCTGGGCCGCGGCTTCAAAGGCGCGGGCCAAAATGCCCACACGATTGTCTACATCCCCAAAGATGTGATCCCCTGGCTGCCCAAACCCGCCTCCGCCACGGACGGGGAAGGGCTGGCTGTGATCCCCGTTCCCCCGCCCCCGCCCGCGCGTATGCTGGTGGACGAGGGAACTTTCCTGGAAGACCTCGGCTCTCTGCTCGGCTTTCTGCACACGGATGGGCTGCGTATGGCGGAGCGGGGCGGACCCCACCCGGACGACGTTTCTCTGCTGGTCGAGCGGCTGCAAGCCAGCGGCGGCTTTGTGCCCAGCGGTGGTGCGCAAGAGACGGGCGACGGCCAGCGGGTGGAAGATGTGCGGCTGGCCCTGCTCCTGCACCAGGCCAACCGGCTGGGTCTGCTGCGTCGGGAAGGCGAGCGGGTGCGGCTGAACGGCAACCGGGTCTACACCTTTCTGGAGCAGAACCGCCACGAGCAGATGTTCGCTCTCTGGGAAGGCTGGCGCGCCTCGCCCGATTGGAACGATCTGCTGCGCACGCCCGGTCTGGACTGTGCCGGCGGCAACTGGCGCAACGAACCCCAGCGCACACGCGAGGTCGTCGTCGGTCTGCTGGGACGCTTGCAGCCCGGTCTCTGGTATAGCCAGTCCGATCTGATCGCGGCCATCAAAGAAGCTGCCCCGGATTTTCAGCGGCCTACGGGCGATTACGACAGTTGGTATATCCGCGATAGCTCTACGAAGGAGTTCCTCAAAGGTTTCGAGCAGTGGGAGCGGGTGGAGGGGGCGCTGCTGCGTTTTCTCTTCAGCGGGCCGCTCTATTGGCTGCACGCCTTTGCCCTGGCCGAGCCATCCGCCGGGGACGATCTGCTCGTCTCGCTCAGTCCGCTGGGTGCCCGCTGGCTGGGCCACGACACGCCCATCCCCGAAGAAGCGGCCCGCCACCCGCTGGTGGTGGGGGAAGATTACACGATCCGCGTCCCCGTGGGCACGCCGCTGACCGACCGTTTCCGGGTGGAGCGTTTTGCCCAGTGGCAGAGCAGCGATCCCCAATTTGTCTACCAGATCAACCAACGCAGTCTGCAGCGTGCGGCCGGCGAGGGGATCAGCGCCAAACGGATTCTCGATTTTCTCAAACAGCGCGCCCGCCACATCCCCGGCAATGTGCAAGCTGCCCTCTTGCGTCTGGCCGAAAGCGCCCCGAAGGAGGGTCAGTCGTAGGTTGGGTTCTCCCGGCAAGAGAGCGCCCTCTACGCGACCCACCTGTGCCGGAAGAACCCAACACCCGGAATCGAATGACCGCAGAGTTCGTGAAACGCTTTTTGGGCAGTTTGACAGACTGGCAAAAAAATTGTAGTATTCCCAGCCAGTAAGAGAGTTAGTCAGTAGGTCAGTCAGTCAGTCACTGTCCCACTGCTTGCTTTTCATCCGGTTCATCTCACATCCCCTGAGAAAACCTGTTTTTGCCTGTCGCCATCGGTGTTGCTGGCCTGTGTTACCCCATCCAGCCTCCTGCCGGGCGATACGCCCAACGCTTGTCACCCGATTGTTTGTTGTGGAAAATGGCGATTCCCGTCTCTTGCCAACTTCCACAGCAACCGATATCCGTGTGTAAAACTTCACGTCTGTTCCAAACTGTAGTTCCAACAAGGAGAAGCTCATGCGTCTACTCAAAGTAAGTCGTTCAGTGCGTTTGTTCGTGCTGCTGGCTGCGCTGGCCCTGCTGCTGGCAGCCTGCCCAGCGGCCATGCCAGCTGCTCAGCCCGCTGCCGCGCCCGCCGCCGCAGAAGCCGCGCCGGCCGCGGAAGCCGCACCCGCGGCCTCTATGCGCACCGGCAAAGATTTGAAGATCCTCTATTGGCAAGCCCCCACCATCCTCAACCCGCACCAGTCAACCGGCACAAAGGACTTTGACGCGGCCACGGTAATGCTTGAATCGTTGGCCCGTATCAGCTTCGAGGACCAGTTGGTTCCCTTTCTGGCCGCCGAAATCCCCACGATTGAGAACGGTGGCGTGGCTGCCGATGGCACGAGCGTCACCTGGAAGTTGAAAGAGGGCGTCAAATGGTCGGATGGCAGCGCCTTCACGCCAGATGATGTGATCTTCACCTGGCAATATGCCTCCAACCCAGAGACAGCCGCCACCACCCTGGCCAACTATGACGATATTGCCAATGTGGAGGCGCTGGATGCCACAACGGTCAAGATCACATGGAACGAGCCACAGGCCAATCCCTATGTGCCGTTTGTCGGTTTTAGCGGTATGATTTTGCAGAAGGCACAGTTTGCCAACTGCATCGGCGCGGCGGCCATCACCGACGCCGCCTGCCAGGCGGCCAACCTGGCCCCCATCGGCACCGGTGCCTGGAAGCTGCGGGAGTTCAAACCCGGCGATACCGTAACGTATGACCGCAACGAAAACTATCGTGACAATGCCAACACCTATTTCGACACGGTTGAAATCAAGGGCGGCGGCGATGCAACCTCCGCGGCGCGCGCAGTCTGCGAAACCGGTGAGGTTGATTACTCCTGGAACTTGCAGATCCAAAAAGCCGTACTCGATCCCATCCTGGCTGCCGGGCAATGCGATGCGTTGGCTGGCGGCTCCTTTGGTGTGGAGCGTATCGTCATCAACTTCACCAATCCCGACCCGGCGTTGGCTGACAAGCGCAGCGAACCGGATCAGCCCCACCCCTTCTTGACTGATCTGAAGGTGCGCCAGGCCATCAATATGGCGATTGATCGGGCAGCGATTGACGATCAGCTCTATGGCCCCACCGGGGAGGCGACCTGCAACATTCTGGTCGTGCCCACCCCGCTCAACTCCCCGAATACCACATGCGAACGGGATGTGGAGGGTGCCAAGGCGCTCTTGGATGAGGCAGGCTGGGTGGACAGCGACGGCGACGGTCTGCGCGACAAAGATGGCGTTAAGATGGTTCTGTCGTTCCAGACCTCGATCAACCCTCTGCGCCAGGGTGAACAGTCGATCATCAAGGCGAGTCTGGCCGAGATCGGCATGCAGGTCAATCTGCGTGCGATCGATGCGGGCGTCTTCTTCAGCGGTGACCCGGGCAACCCCGACACCCTGAACAAAATGTATGTGGACATTCAGATGTACACCAACGGCCCCAGTGAACCCGATCCGACCTCTTATTTCGAAGGCTGGATCTGCGATAAGGTCAACTCGCAGGCCAATAGCTGGCAGGGCGGCAACGATGGTCGCTACTGCAACCCGGACTACGACGCACTCTATGAGTTGTACAAATCGGAGTTCGACCTGGTCAAGCGGGCTGAGATGGCGATCCAACTCAACGACATTCTGGTCAATGACGTGGCGATCATTCCGTTGATCAATCGTGCCACCCCGTCGGCCAAGGCCAAGAATGTGGAAGGCCCCACCTACAACACCTTTGACTCCAACATTTGGAACATCGCGACCTGGAGCCGAAGCGAATAGTCTAAGGTGAACGTAGCTGTTCAGCCGTAAGCAAGAGGGACGCAGATTTTTATGATTTGAATCGATCAGCGCTGATCGGAGTAAAAATCGATTAAATCTGCGTCCTTCTTCTGCTTATGGCTGAACAGTTTCGCAAAAACGCACACATCGCGCCCGATAACAGTACAGAGGAGCCGTTGAATGGGTCAGTATATTATCCGGCGCTCGTTGCTTGCCATTCCCACCCTGTTGATCATCAGCTTTATCGTTTTTATCGTTTTGGTGCTTGCCCCCGGCGATCCCCTGGCCCAGTTTGCGCTGAACCCCGCGATTCCAGAATCGACGCGTGTTTTGATTCGCCACCAACTGGGCCTCGATCAGCCCTGGTATGTCCAATACTACAAGTGGCTGACCGGTATGTTGCAGGGCAATTTTAGCTTCTCCTTTGCCACCAAAGCCCCGGTCATCGATCTGCTGCGCCAACGGCTGCCGCAAACGCTGCAGGTGGTTGGCTCGGCCTATCTGATCGCCATCTTCCTCGCCATCCCCATCGGGATCCTCTCCGCCGTCAAACAGTACTCAATCTTTGACCAGATTGCCACGATCTTTTCTTTCATCGGTTCATCGGTGCCCTCCTTTTTTACTGGCATTATTCTGATTCTTGTCTTTGCCGTTAGCTTGCGCTGGTTTCCCATCGTCTATAGTTCCACATTGCAGGTGGTTGATTGGGGCAGTTTTATGCAGTATCTACAACAGATGATAATGCCGATTACTGTCCTGGTTGTGCAACAGACCGCCGCCTTCACCCGCTTTATGCGCTCGACAATGTTGGACAACTTGCCTCTGGAATATGTGCGCACGGCACGCGCCAAAGGTTTGGGTGAACAGATAGTGGTTTGGCGGCATGTGGTGCGCAACAGTCTGATCCCAGTGGTGACACTGATTGCGCTGGGCGTCCCTACTGTTTTTGGCGGCGCGATTATTACCGAAAATCTATTTCGCGTCAATGGCATCGGTCAACTGCTCATCACTTCGATTCAAAACAGTGACACGCCCGTTGTCATGGCGATCACATTCATTTTTTCTGTGCTCACTGTTGGGTTTAATTTGGTGGCTGACATTCTCTACGGTGTGCTTGATCCGCGCGTGCGTTATAGTTGAGTTACAGTTGGATTGATAGAGAAAGGCCCTGTATGGCAAACGTGAATCTCGCAATTAATAACAAAGTCAATATCACGGCAGAGAGTTCTTTGCAACAGAGCCGTCAACTGTCGAAACCCTCGCGCACCTTGTGGGGAGATGCACTGCACCGTTTTCGCAGACACAAGCTGGCGATGGCGGCATTGACTTTGCTTGTGCTATTTGTGCTTGCTTCGATCTTCGGTCCGCTTCTCTATCCGGTTGATCCGGAAGCTCTCGACTTTGCCGCTGTCTTTGCATCCCCGCTCTCACCCGGTCATATTCTGGGTACAGATGGATTGGGGCGTGATATGTTGGCGCGCGTACTCTTTGGCGGACGCATCTCTCTCTCCGTCGGCTTTGTGGCTATGGCGATTGCCGTCATCTTGGGTTCGGTCATCGGCGCTGTCGCTGGCTATTTCGGCGGCAAAATCGATCAAATACTCATGCGCGTCACCGATCTCTTTTTGTCACTGCCCCAGCTACCGCTGATTTTGCTGACTGTTTATCTCTTCCGCGAACCGATGAGCAAAACCTTTGGGCAGCAGCAGGGCATCTTTTTGATTGTAGTGATTATGATCGGCGGTTTGGCGTGGATGGCAACGGCGCGCATTGTGCGCGCATCCTTTCTCTCGCTGAAAGAAAAGGAATTTGTGGAAGCGGCCGTTTGCATCGGCGCAACCCACCGTTCCATTATGTTCAAACACATCCTCCCCAACTCCTTTAGCCCGATTATTGTGGCCGCCACTTTGGAGATCGGCAACGCCATCATCACAGAATCAACCCTCTCCTTCCTCGGCGTCGGCTTCCCACCCGACACGCCGACTTGGGGTCGTCTGGTGACAGACGGCAGCGAGTTTTTGCAGGTGGCGAGTTGGCTTGCCCTTGTGCCCGGCGTATTGATCTTTCTCACTGTGCTCAGTATAAACTTTATGGGCGACGGCCTGCGCGACGCCCTCGACCCACGTGGGCGAAAATAAATTCCAGATCAAAAAAGGGCCGGACTTCCTGCGGAAGTCCGGCCCTTTTTTGATCTGGGGCAGTTTTCAATTCAGGCGGAATTGGATACAATAGGGACTGCATTTTTCATCCGTCCCTGCGCTTGACGTGTCGATTCCCACAACCAAGGAGAGCAATACCGATGTCCGCCCCCACAGCAGAACGCACCTACGATGACGGGGAGAGCGCCCCTTATGCGCCAAATCTCTACCACTACGACCACATCGCGACTGACGGTATCAACGGCTTCGAGAATATCACCGACGAGGATATCGCCCGTTTCGACCAGCAGGGCTATTTGGTGATCAACAATGCCTTCACGTCAGCCGAAGCGCAGGCCGCGATAGCCGGTCTGCTCAATCTGCTCTCTGGCGCAGTGGCAGAGTATAAGGGGGTGATGTACGAACGCTCCGCCGCGGGCGTGCCCGTAGAGGAGCTGGCCGCAGAGCAGAGGCAGGATTACGTGCGCAAGTTTATGTGGTTTGAGCAACACGACGATCGCCTGCACCATCTGGCCCATCACCCGAAATTGCTGGGCGCGGTGGAACGCATCATCGGCGATACGCCCCACCTTTTTCAGGACATGGCCCTGCTTAAGCCGCCCCACATTGGCCGGGAAAAGCCCTGGCATCAGGATCACGCCTATTTTGAGCTACCGCTGAACGCGCGCGTTGTCGGCGTCTGGATTGCCCTGGACGAAGCCACCACGGAAAATGGCTGTATGATTGTCATCCCTGGCAGCCACCGACAAGGGCCGGTCGTTCACTTCAAGCGGCGAGATTTCCAGATATGCGACACCCACATCAAAAACCAGGGTGCAGTGGCAGTACCTCTCAAACCAGGCGGCTGTCTGATCTTCAGTAGCCTGACCCATCACGGCACACCCACCAACAACTCCGGCCTGCGCCGACGCGCCGTCCAGTTCCACTACCGCCCGGCCAGCGCACCCAAAACCAGCCTGGAGGAACGTATGGCGATCTTTGGGGCAGAGGGCAAGGATGTAACCTGTTGACGGCAGACGGCTGACGGCTGACGGCTGACGGCTGACAGCAGACAGCGGTCCGTCGTCTGCCGTCCGGTTAGTCTTATGGCGTCTCCTCGCCAGATTCAGCTGCCGTTGCGCTTCTCATCCGCTGTTCGAGCACCTTCAACCGTTCAACCATCTCCTGCAAGTGAAGCAGAATCTGCCCGATGGCCTGCTCAGTTGTTAGCCGCTCCTGCGCCCACAGTTTGACGAATTGTTGCAAATTGTACTGGCTCATTCCGGGATGCTCCTCTTTGGATGAAGTCCCCAGCATTTTGTGTGCGAAGTTTGTGAAGTGCCGGGGATTTTTTCGACAAATTATCCGCTAACGCATTAGAATTGTACACGCTAACGAATAATTTGTCAATACCCAATTTCAGCCATTTTCCGTATCGGTGGTGTAGGGAAAGCGGGCCTGTTCGGCAACCAGGGTGAGGATTTTTGCGGAAGCGCCGCGTGGTTCGTAAACGCCGGTTTCCCATTCGCTGATGGTGGACTGGCGCACACCCAACTGTTGAGCAAATGCGCTCTGTGTCAGTTCCATATACTGGCGTAACGCTTTGACCAGTGCCGCATCCCAGACCGGTTCGCCGTCTATGTGACGAACCTCGTAGACCCGGCCCGGTCGGCGGAATGTGACCCGTTCGTTCGACAAATCCACCTCTGCGGCGTGATAGCCAGCCAGCATCCAGGCGTTGGCCTGCACAGCGCCTGTGCTACGGTTGCTCCACCAGGCCCGTTGGAGACGCGCCGTGCGTGGCAGGGACAGGCCAAGAATCCGCTCGATGGTAGTGAAGTCCAGGCTGATCTCATCTTCCCCACGCTGGCGCAGATATTCTTGCAGAGGATAGTATTTGCTGGCGGCTGGGTTGCTCATTCGCTCTACCTATTAGAACACGGATACAAGAATTTACTCCGTACCACAAAAAGATCGACGTCATAAGCGTTAGTTGTTCGGCCAGACCCGTGAAACGTGAAACGTGAGAGTACGTCACGTTTCACGTTTCGGCTGCCAACTTTGGCTTGTGGCTTCGCCACCTTATGAATTACCTACCACAACACAGATAAGAGAATGTACGGATTTCTATAGTCTTCAGATACGCACAAGAACAGATTATACGGTAACGCAAGTATAGTGTACGTTACGTTTCCTGCCAAGCGCTTCGGGTTGGCAAAATGCCGCGTTCATCGCAGGTTCTATGGACATCCCCAATGGACACCCTCCTCATCCTGGCCGACGACCTGACCGGCGCGGCGGATACGGCCGCCCGCTGCTGCGCGGCTGGGCTGGCTGCCACAATTTTTCTCACGCCACCCCACCCACCCCTGCCCGCGGCTGTCGTCGCCTTCACCTCCGATTCCCGCCATCTGTCGCCGCCAGAGGCAGCTCGTCGGGTGGTGGAGGTAGCCCAACCGCTGGTCACTATCGACGCGCGCTGGTACAAGAAAATTGACTCCACCCTACGCGGCAACATCGGCAGCGAATTGGACGCGCTGCTCGACCTGCTGGACGCACCCGCCGCGCTGGTCTGCCCGGCCTTCCCTGCCCAGGCGCGGGGATTGGTCAACGGCTATCTGATCGCGCCCAATCTGCCGCCGGTGGGCATACACCTGCTTTCCCTGCTGCGCGCGCAGAGCCGCTATCCGGTGCTGCCGTTCTCCCTGCAAGATGTACGTTCGGGGGCATTGGTGGAACGATTGCAACGCAGAGAGAGTAGCGGGCGGGCGCTTTTCGTTGTAGATGCGCTGACGGATGCGGATTTGGGGCTGGTTGTGGATGCCGCGCAAGCGATGCCCGCTCTGCTCTTCTGCGGCAGCGCCGGACTGATTGGGGAGTTGGCGAGGCGGCAAGCGGGAAGCCCAGAGCTGGCAGGTTTTCCGAAACCTGGCAGCTCTGAAGGCAAAACAGTCGTCGTTGTGGGCAGTGGCAGCCCGATGGCCCACCGGCAGATCGGCGGGCTGCTGGCGACATGCCCCACCGCGGCCCATCTGGTCGTAGAGGCGGGCGACATCCCGTCCGCCGCTCCGCTGGACAGCCCGCTTGTCCTCATCCACCAGCCCCCACCCGCGCCCGGCGCGCTCTTGGACGGCCCCATTGCCCGGCAGCGGGCCGAGAAATTGGCCGACGCAGCCTGCGCCCACATCGCACAGGCAGAGCCAGACCTGCTCTTCCTCGTCGGCGGTGACACAGCAGTGGCCGTCCTCTCCCGTCTGGGCGTGCAGCGGCTGACTGTACAGGCCGAACTGCTGCCGGGGATGCCGCTCTGTCTGGCAGACGTCAACGGGCGCGTCTTAAGGGTCGTGATGAAACCGGGCAGCTTTGGGGACGAGAACGCGCTGGTGGAAGCATTGGAGCGTTCAAACGTTTGAACGTTTGAACGCTTTACCGCTTCAACGCCTCAACGTTTTCCCGTATCTTCAAAATCGCATTCGCCACGTCGTCCATCTCTTCCGGCTCGGCCAGGAGCAGACTTTGACCCATTGCGACTGTCTGCTGGCAAAGTAGTTCGCCGTTCGGGCAGGGCGTCACCCGGCTGTGGGGTTCGACCAGTGGCGGCTGCTGGTAGAGCGGATAGGGGTAGACCGGCGAGGCAGGAATGCCTTCGGCGCGCAGGGCGGCGATCAGCTTTTCTCTGGGCAGCCCAGCAAAAAGTTCGGCCTCATAGCGCATGAGAAAGATGTGATGGGCGTGGGCGTCGGCCCGCGCATCCCAGCGCTGCGGTGTCAGCCCCTCGACCTCTTCCAGAAAGTTGTGCAGGCGGCGGGCGTTGGCCATACGCCGTTCTAGCTGCGCGTCCAGCCGGGTCAGACCGGCGGAGAGGATGGCCGCTTGCCAGCCGCTCAGACGCAGATTCGTGCCCAGATTGGGGTGTTCGTACCAGGGGCCGTCGCTGCGCCGTCCACAGTTGGCGATGCTCCACATCTTTTCGGCCAGCAACGGGTCGTTGGTCAGCAGTGCCCCCCCTTCGCCTGCGGTCAGATTCTTGCTGCTCTGGAAGCTGAAGGAGCCGACTGTGCCCTGCGCCCCCACCGGCTTGCCATTCCAACTGCTGCCGTGGGCGTGGGCAGCGTCTTCGATCACTGCCAGACCGTGGCGGGCGGCCAGAGGCAGGAGTGCGTCCAAATCTACGGGCAGGCCACCGAAGTGGACGGGGATGACGGCTTTTGTGCGCGGGCTGATGGCCGCTTCTACCGCGGGGATGGAGAGATTCCAGGTCTCCAGTTCCACATCGGCAAAGACGGGTGTGGCCCCGACGATACGCACAGCCGAGGCGGTGGCGACGAATGTGTAGGGCGGCACGATCACTTCGTCGCCCGGCCCGATATCCAGGGCGCGTAGAGCCGTTTCCAGCGTCGTTGTGCCGTTGACGGTTGTGACGCAGTGGGCCGCAGCGTGGCGCGCGGCAAAGGCGCTCTCGAAATCGCGCACGGCTTTGTCATAGCCGCCCCACTCGCCCCGTTCGAGGACGGCAAGCAGACCGGAACGTTCGCTTTCATCCCACTGCGGCCAGCGCGGCCAGGCTTTGGTGCGGACAGGTGTACCGCCGTGGAGGGCGAGAGAGGAAGTTGGCATGGCTTTGCTCACTTTTGATTGATAAAAGGTTTGGTTGGTTTGTAGCCCCTGCGCTGGGTATACCGTCATTTCTCCCGCCAATATCTGTCCCCGCTGCTGGTGCGACCCATATAGGCGTAATCAATCAATTCCCGGCGCAGTAGAGCAGAGTCGTCGAAAGTATGCCAGCGGTTGAGAAGCTCGTTGACTTCGGCTTCTGTGTATAGCTGGTTGCGTTGAAATTTGGCGACCAGATAGGCCAGCAGGCTTCTTTGATCGGCGGGTGTGCGCGGCCATTGAATGAGTAGACCGTCTCGATCCACGAAACGGTGCAGATTCTGTGGCAATCCTCGCCGCGCATCCGACAGAATCGCCTGGGCATTTTCAGCTTGACACCCTTCCGGGACGCGGTCACAACAGGACTTACGCAGCCGGGAACGCCGCCAGGGATGGCGGCGTTCCCGGCTGCGTAAGTCCTGATCAACTCATCTGATCGCCGGCTCGGTGATCGTATTAGCGTGCTGGATCAAAGAGATAGAACCACTTCGTGTTCAAATGGTCATCGTAGTCATCCAGCACCAGCGTCTGGATGGCGGCGTTGAAGGCTTCGGCCAGATCAGAGTCCGGGGTGAAGATGAAGCCGAACTCCTCTGTCGCCAGGGCGTCGCCGACGATTTTGAGTTTGTCCGGGTTGGCCCCGATGTAACCGCGCCCGCTGGCCGCGTCCACCAACACCAAATCCACATCCCCGGCGATGAGCGCCTGCACCGTCGCGCCGAAGTTTTCCAGCAGGACGATGCGCGGGTTGGCCTCGTCGCCGTCCAGAATTTCGTAGACAGCGGTGTAGAAGCCGGATGTCCCCGCCTGCGCGCCCACCAGCAGTTCGGCGTCTGCGGCAAAGCTGGCGGGGTCGGCGAAGCGCGTCTCGTCCGCCCGCACGAGCATAAACTGCTGGCTGGTCATATACGGCGCGGAAAAGTCAATTACCGCCGCCCGCTCGTCGTTGATGGTGATGCCGTCCATGCCCACATCGAACTGACCGCCAGCCACGGCCGGGATCATCGCATCCCAGGAAGTCACCTGCCAATCCACCGCGCAGTTGAGACGGCGGCAGATTTCGTTGACCGCGTCGTATTCCCAGCCCACGGCCTGGCCGCTGGTCGGGTCAATGAAGTTGAGCGGGATGTAATCGTTGGCCGTCACCGCCACCACTGCCCGCCCCGCCAGATCGGGCAAACGGTCGTAGGCATCGGGGCCGTTGGGATCGGTCAGGAAGAACCAGCGGGTGTTGAGGGAATTGAGAAAGCCATCCGCGCGCATCGTTTCAATGGCGGCGTTGAAGGGTGCGGTCAGATCGGAATCGGGGGTGAAGATGAAGCCGAACTCCTCAGTGGCCAGGGCATCGCCGACGATCTTCAGTTTGTCCGGGTTGGCCCCGATGTAACCGCGCCCGCTGGCCGCGTCCACCAGCACCAAATCCACATCCCCGGCGATGAGCGCCTGCACCGTCGCCCCGAAGTTTTCCAGCAGGATAATGCGTGGATTGGCCTCATCGCCGTCCAGAATCTCATAGACCGCGGTGTAGAAGCCGGATGTCCCCGCCTGCGCGCCTACCAGCAGTTCGGCGTCCGCGGCAAAGGCGGCGGGGTCGGCGAAGCGCGTCTCGTCCGCCCGCACCAGCATAAACTGCTGGCTGGTCATATACGGCGCGGAGAAGTCAACGACCGCCGCCCGTTCGTCGTTGATGGTGATGCCGTCCATGCCCACGTCAAACTGGCCGCCAGCCACCGCCGGGATCATCGCATCCCAGGAAGTGACCTGCCAATCCACCACACAGTTGAGACGGCGGCAGATTTCGTTGACTGCGTCGTATTCCCAGCCCACGGCCTTGCCGCTGGCCGGGTCAATGAAGTTGAGCGGGATGTAATCGTTGGCTGTCACCGCCACCACTGCCCGTCCGGCCAGATCGGGCAGATCGTAGACGACATTGGCTGTGCCCGCGGTGGCGACCGGAGCGGTCGTGACGGGCAGCGCTGTGGCCGGTTGCTCGGCGGCGGGTTGGGGCGCGGCCTCTTGCCCGGTGGCGGGCGCGACAGCAGCAGGGGCCTCGGCGGCCGGCGCGGCGGCTTCGCTGGCAGCCGGTGCGGCGGCAGGGGACGCGGCCGGTGTGGCGCAGGCGCTGAGGATCAGCAACAGTGCCGTCAACAGAAAAAGCAGCGGCGGGTGATAGGAAGGGCGTCGCATGGCAGTCTCCTTTGGAAAAATGGATGGGCGAAGGGTGAAATACTGCTTCGAGTATACGCGGGAATGGGGCGGCTGGCAAACGGATGGGATGAGTGGTTGAGTGGGAAGCACGGCCAGCACGGCAAAATGCTTGACAGGATGTAAGAATGGGTTTAGAATCTGCGTGGGGCGGATTTTGGTGAGGACATTATGAGACTTAAGTCGAAACTAGAAGCGACAGCGGAAACTATAGAGAAGAGGCATGGGCCATTTACTCTCTTTGGTTTGTTCCTACGTGAGGATTCCCCTAATAAGTGGGACCTGGTGGTCTCCGCTCCCTGGCTAGAGGAAGGAAAACTCAAAGCTCTGAGAGAGTTCGTGGGTGAATTGAACCAGACGATATCGCAAGAAGATCTGTTGAGCTTGTCGCGCATCATCACACTCAATCAGAATGATCCGGCGCTTGACGCGATTCTCCATCAAGTGCCGCACACCTGGGGTACCGTTGAGCTTCGGGACACCGATTTATTCGGGCTATCGATCAGCCATGCATACATTATGAGGGCAGCAAAAGACGCTCGTATCCCGGTTCATTCATTTTAAGGAAGGATGCTACAGTGTTTTTCCCGCGCCTATTTCTACTTTTGACGCTTGCCCTGGCAACGCTCACCGCCTGCGCCGCGCCCACCCCGACACCCAACGCACAGCCGGGCAAGCTGCGCGTGGTGACGACCGTCTCGCCCATCACCAATATCATCCACAATATCGGCGGCGACCGCATTGACGTGACCGGGATTGTGCCCGAAGGGGTCAACTCGCACACCTTCGAGCCGGCCCCTTCCGACGCCCGGCTGCTGGCCCAGGCGGATCTGATTTTTGTCAACGGGCTACATCTGGAAGAGCCGACGATCCGGCTGGCCGAGGCCAACAAAGGGGAGGGGGTGGAGATCGTCTCACTGGGCGAGCAGACAGTGACGCCGGAAGAGTACGTTTTTGACTTCTCGTTTCCGAAAGAGGCGGGCAACCCCAACCCCCATCTCTGGATGAATCCCCTCTACGCGGCCCGTTACGCGGCTCTGGTCGCAGAAGCGTTGGCCGAAAAAGACCCTTCCAACGC
Source organism: Litorilinea aerophila (assembly GCA_945897075.1). Lineage (GTDB taxonomy): Bacteria > Chloroflexota > Anaerolineae > Caldilineales > Caldilineaceae > JACQGT01. Next base: position 16,524 of record CAMDEX010000012.1, read on the forward strand.
CGACTTTTACCGGGCCAACGCCGCGGCCTTTGGTGAACGCATCGCCACCCTGGACAAGGCCATCGCCGCCGCCATCGAGACGATCCCGGCAGAGAAACGCCGCCTGCTCACCTATCACGACTCCTTCGCCTATTTTGCCCCCCGCTACGGCATGACCGTCCTGGGGGCAATCCAGCCCGCCGACTTCTCGGAGCCGTCGGCGCAGGAGGTGGCCCGCCTCATCACCCAACTGCGCGCCGAGAAGATCCCCGCCATCTTCGGCTCGGAGGTCTTCCCCTCGCCCATTCTGGAGCAGATCGCCAAGGAATCGGGCGCGGTCTTTATTGATCAACTGCGCGACGACGACCTGCCCGGCGAAGAGGGCGACGCCAACCACTCCTATTTCGGGCTGCTGGTGGAGGATGTGCGGGTGATTACCGAAGCGTTAGGCGGGGACGCCAGCGGTCTGGACGGGATCGAGACGGGGAATTTGTCTGACGTGAGATAGACAAAATGAGTGAATTAGCCTTCAATGTACTCATAGCAGACCAGATGCAAATCATCACGGGTCAGACGTACGCGGGGTGGGGCGTGTTCTTCTGCTCGTCCGTTTTGGGACTGTTGGGCGCGCAGAGAACGGATCAACTCCACAAGAGATTGGGGATCGGATGTATTGCCGTACTCTTTGGTAGCCTGACGCAGGGCAGCCACCGATGCACCCACCAGCGGTTGCTTGAGAAAACTGCGCAGTTCGCGCAGTTCGCTGCGGTCAAAATCCGGGTGGCTTAAGTTCTGTTGCAGAATGGTAGAAGCGATAGCCTGCTCTTCCGCCACAGGCTTGGCAACCACCGCGGCTGCCTGTTGCTGCTCAATATCTCCCAAAATGTCAGCCACTACCCGTTCTTGCAGATCGTAAATATCCACTTCGTCGTAGGCGGGCGGGTAGCGGGGGGTCTCCGGGCCGCAGGCGATGAGTTGCATAATCTGGTAGCGGTTGTCTATGATCTGCCGCCGCGCGCTGTCGTAGTAGCGCCAGAAGTGAGAGCGCCCGCCGCCCGCGTGGGGCGCGGTGAAATAGAAGAAGACGCCCCGGCTGGGAACCCGCTGTAGACCGGAATGAATACCGTCGTCCAAATCCGCCACCCACTCCCGCGCTTCGGTCGCCAATACTTTCTGCAACTCGGCCAGCATCACTTCGCTGCTGGCCAATTCCAGGAACGACTCCTGTTCCTCAATGACGCTGTTATCCTCAGCCGCAATCCGGCGCAGGGTGTTGAAATCCCGGGGCGTTACCACCTCACCCAGCACACTGGCATCCAGAAAGCCGCTCTGGTTAATCATATCAATCTTCTGGGTCAAACTGCGCACCAATCCGAGCAGTCCCTCCAACGCCTCTTCGGGAAACATATTGCAGATGGTCAGGGTGTCGAAGGTAGAGCCGAGGCGGTCAATGCGTCCTGCCCGCTGCACCATCCGGGTCGGGTTCCAGTGCAGGTCGTAGTTGATCAGATAGCCGCAGTCCTGTAAGTTTTGCCCCTCGGACAGCACATCCGTCGAGATGAGAATGTCGATCTCTCGCTCGCTGCCCAATATATCTTCCCGGCCCTGGGCGCGGGGGGCAAAGAGTTCCACCAGACGGGTGCGGTCTTTGGGACTGGCACCGCTGTCGATGCGCCGGATATTGGGGTCGCCCACCGCGACGCGCCACTCGGCATTTTCCTTCTCCATCAGCGCCCGATAGAGATAGCGGGCCGTATCTTTGTAGTAGGAGAAGACCAGCACTTTTTTGCCCCGCAATTCCGTGCGCAGTAAATTCTTAAAGGTTTGTAGTTTGGCGTCGGCAGCGTACTCGATATCGCGTATTTTGTACCAAATCTCCGTGAAATTTTCGATGTCGTTGGTCAGGCTGCGGTGCAAGCGGCGGCGGTCGTATTGGGAGGTGTCCAGAGGGGGCAAGGCGTCGATAATGGCACGGGCTGTGGCCGCGTCGTCAATGGCCTGGGCGCGGGAATGGGGCAACTCGCCATTGCTGCCGTTGACTTCGCTGTCCTCCTCATCCGCCGAGACCAGGCGCATAGCCGCTTGAAAGGAGGCCGAATCCAACACAATGCCGTCCTGCAAGTATTCGTCGTAGGTCTTGGCAAATTCCAGCGCCCGGCGCACGGAGATGCGAAAGGCATCGATGCTCGATTCCAGCCGCTTGAGGAAACGACTTTTGAAGATACCCACCAACGCTTCCTGACGGCCCAACTCGAAGTCGTCCTGCAGGTCGTCAGAGCGTTTGTAGGCTTCCAAATTGTAGTGGGGCAGGCGCAGACTTTCGATGCGTTCGACGATCTGTTTGTAGATGCCTTCGTAGGTATCTTCCAGATCGTAGCGCACCGTGCGCAGACGGCGCTCCGGCCAGGTGACCCGCTTGCCGCTGATGGTGGCGTCGGGGTAGGCGTGGCGGATAAACTGCCGCGTGCGGCGGATGACCACCTCTTCCAGCAGATTGAAGATGCGGATGCTGCCCTCTTCAATAGACTCGCGGCGGGCGGCCAGAAAGTAGCGGTAGAGATCACCGATGCCCGCCGAGGCAAAATAGGTGCGGTCGTTGCCCGTGAAGAGATTGATCTGGTTGTAAAGGTCGAAGAGATTGTTGTTGATAGGCGTGGCCGTGAGCAGAATCACCTTCTTGCGCGCCCCGTCCCGCCCCCGGCGTCCGTTGGCGGCGATCAGTGTTTCCAGCATCCGGTAGCGTTTGGTCAGCCGGTTGCGGAAGTTGTGGGCCTCGTCGATCAGAATCACATCCACATCGGCCAGCCCGCGCACATCGAAGTCGTCGATGCCCAACTGCTCCTGGGAGATGACGGTGGCGGCAATCGTCGCGCCCCGCAGCTCCTCCTCCCACATCGCGCGCAGAGAGGCCGGGCAGATGACCAACGCCTTCTGGCGCATGTGATAGGCGTAGTCCTCCAGCAGCTTTTTGCCGATCCACGTCTTGCCCAGCCCCACGGAATCAGCCACAATCACCCCGTCGTAGCGGGCCAGAATGCGCCGGGCCTTCTTCACCGCGTCTTCCTGAAATTCCGACAGTTCCACCGCCGAACGGATGGCGCTCTGGCTCAGGTCTGTGTCCAGATCGTCACGGAAGTACTCGTAGAGCGCCTTCAAATAAATCTGATAGGGGGTGTATTCGCGTCCGCCGAATTTGGAACTCTCCAGCAGCTCGATTAAGTCCTCTTTGAAGTCCCGGGCCAGCAGCCACTGCTCGTCGTACCAGCCGACCAGATCGTCGATGGCGCGCACGCCCACTTCGCTTTTGAGCAACTGTTTGGTCTGGGGGGCCAGATTGGCGCTGACTCGTTGATCCGTGTGGTGGCTGACAATGGCACGGGCCACGGGATCGTCCACTTCGTCCGCGGCCAGGAGCGTCTTATGTACCAGATTCAACTCCCGGTTGCTGACCAGACCGGGGCCTGTGAAGTTGCTGCTGCCCACAATGCCGATGAGCGGGTTGAGCATCCCGGAGAAGGCCAGTTGGCTGCCCTTGCCGCCGTAGACCAGATAGCATTTGGCGTGCAGAAATTGGCGTCGGCCGCCCTGCCCCGGTGAGTGGCCCAGATAGAGACGCACCTGCACCTGTGGGCGGCGCAGAAAACGCACCAGATCTTCCACCAGCCGCTGTGTGCCCTGGCTCAGCGGCTCGGCGTTGAGTTCCCCGCGCAGATAGGCCGCAGAGTCCGAACGCAGACCGACCTGTGCGCCGTCGACAGGCGCATCGCCCAGGAGCAGGCGCAGACCGGCTACACCGGCCAGGGCCGCCCGCACCTGCTGGTAACCGCGAATGCTGAAATAGGCCGTGGCAATGTCCACCTGCTGGTGGGGCTGGGCTTCCAGCAGGTAGTTCAGCACATCGGCCAGCCGGGTATGGATGTTGTCGATGACGTAAGGAATTTTCATAGGTTTGTACTGATCAACAACAGCGTGAAATCTGTAGGTGCGGTTTGTAACCGCACTTCTGCTGGTAGACGTGCGGTTACAAACCGCACCTACGTTTTACTACCGACGTAGATCAACCCAGAATGTCTATAAGTATCGTACTCTGACATTCTCGAAGTAGGTACTTTAACACTTGCATTGTAGGCTGTCGTAACAGGAAACGCAAGTAAAAGCGTGATTCGCTATACAAAAATGTAGACAAATGGATGGACACATTCGGTGGGTTTTGTGTCGGAAAATGCTTGTCTACAAGCCTTGAAAACTTGGGAATCTGTCTGACTTGGCAAAAGGGCAAAAGTGGCGTAGACTTGAAATTCGACGAAACCCCCTTTTTCTTTGTCGTTTCATCCCATTAGACCCGGACAAAAAGAGAGACATCTATGCGGACATACGAAGAGACACATCCGTGGATTCGTTTCCAACTGGACTTGCGCCAGTTTGATTACCAACTCTGGCTGATGCTGGGGGAAGCTGAATCCAAATGCCAGCACATCTCCGGCGTGCCCCTGCTGCCGGGCGTGGCGGAAATGCTCCATCAAATCTATCTGGCCAAAGGCGCGCTGGCGACGACCGCCATCGAAGGCAACACACTGAGCGAGGCAGAAGTCCGGCAACGGTTAAAAGGCCAGCTTCACCTGCCCCCGTCCAAAGAGTATCTGGGCCAGGAGATCGACAATATCGTCCAAGCCTGCAACCGTATCGCCGACGAGATTTTTCAGGGGCGCAGCACTGATCTGGACGTGGAGAGCTTCAAGGCGGACAACCGCCAGGTGTTGAAGGGACTGGCCGTGGCCGAGGGGGTAGAGCCGGGGGTGATCCGCACCTATTCCGTGGGGGTAGGCTCCTATCGGGCCGCGCCGGCGGAGGATTGTGAATATCTATTGGAGCGTCTGGCGGCCTGGCTGAACCAGGACTTTGCCCCACCGGGTGGCCGCTATCCCATCGCCTTTGGCCTGATCAAAGCGATTGTGGCCCATCTCTACCTGGCCTGGATTCACCCCTTCGGCGATGGCAACGGACGGCTGGCCCGGCTGATGGAGTTCCGCATTCTCCTGGCCGCGGGCATCCCCTCGGCCGCAGCCCATCTGTTGAGCAATCACTACAACCAGACCCGCTCTGAATATTACCGCCAGTTGGAGCAGGCCAGCCGTTCTGGCGGTGACGTAATCCCCTTTGTCCGCTATGCCGTGCAAGGCTTTGTGGACGGTCTGACCGAGCAGTTGCAACTGATCCGCGGGCAGCAGCTTCACGTCCACTGGGTGAATTTTATTCACGACCAGTTCCAGGGACGGGAGAGCGTCACGGATATCCGCCGTCGCCATCTTCTGCTAGACCTGACCGCCGCCAGCGCGCCAGTTCCTGTCGCCAATGTGCGTCACATTTCGCCCCGTATGGCCGAAGCCTACGCCGGCAAGACGGAAAAGACGATCCAGCGCGACCTGAACGAACTGGAGCGTATGGACCTCATCACCCGGCTGCCCGCAGGCGTGCAGGTGCGCCAGGAGCGGCTGCGGGCCTTCTTGCCCAGACGGCGGCCGACGTAGGACGGAATGGTATTCCGTCCGGGCGGATTGCCAATCCGCCCTACAAATACCGTAGAATGCCCAGCGCCCAGACCCGCGCCGATTGGGCCGCGTCCCGCCCCAGAAGCTCGTCGTGGGCAGCCGCGTTGCGCAACTGGACGCTGGCGGGATCGCTGAGACGGGCGGCCACCCCCTCCGCCCCAAAGAAAGATGTGGCCGCGTGGGGATAACACTGCTGGATGTAGGCGCGCAGGGCTGTCTCTCTGCTGCTTTGCAAAATAATCGCCAGACTGCCCAGCGTCAATTCTTTCTCCCGGCGCAGAAAGGCTTGCAAGAAAGTGTTGCGGGCGTCGCTTTCCAGCGCGCCGGCCGCGTCCCGCCAGGGAAGGAGGAGGCGGTGATAGAGCATACGCTCCACGGCTTTGGCAAAGGAGACCACCGCCGAGGAGAAATCCAGACCGTCGGGCCGGGTGTGCAGATCGTACTCGCCGCTGAGCAGAAAAGTCGCCACCTCCTCCGGGAAGAGATGCCAGCCGGGCAGAGCCGCGTCCAGGGCCGCGCGCTCGGCGGCAAAGGCGGTCTGGGATTGGATGCGCCGGGCCGCGGGCAGGATAATCTCGGCCATCACCCCCGCGGCCGCGTCGGCATCGGCGCGCAGCGTCTCGTCGCCGGCCACTTTGGCTTTGGCGTCGGCCAGAGCCTGTTCGTAAGCTGGGCGCTCGATCAGTTCGATCTCGGCGTCGCTGAGGCCGTAGAGTTTGTAGACGATCTGGTCAATCAGATTGTCGGTGTGGGCCAGTTGGCGCTTGACGGGCAGGAGCAGGGCCAGGGACTTTTCGTACTCGGTCTGGATTTCGCCCTGCACCCCGTCCAACGCCACGCCCAAGAGGTTGCGGTTCTGATGCAGCCGGTAGTAGAAATCGGCCCAGGCCGTCTCCTTTGCCCCCTTCTGGTAATCGCCCAGATAGCCCTGCAGAATCGTCTTGCCGGGCAGGGCGTCGAGGCCGGGGGCGGGGATACGCAGTTTTGCTTCCAGCCAGCCCAGAAAGCGCTTGACCTCCGCCTGTTTCTCTTTGTTCAGGTCGATCATCCGCCCGGCCAGGAAGGCCAGCAGGTCGTGGATCACATCAACTTGGCCCTCATTTAGAGCGACCTGTACTCGATGCACTACACTGCCGTTATCGCCTAGATTGTACGCACCGACAATCTCCCCAGCCAGCCGCGCTCGTTCGTCCGCAGGAGTTATAAAGTCGATGCGGGGAATGGGTAAAGTCGAAATTTCATCAGTGCTTACCATATTGTTTGTACTGGTAAGATTGAAGCGCCATTCCATCAGGTGCGAATTGAGCAACGCGAGATGAAACCAAGATGTTGTGCCCTCAACGAGATAATAACTGATTGATTCAATTGCGTAGCAGGGTGTTGGTAATGTCGAAAATATAAGCCTACGCCAATTATCGAGAGCTGCTTTTCTTTGATAACCAATTCGCGCTTGGGTGATATGCTCAACCTTGCCATGACCATATTGCTTGCGGAAACTGGTTTCGTTTATATATAGCTTTTCTCCCTGTCTCGCTTCCTCAATAAATTCATATCTTTGTACATTGCCTCCGCGATAAACTAACGGGCCTGTTGACGGTTTATTACTTAAGTGGGCGATATGGGTAGTTTGATTTATTTCACCCTGGTACGTAATTAGGTGATCATCTAACTGATCAAAATTTCTCTCAAGTCTTAGGAGTAAGGACACCTGCCCTTGACTTTGAATCAAAGGGATTCCATCTAGATTCTTGACCAATTTTCTCAGATTTGAACTTTCTATGAGTACTGAGCCTGACACTTCTCCCAAAAGATTACCCGGATGCACAATGAGCTGAACCAATTTTTCAGAAATGGAATTTGAGACAACAATCACACAGGTTGGTAATTTCGCCTCAAAAAAAATTCTGCGATGCGGATCATCCTTCTGTGGAAACGCATTGATGCGAAGGATATCCATATCATGAACAATATGATTTCGCAGATTACTTGTTTGTTGGTCACCCATGATCGACATAGGAATGATCATGCCAAGTTGAGCGTTTGGCCGAATTAAATCGCTCCCGCGACATAGGAATAATCGATATAAATCGAGTTTTCTACCTAATGCTGGCCCAAAAATGCCGATTTTAGTGAAATAGCCAATTTCATCTTCAACAGAATATCCAAGTTCCTTTTCTGCAAAAACATCATACGGCGGATTTCCGACCACTGCGTCAAAGCCCCCGTCCTCGCGCAACTGTACATCCTGGCCGCCGGGCGCGCTGGGGGCAAAGAAGACCTCCGGGAACTCCAATTCCCAGTGGAAGAAGCGCTTTGCGGCTGCCGCGGTCAGGGCTGTGCGGGCAATGCGGGGGCTGTCCATATAATCGGCAGCGGGCAGCTTGCCCTTGGCCGGGTTGTTCAGCCACGCCTCCACGTCCGTGCGCTGCAAAAATTCCAGGGCGTCGTCCGTGCCCTTTTTGCTCGGCTCGTTGCCAAACCAGCGGCTGGTGTAGACATCTAAGACTCGTTTGTAGGGGGCCAGGTGGTCGGCCGCGCTGTGATAGGCCGTGGCGCTGGCCGCCAACTGCTCCACTGTATTGTCGCTCAGGTAGCTCACCTGGCGCATCAGATCCGTGGCCAGCATCACCCCAGCAAATTTGCTCTGGCTAAAGAGGCCCAACTGCTGGTCGGCCCGGCTCTGCAAGGATTCCCGCACCTCCCCCACCCGCGCCCCAATCAGCGAATTGCCCCACTTCAGGTGGTGGTCCAGAAAGCTGAGGGGCGCGCCCAGAGTAAAGGCGTCCAGCCAGAGGCTGACCTTCGCCAGTTCCACGGCCATCCCGTTCAGGTCCACGCCGTAGATACAGCGTTTGAGCACGCTGCGTTTGAGCAGGGCCACACGGGTCAGCCGCTCTTTGTCAATGCTCACCCCCTGGCGCTCCATATCGGCCAGAATCTCCTGCTGGGTGCGCGCCAGCAGCGCCCAGACCGGGTTTTCGCTCCAGCCGTTGAGGAATTTGATCAGCCGGTCGCTGACGAAATCCACCGCCTCTACCAGAAAATGGCCGCTGCCCATGGCCGGGTCCAACACTTTCACGTCCAGACAGTCGTCGGCCAGGCGCAGCATCTCCTCCCGCCTCCAGAAAAGCTCCGCCGACTGGTCGCCACCGCGTACTCTCACCCGCTCCCGATGCTCGCGGTATTGACGCTGGGCCGCGCGCAGGCGATCTTCCAGCGCGGCGAATTTGCGATCCAGCACCGGGCCGACCGTATGCTCCACAATGTATTTGACGATGTAATCCGGGGTGTAGTAACTGCCCGTGGCCTTGCGCTCGCGCTTGTCGTTCTCCAGATAGACATCGCCCACGGCCAGCGTCGCCACCGCCCGTTTGCCGCCCAGTTGGCCCGCAGGCAGATAGACCTCCTTGCCCTTCTCTTTGACCACCGCCAGCGCTTCGGCCGCGATGCGCACCCGAAATTCCAGCAGCCCTTCGTAGATGGAGCCAAGCTGGCGCACGCCCAGAGATTTGAAGTCAATAAAGGCCAGGGCCTGGCTTTTGGCGTCCACATCCCGGCAGAGGCGGTCCAGCCCCAGGGCCAGGAAGCGGTCGGGGATGGCGTTTTCGTTCAGAAAACGGCCCGCGTCTGTGCTGTTGCTAAAGAGGCCGCCGTTGTATTTGGGCAGATTCAGCCCGGCGTCCCCGGCGTCAATGGCGGCAAAGAGCCGTTGCAACCCCCGGTAGAGTTGGTCGGAATCCTCGGCGTAGTGCTGGGCCAGACGGGCGGGCGCGGCGTCTTCCACAGTGCCAGCGGCCGCGGCCACAGCCTTCTTCAGCCGGTCCAGGCTGGCCTCGCCATAGCCCCGGCTCTCGTAGACGGGCAGCAGTTCCAGGCTCTCGGCGTAAAGGATAAAGATCAGCCGGTAGAGAAATGTCATTGTGGCGGTAAAAAGCTGGTTCAGTTCGGCGTCGGAGACGGTAGAAGTCGAACTTTTGTCAAAAGTTCGACTTCTGATAAAGCCCTCGGCAAAGTGGGGGAAAATATCGGTGAAGACCCGCCCTTTCAGCCGGTCGCCCAACTCTTTGGCGTAGTCCGCGGATTTTTGCAGCAGACCGTCCAGAAAGCCCTGGAAAGCTTGGCTGCGGAAGAAGAGCCACCAGTATTGGAGCGCGGTGCGTTGCTCCGGGGCGTGGATGGCCTCGTCCAGATCGATCTCGTAGTAGTTGGTGGCTTTGTTGCTGGCCGTGGCCGAATAGAGCCGCCAGAGCTTGCCGTTGGTCAGGATCACCCATTGGACCGGTGCGGCAGCCAGCACACTCACCACCCGTGCGCCAGGGATGTCGTCGGGGGTTGCGGTGTCGCGGGTCTCGTCGCTGTCGTCCAGATTGCGGTTCCAGACGGTTGTCAGCGCGGCCGCGATGGGCGTTGCCGGGTCGTCGGGCGCATAGAGCAGATAATCGGGCTGCTCCGGCGCGTTCTGTCCAGCGGGCTGGGCCACGGGCCGCAAGCCCAAGCTGACGAAGAGAGGTTCGTAGAGAGCGACGCGGATGGTCTGCTCTGGCTGGCGGGAGTAGCGGTTGCGGGCATCGGCCAGATGGCGCAGCACCTCCCGCCCAATGAGTGACACATCCTCCCCCCATTCCGGCGTCAGTTGGGGGTCGGTCAGCCGGGTGGTCAGGTAATAGTCGGAGAAGAGCGCCCGGTTGTTGAAGTATTGCTCGCTCCATTCGGCCAGGGTAAAAGCCGAGCGCAGCTTCTCCCACTGGTACGATCCGTCGGCTTCAGTGAAGGTAAAGCGGCGCAGCACGCGCAGGTCCACCGGGCCGGGGTTGCGCCGGTTGACGGTCAGCGTGCGCGGGCGGATGATCTGACGCAGACCGCTGCCCACGCGCCCGCCTTTGATATTCTCCCGCTCCACCAGCACAAAGTCCAGACTTTCGTAGTCCCTTGTCAAAACCAGCAACACCTCACCGGGCCGATCCCGAAAGCGCCGAGCGATCTGCTGGGTCAGGGCTACCGTCACCGACCGGGCCTCGTACAGGTAGACCACCACATCCCCGTCCACCGGGTCTGCGCCCACCCGGCGGATGGCGGTGAGCTGCTGGCGCAGGTCTGCCGTGTCCAGTCCCAGGCTGGCGTGGTCCAGGAGCAGGCTGTCGTCCACGTCGTAGCCCAGGCGGGCGAAGAAGTGGACGATCTGGTCGGCGTTTTCCAGTTGGCCGATGTCGGCGGCGGAAAGCAGCTTGTCGTTGGTGGACAGGTCATCAGTCATGGGGAGGCTTTTCTCGCTGCTCGTGGATGGGTGGACGAAAGGTGTGGGTGGCTCTTATCTTATCCTAATGAGCATCCAGAAACAAGTTTCCGATGTGCATCTTCCGGGGAGGTTGGGAAGTAAGACTTCGCTTTCCGCGCGAAGACGCGGAAAGTCAGCGAAAGACAACCTCCCGGCTCTGCTTCCCCTGCGCAGCCGACCCGCCTCTCCCTGTGCGCAACACCTCCAACAGCGCCAACGCCAGCGCCTTCGTGTCCAGCAGCGGACGTTCCCCCGCGTCGTTGAGCAGCACCGGCCCCACACAGGCCGGGCAGCCGTAGCGACAGCCGCAGCCCCGGATCATCTCCTCTGCCCCGGCCAGCAGCTCCCCGTGACGCTCGAACAACTGCTCGCTGAAGCCCAGCCCTGCGGCGATGCGCTCGAAGATGTAAATGCGGGGCGAAGGATTGGATATTGGGTATTGGGTATTAGGTAATTCGTCACCTGCCACCTGCAACTTTCCACCTGCCACCTGCAACTCGCCACCCGCCACCTGCGACTCGCCACCTGCCACCTGCAACTCGCCACCTGCCACCTGCAACTTTCCACCCGCCACCTGCCCCTCCCTCACCACGCTTATCCCCAGATCGTTGCGGTCGCACATCAGATAGAGCGAAGCCAGATTGCCCAGCGCGTAGCCGAGGCCGTCCAGACCGCTGCGGGTACGCACGCCCGCTTCGATGCGCCGGTGGCAGCGCTGGCAGAGCAGAGTCAGGTTGCTCAGCCGGTTGGCAAGCTGGTAGTTTTCGTTGTGGCCGGGGATGTAGCCGAAGGTACGGAAGGGGGTCTGGTGATGCACGTCGTGCTGGCGGCCCTCCGGCTTGGACGCGCCGCATTGGGTACAGGCATATTTGTCGCGCGCCCGCACGGCGGCCCGCTGCTCCTGCCAGTTAGGGCCGTAGTCGTTGGGCGCATCCCGCCAACGATCCATCTGCATCAGAATCTCCTGTGCCGCGGGTGTCACCTCCAGCCAGTAGCCCGTCGTTTCCAGCGTATGCGGCGGATAGTCCAGCGGGAAGACGCCCAGATTCTCGTGGGTGTAGCGGCGCACGCGGCGATAGTCGCTGACGGTCGTCGTCACGCGCAGGTCGCCGTAGGCCAGATGGCTGCCCCCTTCCGTCCGTTCGCCGTGGATTGCCAGCACTTCGGTCTGGCTTTCGCTGTTGGCCTGCGTGTAAAAGTCCACCTCCACGCCGCGCACACTGGCGATGCGTCCCTCCCAGTCCAGCCTTTCCACCAGATAGGATTGCCCCTCGTGGAGGTAGACCGCGCCATCGTGGACGAGGAGGGGCGCGCTCTCCCCGTCAATCTCCCCCACCAGCCGGGTCACGCCGTCAGCGTCCGTGGCCTGGATCAGGAAAGGATCGTTGCCCGCGCTGCGCAGACTGACCCGGCGCGCGGGGTAGCTCTCGCCCTGCCAGAGGAAGCGGCCGGCGTAGTCGTTCACATCGCCGCTTTCGGCCAGCAGCGCCAACACATCGCCGGTGATGGGCGAACGGCCAAAGCTCTCCCCGGCCACAAAAGGCAGTTCAAAGGCGGCGCAGCGCATCTGATCCACCAGCAGCATCAGATTGTCCGGGTTGATGACCGCCTGCTCGGGTGAACGCTCGAAGAAAAAGGCCGGCTGGCTGATCAGATACTGATCCAGCGCGCTGGCACTGGCGACGAGAATAGCGAGAGAGGCGTCGGCCGTGCGCCCGGCGCGGCCCATCTGCTGCCAGGCGCTGGCGATTGTGCCCGGATAGCCACACAGAATCGCCGCCTCCAAACGGCCGATGTCAATGCCCAACTCCAGCGCATTCGTCGTCACCACCCCGCGCACAGCGCCAGAACGCAGACCGGCCTCAATCGCCCGCCGTTCTTCGGGCAGATAGCCGCCGCGGTAGCCGCGAATAGGCGACTGGCGAACGGCGACTGGGGATCGGGGATCGGGTAATCCCCAGTCCCCAGTCGCCTGTCGCCTGTCCCCAGTCGCCTGTCCCCAGTCGCCTGTCCCCACTCGCTGCATCCTCTCCCGAATGTATGTGAGCAGCACTTCGACGGTCAGTCGGGCGCGGGCGAAAACGATTGTTTGCAGGCCAGCCAGAAGGGTACGCACGGCCAGGTCTTGGCTTTCCAGCACACTGCTGCGCCGCAAGCCCTGTATGGGGTCGTAGAGGGGCGGGTTGTAGAGGATGATATGCTTCTCGCCCTGGGGCGCGCCGTTGCGGGCGATGACTGTCACCGGCTGCTCGACCAGTTTTTCGGCGAGTTCTTGCGGGTTGGCAATCGTGGCGCTGGTGAGGACGAAGCGCGGCTGGCTGCCGTAGAAGGCGGCGATCCGTTGCAGACGGCGCAACACATTCGCCACGTGGCTACCAAAGACGCCCCGGTAGGTGTGCATCTCGTCAATGACGACGGTTTGCAGCCCGGCAAAGAAGCGCTCCCAGCCGGCGTGGTAGGGCAAAATGCCCGTATGCAACATATCCGGGTTGGTGATGAGCAGACGGCTCGCACGGCGGATGGCGGCGCGCTGGGCGGAGGGGGTGTCGCCGTCGTAGGTGGAGAAGGGGATCGGAGGCTGGGGATTGGGGATTGGGGACTGGGGACTGGGCGCGGTCTTTCCGATCCCCGATCCCCGATCCCCGATTCCCAATCCCCAGTCGCCGATCTCCTGTAGTTGATCGTGCGCCAATGCCTTCGTCGGAAAGAGATAGAGCGCGGTGGCGCTGGGATCGCTGAGGAGCTGGTGCAGGACGGGCAGGGTGTAGCAGAGTGTCTTGCCGCTGGCGGTGGGGGTGACGACGGCGATATTCTCCCCGGCCAGGGCGCGGGTCACGGCTGCGTGCTGGTGGCTGTAGAGGTGGGAGATGCCGCGTCTGCCCAATGCAGCGACCAGCGCCGGGTGCAGAACGTCCGGGATGGGCGCGGTCTGGGCGGGCCGGGCGGGCAATGTCTGCCAGGCGGTCACATTCGCCATAAAGCCGGTGTCCCGGCGCAGGTCAGCGAGGAGAGGGGTAAGGGACATAAAAGGATATTCGGTATTGGGTATTTCGTTGGGTCGCGGAAACGTGAAGGGGACGCAGGATGCCTTATACGCTACCGTCTTTGGCAGATGGCTCACAAACTTTGGCCGAAAGATACGGTAGAGTTAGATTGTTCAATTTTGCACAATCCATTTCATCTCGATCCCGAGGAAAATCATGCGTACTTCGTTCTATCTGTTCGTGCTTTTGGCGCTGGTCATCGCTGGTTGTGGCGGCGGCGTCTCTGCGGTGGAGATCGCTACCCCCATCGCCGTCTACACAGCGGCGCCCACTGCCCAGCCGGTTGCCCAGGCCACCCGTATACAGCCGCCCACAGCCACCCCGACAATCGCGGTGACGGCCACGCCTCTTCCCTCCGATACACCGACGGCCACGCCGAGCGCCACACCCACCGACGAGCCGACAGCTACGCCGACAATGACAGCAACGGTTGCAATAACCGCTACGGCCACGTCAACGCCCAGCGCCACACCGACGCAGGCAGCCGCGACGGCTACTGTCACCACCACTCTGCCTGCGCCAACGGTTGCCGTTACTGTCACACTTCCCCCGCCCACAGCCACACCGGTTGCGGCCTCGGCCACGGATGATTCCGCCATCTACGCCGGTCTGCCGGAGGAAATTCTCGCGGCGCTGCCTGCCGCGGATGCCGCCAACGGCGAAGCGCTGACCGTCTCCAACGGCTGCACGGCCTGTCACAGCCTGCAAAAAGATGTGCGCGTTGTGGGGCCAAGCTGGTACGATGTGGGCGCGACAGCCAACGAACGGGTGGCCGGGCAGAGCGCGGCGATCTATCTCTACACAAGCATTACAGAGCCGAACGCCTACGTCAACGAAGACTACATCGCCGGGCTGATGCCCCTGACCTACAAAGAAGTTATTTCCAGCCAGCAGATGGCCGACATCATCGCCTATCTGTTGACGTTAAAGTAGGTCGGACTGTCAGTCCGACCAGTGTAGGACGAGTAGGTCGGACTGCCAGTCCGACCAGTGTAGGACGGGTAGGTCGGACTGCCAGTCCGACCTACGAACGCCGCTGCTCTTTGCTGCGCATCTTGCGCGCGGTGGAAAGTTCAATGCCCGACTGTTCCAGAAAATCCTGTAGGATGCGGTAGAAGCGTTCCCTGTCCTGCTGCGAGATGACGGCCAGGGCGTCGGCGGTCTCGATGGCGTAGGGATAGCCCACACCTACCACTGATTCCGCCCGCACCCGGTCAATCACCTCCTCGGCCCGGCCCGCGTCGAGAATCCAACGCGGCATTTCCAGCCGGGCCGGGGCGCGGTCATTGACGAGATTGATGTATGTGAAGGCCACCTCTTTGTAGAAAGGCGCTTTGGTCAGCCGCTTCGGGTCCAGATTGAGCGAATCGCGGCGGGCGCAAAGAAAGAGCGGGCTGCGGTCGCCCCAGGCCGTGAGGATGCGCCCGAAGAGGCTGGCGTCACCGCTGCGGCTGATTTGCGCTTTGGCGTAGAGCAGATTGACCAGCGTCACCACATCCCGGCTGTAGCTGCTGTCCACAAAACCGACCAGCGGCGTGCGGGTTTTGCGCGAGCAGTGCAGCAGCCGGTCCACCGCTTCGATGTAGACTTTGGCCCGGTTTTCGCGCAGTTGCCCGGCAAAACTGATGACAAACGAACCGTCGAAGAAGCAGAGCGGGCGTTCGGCTTCGGGGCGGTCGCTGTACTCCTCCATCAGATCACAGAGTTTGGCGCACTCCAATACGAAACGCTGCTGGTTGACCCGCCAGTTGGGGAAGCCCCCCTCAGCGTCGGAATCGTCCTCGTCGCCCAGCTCGTCCGGGGCCAGCACTTCAAATTGTACATCCTTCACATAATTTTGTGCGCCCGGCGCGGCTGGTCTGTGTTCATTGACAAACCAGCCCACCTGCACCGCGCCCACTGGCATCGAAAAATCCTTCGTGGGCGTAATCTGGCTGCCGTCCACCGCGATCACCGGGCGGTTGCGCAGAATTTCATAAGCCCAGGCGCGCGCCTCCTGGTGGTTGTTCCACTCTTTGCCAAAGGCCAGGCGCATCCCGTCCGCCGCGTCGATGTCGTCGGTGGGCAACGCGCCCGGCCACTCCTCGCCACTGGCGCTGATGGCCGCGTCCAATGCCGCCCCACTCTGTCTGCGAAAGGCGTCAAAGGAGTCGGCCAGCCGTCGCTGCTCCGCCGCAATCTCGGCGTCGTAGCCGGTGAACTGTTCTTTCTTGCGTTCCAGCGATGCGACCACCCGCTTGCGATCCAGCATCAACCCCTCTCTTTCGTAACTACCAAGCCACCCCCACCCGGACTCCCCCAGATTGGGGGAGGAGTCGAATCGGTTCCCTCCCCAATTTGGGGAGGGTTAGGGTGGGGTTAGCGGTTATTCTCTTTCAGCCACCCCTGATAATCGGCCTCGATTTCATCGCTCCAAGTGCGGTCAATCTCGCCGGGAGTGTACTTGCCCTGCGTCAGGCGCAGCTTGCCAAATTCGTCGCGCACCCGGATATCCTCGGAGCGTTCCACCACCTCCTGGGCCAGGTGGGGCGGAATGAAGATGACACCGGTGGGCGTGCCCAGCACCACATCGCCGGGCAGGGCGGTGGCGTTGCCGATACGCACCGGCACATTGACCGCGGCCAGCGTCACATTGGCGATGGCGGTGGGGTCCAGCCCGCGGCAGAAGAAGGCCACGTCAGTCAGTTCGGAGATGCCCGCGTAGTCGCGGATGCCGCCGTGGATCACCGCGCCGGCTTTTGTCCGTTTGCGGATGGAGGTGGCGAGATTGTCGCCGATGAATGTGCCGTCGCGCACTTTGCCGAAGAGGTCCACCACCAGCACGTCGCCCGGCTGCAACTGGTCAATCACCCACGAATTTTGGCCGCCGATGCGCCCTTCAGCCTCGCCCTGGCCCGCCACCACATCGTGCAGGTCTGGGCGGTGGGGGATCATCACACAGGTCAACGCGCGGCCCACCAGAATCGTGTGCGGGTGGGTACGAATCCACTCGCCTTCAAACTGGTTGTTGTAGCCATGCCGCCGCAACACACCCCAGGCTTCTTCGGTCGTGACCAGCTTCATCCGTTCCAGCAGGTCGTCCGAGACGCGCGGGCGGCCATCGGCGTAGCGTTCAAAGGTGTTTTGGGGGGTCAGACCAGCGACAGCCTCGGCCACGGGAAAAATTTTCATTGCTTGCTCCTTGCGGTGGGGAAGAATTGATTGAATTGAACGGGGACGCAGATTTCGCTGAAAGCGCAGATTTTCGCAGATGAACACCGATCAAATCCGCAAATTCCGCAATCCGTGTTCTATTGTCGAACAAACAGTGTACCCCATCCCCGCCGGAGAGACAATTGCCCCAAAACCCAATTTGACAAATCAAGAACATTTGTTCTAAACTCCATTCCACCAGCCGGACGTGTCAACTACACCTTCCGGGAAGGGGTCATAACCAGCATGGATGTGCGCCATCTCGCTGACCCCTTCCCGGAAGGTCACTGACCGTTGGCTGCGCCAGACCCATTGCGCGCCTTCACAAATCCTCTCTGCCTCCTCGACCCGTCTGGAGTGTGTCGTCTGTTCTGAAAATAGCTCCCGCAGAGCCGCAAAGACGCAGAGAACAGCTACTTTCATTGATTATGGGTGTGCCCCCTCGTGTACAACTGATGTGAAAATAGACAGATTGTATACACGGATAAAAGGGAACACGGATTCAATCTGCGAAATCTGCGTCCTCTGCGAAATCTGCGTTCCTATTTTCGTCGTTATCGGTGTCAGCCGGTCGTGTTGCCTGTTCTGAAAATAAGGACACGGATTGCGCGGATTTTCACGGATAAAATCTGCGAAAATCTGCGGTTTCTGCGCAATCTGCGTCCGACTTTTCGGCCCTATCGCCTGACCCGACGGATCGCCCAATGGCCCTCAGCCGCTACGAACTGGACCGCCAATCGGATACGATTGAAGCCGTTCTCGCCACCCACAAAATCCCCAGCCGGGTGGATGGCGCGGTCGTCTCCCCGCGTTTTGTCCAGTTTCGCCTGGTCACAGCGCCGGGGGTGAAGGTGGGCAAAGTCACCGGGCTGGCCGAGGAGCTGGCCCTGGCGCTGCGTTGCCCCAATGTGCGGGTCTACCGCAGCGGGGGCGGCTTTCACCTGGAATTGCCGCGCGACGACGCTGCGCCGGTCAAACTGCTGCCCATCTGCAAAAAGCTGGGACGTGTGCCCCCGGCCACGGCTGTGCTGGGCATTGACGAGGCCGGTCTGCCTCTGCTTCTGCGCATCACCGCGCCGGATGTGGTGCATATTCTGGTGGCGGGCACCACCGGATCGGGGAAAACCGCGCTGGTGCGCGGGCTGTTGGCGTCGCTGGCTCTTTTCAATTCGCCCAAAACGTTGCAGATTGTGCTGATTGACCCCAAAAACCGGGGCTTTGCCGGTCTGCAACGGCTACCCAATGTCAGCGGCGGGGTGGCTTCGACGCAAGAGGATGTGCAGGCCCGGCTGGAATGGCTGGTGGTGGAGATGGAAGAGCGCGATCAGGCGGGGATCAGTGCGCCTGTGCTGGTTATCGCCGTGGACGAGATGGCCGATCTGATCCAGAATGGGGGCAAAGCCGTGGAGGAACCCCTCACCCGCATTGCCCAGCGCGGGCGGGAGGCGGGGCTGCATCTGATCGGCTGCACACAGAAGCCGACCGCCGCGCTGATCGGCAGCGCGATGAAAGCCAACTTCCCCGTGCGTATCGTCGGTTCGGTCAACGGCAAGGACGAGGCCCGCTACGCCTCCGGCATTTCCGACAGCGGTGCCGAAAAATTGAATGGGAAGGGCGACTTTTTGCTGGTGGCAAAGGGCGAAACCGTCCGTTTTCAGGCTGCCTGGCTGGGGCCGGAGGAGATGGGGGATGTGGGGGCGATGTGCCAAAGATAGACCGCAGACGGCGGGCCGCTTGGTGACAGAAAGGGAATAGGCGATGAAACGACTTCTGATTGTATCCGCATTGATTTTTGTGGGCGCGCTGGGCTGGCGCGTGGGCAGCGCGATGAGTTCCGACGCCATCGGCATTGCCGTGGGTGTGGTCTTTGGCGTACTGGCGAGTATTCCGGCTGCGCTGCTGATGCTGGTGTCCGGTCGCCGTTCCGAACGCCGCCAGGAGTGGGAGGGTGATGGGCAACGCGGGCAGGGCGGTCAACAATCCCAGCGCGGCCAGGGGCAGTACGGCGGCTACCCGCCGGTGGTGATTATGACACCGCCGAGTATGCCGATGCCCCAGGGCCAGGCTGGACAATACGCTGGCTACTACGGCGGGCAAAACGGCGTCTATCCGCCCCAGCCCAACGGGATGGCCCTACCCGGCCCCAGTGGGGGGCAGATGCCCGCACAACGCCAGTTCCGGGTGGTGGGGGAGGAGGAGGAGTGGGTGGAGGAGTGGTAGAGGAGCAGGTTTGTGGGTTATGAAAACGACGAGAGACAGAAATCGGTCGAGAAACGAAAACTTCTCGACCGATTTTGCTTGCGTGAAAAGTACAAATGGTGTAGATTTGGAAGCAACGAATTGAGCAGCGAAAGTGAACTGTCCAAATGTACACTGTCGTTTACAGCAAACAAGCGTCTCGCACAGTGCAAAAATGCCCCCGAAATGTTGCTGCGTTGATTCGCAGGAAAGTTGATGAGATTGCAGCCGATCCATTTGCGCCGTACAATAACGTCACAAAATTGGTGGGACGGCCTGGCTTTCGATTGCGGGTTGGCGATTGGCGTGTGATATACGAATTGGAAGATCAGCAATTGGTCATGCTTGTGATACGAATTGGACCGCGAGGGGATATATACGAATGAACGTACAGGTCATTGAGAAAAATGGACAGATTGAGTGGGCAGTCATTCCCTATGACGAGTATCAGGAGATGCTTGACGCAATGGAAATGCTCGCAGACATTCGCGCCTACGATGAAGCCAAAGCAGCAATCCAGGCTGGGGAGGAGTTGATTCCCAGCGAAATTGTTTACGCTCTTCTGGACGGTGAAAATCCGGTACGTGTCTGGCGCGAGTATCGAGGAGTTGCGCTGGCCGATCTCGCGGGAAGGGCAGGGATCAGTCTCTTCGACCTCGCACAAATCGAAGCCGGGAAGCAACAACCGGCGACAGATATTCTTGCCCAACTCGCCGAAATTTTGCGGGTCGAACCGGTTGATTTGGTCGAGACAAGTACAGCGGATACTGTTTTGTAAGAGTCCCCTGCCCACCCCAAAATGAACAGGCCCGGCGTTCTCAATGAGGACGCCGGGCCTGTTTTGTTTCAATCGAGCTGGCTCTGATTCCGGGAATCGGCCAGATGATCTCCTGAATATCCGTGTACTTCTGGCCGATTCCCGGAATCGTGTTACCCCTCGGCGTTGGCCGCGGTCGTTTCGCTGGTGGACCACTCCACGGCGATGGGTTGCGGCTCCTGACGGATAAAGAGCAGTTCGTCTTTGCCCTCGTCGTTGCGCCCGTAGTCAATCAGGACGTAATCGCCCGTCTGGTACTCTCCCTTGAGCATACGCTTGCTCAGTTCGGTCTCTACCTGGCGTTGGAGCAGACGGCGCAGTGGCCGCGCCCCATACTCGGCGTTGAAGCCGATCTCGGCCAGATGGGCCGCGGCCGCGTCGGTCAGTTCGATGCCAATGCCCATTTCGTCCAGACGCACCGCGATCTCCTGCATCAGAATACGCACAATCGCCGGCACATTCGATTTGTTCAGCGCATCAAAGACGACCGTCTCGTCAATGCGGTTGAGAAATTCGGGGCGGAACATCCGCTTGAGCTGTTTGCTGTACTCGTGGGAGGCGATGGCGTTTTCGTCCAGTTCGGGCGTGGAGAAGCCCAACGGACTACGTTTGATGGCCTCTGCCCCCACATTGCTGGTCATAATAATCACAGTATTGCGAAAATCCACCGTGCGCCCCTGACCGTCGGTCATGCGCCCGTCATCCATCACCTGCAACAGCGTATTCCAGACCTCCGGGTGGGCCTTTTCGATTTCGTCAAAGAGAATCACCCGGTAGGGGCGGCGGCGCACAGCCTCGGTCAGTTGTCCGCCCTGATCGTAGCCCACATAGCCGGGAGGAGCGCCAAAGAGACGGCTGACCGAATGGCCTTCCCGGTATTCGCTCATATCCACACGCAGCAGCGCGTCCTCGTCGTCAAAGAGAAAGGCGGCCAGCGTCTTGGCCAGTTCGGTCTTGCCCACGCCGGTCGGCCCCAGAAAAAGGAAGGTGCCGATAGGCCGCTTGGGGTCTTTCAGCCCACTGCGCGCCCGGCGGATGGCGTCGCTCACCACCTGAATGGCTGTATCCTGACCCACGATGCGTTTGTGCAGAGTCTCTTCCATGCGCAACAGCTTCTCGGTTTCGGCTTCCAACAGATTCATGGCAGGGATTCCCGTCCAATTCTGCACCACCTGGGCCACGTCAGAGGCATCTACCACATCGTCCAGGTTGGACTCCGCCTTCCACGCCTTCAGCCCAGTCTTGAACTCCTCTTTGATACGCACCAGTTCGGTCTTGACCTGGGCGGCCTTCTCGTAATCGCGGTCGGCCCAGGCCGTCTCTTCTTCGGCGGACAGAGTGTTGATGCGCGCTTTCTGCTCTTTCAGACTGCCGGGCATGGAATACATCGCCACGCGCAGTTTGGCCGCGGCCTCGTCAATCAGGTCAATGGCTTTGTCGGGCAGCTTGCGGTCAGTCACATACCGCTCGCCCAGACGCACAGCCTGCACCAGCGCCTCGTCGGTGTAGGTGATGCCGTGATGGTCTTCGTAGCGTGTACGCAGACCGCGCAGGATTTCGATGCTGTCGGCGATGCTCGGCTCGTCCACGTAGACCGGGGCAAAACGGCGTTCCAAAGCGGCATCTTTCTCGATGCTCTTGCGGTATTCGTCCAGCGTCGTGGCACCGATGCAGTGCAGTTCGCCGCGGGCCAGCGCCGGTTTGAGCATATTGCTGGCATCCAGCGCGCCGACCGCGTTGCCCGCGCCCACGACTGTGTGCAGTTCGTCAA
Organism: Litorilinea aerophila; assembly: GCA_945897075.1. Classification (GTDB taxonomy): domain Bacteria; phylum Chloroflexota; class Anaerolineae; order Caldilineales; family Caldilineaceae; genus JACQGT01. Next base: position 38,389 of record CAMDEX010000012.1, read on the forward strand.
TAAAGAGCAGAATCTCCCCGTCACTTTTGCGGATTTCGTCCAGACAAGCCTTTAGCCGCTCCTCGAATTCGCCGCGGAAGCGGGTGCCCGCCAACATCGCGGCCAAGTCCAGCGAGATGACCCGTTTGCCCGACAGGATTTCGGGCACGTCGTCGGCGGCGATGCGTTGGGCCAGCCCTTCGATGATGGCCGTCTTGCCCACGCCCGCCTCGCCGATCAGAACCGGGTTGTTCTTTGTGCGCCGGCAGAGTACCTGCATCACGCGCAAAATTTCTTCTTCCCGGCCTATCACCGGGTCCAGCTTGCCTTCCAGCGCCACCGCGGTCAGGTCGCGGCCATATTTCTCCAAGACCTGATACTTGCTTTCGGCGTTGGGTTCAGTTACCTTCTGACCGCCGCGCACCTCCTCCACCGCGGTATAGAGACGCTCTTTGCTCACATTGGCATCGCGCAGGATATTGGCGGCGGGTGTGTTGCGCTCGCTGGCAATCGCCAGGAAGATGTGTTCGGTGCTGATGTATTCGTCCTGGAGTTTGTTGGCCTCTTCGTTGGCCACATCCATCACCCGTTTGAGCCGGGGGGTGATGAAGACCTGCGCCGTCGCCATCCCCCCACCGCCATAAGGGGTGTTGCTGGATTTGGGCGCGGCTTCCAGAATGGCTTCCAACTTGCGCGCCACCACATCAACGGTTGCGCCCAGCTTTTCCAGCAATTGGGGCACAGTGCCGCCTTTTTGCTGGACCAGCGCCAGGAAGATATGTTCGGTGTCCACTTGGGAGTGTTTGTAATGCTGGAGGATCTCCAGGGAACGCATGGCGGCTTCCTGGGCTTTCTGGGTAAATCGGTCAAAGCGCATCATTTGGGGTGATTTTACTCCTCAGTTCTGAGAAAAGAACACGGATTACAGAATTCACGGATGAGTCCAGTGAAAAAACCGAGTTTTTTACGGAAATCTGTGATTCCCAGGAGTGAGCCGGTCTCAAAAACTCGGTTTTTAGCCTTTTTTCACTGGAGTCACGGATTGTCACCAGCTTTGATTATCCATGACCTGCAACCGCATATAGTCCAAAGGCTTATCGGCAAAACAGCATTGATATAGTATGCCCCATTTGCATTAGAATCACACAGGCGAAGTGTTAGAGATTTGTTGCAGGTGGAAGGTGGCAGGTGGCAGGTTGCAGGTATGCAGGTGGCAGGTGGCAAGTGGCAGTCTGTAGGCCAGCGTTGGTTGAGCCTGTCAAAACCCAGCGGGTAGACCCGTTCGCTTGATTTCGATACGCCTCGCAGACTCGGCTACTCAATCAGCGCTCACTGATCCGCCTGCCACCTGCATACCTGCCACCTGCCACTTGCCACTTGCAAACCTGCCACTCAGTAACGCGCCAATACACCGATCTTGCCGTTTTTCTCCAGTTCTGGATGGTCGGCCAGGACGGTGACGCCGATGCCAGCAAGCAGGGAACGGCGCAGCACACTGTCCACCGCGTCGGGCAGGTTTTCCAGCTCCTCGCCGCTGCCGGTGGACTGAGCCTCTTGCGGGGAGAGGAAGACAAAGCCGCTGTTCTTGAAGCGGTAGGCGGGCTGCGAGAAACCAGCCAGAACGACGACGTGCTGGGCACGCCCGCTCTGCACCGCGTTGAGGGTATCGGCCAGTCCCAACAGACCGTTGCTGCCCTTGTGCGCCGCTGTAATAATCGTATCGGCCAGCGCGTCGCCGGCACGTTCCGCCTCTTGTCGGGCCAGATCAGACGCCCGCTGCTGTAATTCCGAGGGTGTCGCATTGGCGTCGGCGCTAATTTCACCGATGACCATCACGCGCAGCCGGTGGCTGAGTAACTCCCGGAAGCGGGCCACATTCTTGTCCGTTCCGGCCAGAATCAGCCGCCGGGTATTGGAGCGACGATAAAACTCCTCGGCCAGTTCCGCGGCCTCCTGGAGATTTTGGCGGGCGGTTTCGGCTGCGTGACGCTGGTAGCGTTGGGCAGAGGCACCGCCAGAACGGTGCATATGCACTGCTTCACCCAGAAAGCCTTGCGCCTCTTCCAAGTAACCCAGATGAAAAAGGTAGAGCCGCGCCCCCATCTGGTCCACATGGACGACTCCCAGACGGGCGTAGGCATCCAATAGAGTGGCGAGCTGATGCACGTAGGGGCGGAAGCTGACGAAAACGCTGTCTTCGACCGGCAGCGGCAGACTCTCGGCCCACCAGAAATCGGCAGCCGCGCAACTGTACATGACAATACCCCGGCCCTGCCAGTTGTAGCCCATTTCCACATAGTTTTGGATTTTGCGGACATCTTCCGGCTCCGCTCTGTCGGCTTTGTCCAACAGCGCGCGCAGGGCCAGTTTGTACTGCTCTGCCGAGCGGCCGTGGGGATCGACGTTGAGGTAAATACTGAGTACGGGGTGCTGACGGCTTTCAAACTCAACTGCATGACGGATAGCCAGATCGGTTAGCATAGCTCCTCCTGGAAAACACTGGGAAGATCAAAAAAAGAGAAGGACGCAGATTTTTATGATCTGAGTTGATCTCCGCTGTTCGGCAACGGGCGCTGCGCCATCTTTGTTTCAATCTTTTAATCTGCGTCCGCTCTTTGAATTGGTGGAACAAATCTCGACGGAATTCTGCCTACACAGTAGCATTGCCTATGCCGAAAGTCAATAGGCGCGCTGATTTCTGATTTCCCCGCGGATTCGCGGAATCGTTCAAATACGCTATAGATTTAGAAATATATTTGGCGTATACTCAATAGACCGCAGCGTGTTGGGTTCTCCCGGCAGATGCTGGTCGCGTAGATGACGCTCTCTTGCCGGGAGAACCCAACCTACAACTGATGTCCGAAGTTCGATTCATCCACCGCATAGCAACAATGACAACCATCAACATTCAACAAGCGGCAGTCGAAGAACAAAGGGATGAAATCCTGCATTCCGTAGCTGCGGCTTCCCATGCGCTTTTGCTCCACCCAGACCTGGACGCGGGGATTCAAGCCGCGCTGGATGCTCTGATCGCGCCTTCCGCCGTCGATCGCGTCTACATCTTTCAAAACCATACGGACCCCGAAAGTGGGCTGCTTCTGACCAGCCAACGTTACGAACGATCAAAAGGGACGACCCAGCCACAGATCGACAACCCGGCATTGCAGAATATCCCCTATGACTTCGTTGGTCCCCGCTGGTACAGTCTGCTCTCCACCAATCGGGTCGTCAGCGGTCTGGTGCGGGACTTCCCCCCCAGCGAGCAGGAGATTTTGTTGCCCCAAGCGATTTTGGCGATTCTTGTCGCTCCGATCTGGGCGGGCATACATTTCTGGGGTTTCATCGGCTTTGACAACTGCCACGCCGAACAGATGTGGAGTACGGGCGAACAGGCCATTCTCCAATTGGTGGCCGCCAATATCGGTGCGGCCATTGCCCGACAGAGCGCCGATGCCGAGAATCGCCAACAGCGCCAAAAGCTCGAACGCATCCTCAACGGCATTCCGATTAATATCTACGAAAAGGACGCCGAAGGGCGCTATACATTCGTCAACCAGGAGATGACGCGCTTTCTGAAGCGGCCCGCCCAGGAATTTTTGAACAAAACCGTTCATGAAGTCTTCGGGCCAAACGAGGCCAAACGTTTCGCGCAGGATGATCTGCTGCTGCGTTCGGGCGGGGCAGAAAGCGTACTCCTGGAGTTGAGTATGGAGCGGGATGGCGAAGTGCGTTGGATATTGACAGGGAAATCTCTGATCCGCCCCGACAGGCCACTGGAAAGCCACCTTTCTGGTTTCTCCATAGACGTAACCGAGCGCAAACAGGCCGAAGAGGCAGTCAGACGCCAGCAAGCCTTCATTCGCAGCGTCATTGATACCGTACCCAACCTGATTTCTGTCAGGGATGCCAACGGGAACTTTCTGCTGGCAAACCGCAGCTTTGCCGAATTGTTGGAGACAACTGTTGACGATCTGCTGCAACGCAACGCCGCCGAGGTCTATTTCAACGCGGACGACCTGGCGCGTTACCAACAAGATAACAAGACTGTTTTGGAGACGGGGCAGACACTGAAAGTTGAACAGTCGTTTACCAAATCTGATGGTTCGTTGCGCTGGTTTCTGGTCACCAAAGCACCCCTGCAAATGGTGGATGGATCGGTCAGCGTGTTGGGCATTGGGGTGGACATCAGCGAAGAACGTGCGATTCGGCAAGAGTTGCGCCGGGCCAAAGAGGAGGCGGAGGCGGCCAGCAAAGCCAAATCCGAGTTTCTGGCGATGATGAGCCACGAAATCCGCACACCGATGAACGGTGTCATCGGGATGACCAGTCTGCTGCAGGAGACGCCCCTGAACACTGAACAGCAGGAGTACGTGGAGACGATCCGTTCCAGTGGGGAGTCACTGCTCACAATCATCAACGACATTCTCGATTTTTCCAAGATGGAGAGCGGCCACGCTACCCTGGAAAGCCAGCCCTTCTCGCTGCAAAAAACAATCGAGGATATTCACGATCTGCTGGCAGCCCGCCCCGATGGCCGTGGCCTTGCGCTTTGCTACGATGTGGCGGTCGATCTCCCCGAAATGGTCATGGGTGACCCCACCCGTGTGCGCCAGGTGTTGACAAATCTGATCGGCAATGCGCTGAAGTTCACCAACCAGGGCGGTGTGTTGACGACGATCCGCACCCAAACCGATGCGGAAGTGGGCGAGACGGGGGATATATGTCTGCATATTTCCGTGCAGGACACAGGCATCGGCATATCTGCCACCAAACTGCCTTCGCTCTTTACACCCTTTGTGCAATTGGATTCAGCCAATACACGCCGGTTTGAGGGCACGGGGCTGGGTTTGGCGATCTGTAAACGGCTGATTGAATTGATGGGCGGGAAAATTTGGGTGGAGAGTCAGGAGAAAGTCGGCTCGACTTTTCACTTTACCCTGCGTGTAACGCCCTACGCCGACTCCGCTTCACAACCCGCCCTGGACGCGACACCGGCGATGCGCGGCAAACGGATTCTGCTGTTGACCGAAAACCCAGTGTTGCGCTCTACTCTGATCAACTGGGTTATCCGAGCAGGGGCGCAGCCGCTGACAATCGCTCCATCCGCAGACGCGGAGGCTTTAGCGGGCCAGTTGCCCGTTGTGGATCTGGCGCTGGTGGACGAACAATTTGAACCCAAGATCGTTGAGCGTCTGCACGCAAGCCCCGCGGCGCAGGAGGCGCGCTGGATTCTTTTGACGCATCCCAGTCGTCTGGGCAAGTCGTCCGTTCCCTATGCGGAGTGGATTCACAAACCGCTCAAGTGGCAACATTTTCTGCGCGTACTCGCCGACGCGCCTGCCGCCAACCCGCAGAAAACGCCTGCGCCGCGCGCCAAAAAAGAGGCGTTGTTGGCTGAACAAATGCCGCTGCGCATCCTTCTGGTCGAGGACAATCTGGTCAACCAGAAGCTGGCGTTGATCATTCTGCGCAAATTGGGCTACACCGCAGACCTGGCCGTCAACGGCGAGGAGGCTGTCGCTGCGGTGGAGCGCGCAAGCTACGATCTGATTTTTATGGATGTGCTGATGCCGGTGTTGGATGGGCTGGAAGCCACCCGGCGTATCCGCACTTTGCCGGACGGGGACAAGCCGCTGATCCTGGCTATGACCGCCAATGTGATGGAGACGGACCAGCGCGTCTGCCTGCAGGCGGGCATGGACGACTTTCTCAGCAAGCCCGTCACATCGGGGGATATACGGGCAAAGCTGGTCGAGCTGTTTGGGCAGAAGGAGATTGGGGATTAGCGACTGGGGATTGGGGATTGGGGATTGGGGATTGGGGATTGGGGGACTGGAGATTGGGGGACTGGAGATTGGGGACTGGAGATTGGGGATTGGAGATTGGGGATTGGGGATTAGCGACTGGGATTCGCATCCCCAGTCCCCGCTCCCCAGTCCCCGCTCCCCGCTCCCCACTCCCCGCTCCCCAGTCCCCAGTCCCTACACTCTATCCAGCACCGCCAGACAGCGGTCAATCTCGTCCTCTGTGTTGTAGTGGGCCAGCCCCAGGCGCAGGAAACCCCCGCTCTGCTCCACCCCCATCCGTTCGCTGACGGAGAGCGCATAGAAATTGCCGTGCCAGGCAAAGATATTTTCCGCGGCCAGGGCCAGCGCCAACTGCTCCGGTGTTGTACCTGTCTTACGCACGGCCACCGTCGCCACCCGCCGCTTCCAATCCTCCCGCTCCGTCAACCCGTAGACACGCACGCCGGGAATCGCCTGCAAGCCGCCCAGCAGCCGGGCCAGCAGCTGATCTTCGTAAGCCCGAATCACAGGCCAGGCCGCGCGCAAGCGTTCGCGCCGGCCATCCTCTTTGCGCGCCGTGCCGTAAGTAACACCCAGCCCGGCCAGATAGTCAACGGCCGCTGTCACCCCGGCCATCCCTTCGTGGTTTTGCGTGCCAGTCTCCCACTTGCCGGGCAGCGCTTCCCCGACCGGGCGCACCCGATAGGCTTGCAACCGGCTCAGATGTTCGCGTTTGCCGTAGAGGTGGCCGGCGTGGGGGCCAAAGAATTTGTAGGCCGAGCAGGCCAGAAAATCGCAGCCCAGCGCGGCCACATCAATCAGCCCGTGCGGGGCGTATTGCACCGCATCGATGAAGCTGTAGGCCCCCGCTTCCCGCGCCCAGCCCACAATTGTCGCCACATCGTTGATGGTGCCCAGCGCGTTGCTGGCGTAGCCCACCGCCACCAGCTTTGTGCGCGGTGTGATCTTGCGCCGGAAATCGTCCATATCCAGCGTGCCGGTCTCCAAGTCAATGTCCACCCATTGCACAGTCGCGCCCCGCTCCTCCGCGGCCAGCGCCCAGGGCATCACATTGGCGTCGTGATCGAGCCGGGTCAGGACGATCTCATCGCCGGGGCGAAATTCACGCGCCAGCGCGCGGCTCAGGTGGAAGGTGAGGCTGGTCATATTGTTGCCAAAGACGACCTCATCGGCGTCGCAGCCCAAGAGATCGGCCACGGCCTGATGCGCCCCAGCGACGACCGCATCCGTGCGGTTGCTCGTCTCGAAGCCGCCGTGGGTGTTGGCGTTGCGCCGGGTCAGGTAATCCACCATCGCCCGGATTACGTTCCCGTGTACCTGCGTGCCGCCGGGGTTGTCGAAAAAGATGGCCGTCCTGCCGTTAAATTCCTCTTGCAGGGCGGGGAACTGCTTGCGAATTGCGTTGACATCCAACATTGTGATCCTCCGGTGTTGGTGGGTGACGATAACCACAAAATTCAACAATCTATGCGCTCAACTCTGGCCCAGAAAAGTAATGCGTGAAACGTGATATCAGACGGCGATCTCACGTTTCACGTTTCATAGCCTGCCTGGCAACTCTGGTTGATGGCCCTACCGTTCGCCGTTTGTTACCACCTGATCCGCGGCAGCCCGTCGGCCAACAGCCATATCCGGTCTGAACCCAACAGGGCTGACCAATCCCGCCCCAGGACGGCAAAGGCAAATTCGGCCAGATCGGGGATGGAAAGGGATGAATCAGGCAGCCCCAGCGCTTTGGCCGAGAGAGGCATACGCGGCTTGTCAAACTCAACTGTGCGCACGGCCACGCTGCCGTCGTTGGGCAGACCGGCCAACTGGCAGGCTCTCTCCACGGCCACGGCAAAATCGCCCAGTTCGTCAACCAGCCCATTCTCCAGGGCCTGGCTGCCTGTCCAGACCCGCCCCCCGGCCAGCTCATCCAGACGTTCCGGGGAGAGTTGGCGGCCCGCCACTACTCGATCTTTGAAAGCCTGGTAAGTCGTCTCGATGGCCTCTTCGATTTTGTCCCGTTGCTCGCCGCGCCAGGGCCGGCTGTCGGCGTAGATGTCGGCGTTCTTGCCCCGGCGCAGGGAGAAGCGGTTGGCAGCGGCTTTGTGATAGGCTTCGCTGGTGATCAATTTGGCCGTAATCACACCGATGCTACCGGTGAGGGTGGCCGGTTGACAGATGATCTTGTGGGCGGGCAGGGCGATGTAATAGCCGCCGCTGGCCGCCACATCGCCCAAATAGGCCACCAGCGGCTTCTTGCGCGCCAGCAGAGAAAGCTCACGCCAGATCAGATCGCTGGCCAGGGCCGAGCCGCCGCCGGAATCAACGTGCAGCACAACCGCGTCCAGACTCTCATCCTCGGCCGCGGCGCGCACTGTCTGTTGCACAGTGGCGCTGCCGATGGTGCTGTCGCCCAGAATGGGCAGGCTGGCCGGAAACTGGCGGCTCTTGCCGGTCAGGATCGTACCGGAAAGGCTGATGACGCCGAGGCTGTGGGTGGAGGTGGGGCGCGGTTTGCGTTTCAGATAGCGCCTTGCTCTGGGATAGGGTTGCAGCCGGGCCTCGCGATCGGCAATGCCCAGGAGCGCTGGCAACTCGTCTTCGTAGGCCAGCCCGTCAATCAGTGTCTTGTCGAGAGCGTCGGGCGCAGAGAGCGGGGCCTGATCGATGAGTGAGCGCACCTGATTCTCGCCCAGCACCCGCCCCTGGCTGATAGCCGTCACCATCGCCTCGAACCAGCCGTCCAGCAGCCGGTTGGTCTGCTCCCGATCCGCTTCGCTCATTTCCGTGCGGCTCAGGCGGTCATAGGCTGTTTTCCAGGGAGCGATGCGTACAACATCCATTTGCGCGCCCACTTTGGCGAGTGTATCGGCCAGAAAAGTCGGCTCGGTGTGCAGCCCCAGCACATTCCAATCGGCCAGCGGCGGCATCAGAATGCGATCGGCCGCGACAGCCATTATGTATGAGGCATTGCCCGCGCTCTCCAAATGCACCACCACATCCTTTTCAATGGCGCGGTTGGGGCCATTCTCCCGAATATCCCAGGCGCGGAAGCGCGCAAAGAGCGCGGCCAGACTCTGGCTCTGGGCCAGGCTGAGCTGCGCGCCGCGCACCAAAAAGAGAACGCCGTAGACATCCGGGTCCGCGGCGATAGCACGCAGGGCGGAGGAGATGCCTTCGATGGTCAAGGGCGGTGCGGCAAAGGGCAGCAGCGAGTAGTACCAGGGCTGCGAGGACGCGCGCTCGGTCAATTCGCCGTCGAGTTCAAAGACGACGTAATCGGCCCATTTGCGCCGGGCCAGCCGCCGTCGCCCATTCAAAATACCGTAAAAAATCCACCGCCACATCCGCCCAAAGAGGCGGCCCACTGCGCTGATAGCTCTGCCAATAGGTTTCAAGGGGTTCATAAATAGTGCTTCTCGTCGGGAATTTGGTATTCGGTATTAGTACGTAACCAGTGAAATTCTTGTTTTTTGCGCAAGAAAAGAGAAATTTTTGTATACACGGATAGAAAGGAACACGGATTTTTCTGATCTGTGTTCCTTTCTATCCGTGTATACAACCCTCTTTGGTTCTGGCTTTGCCAGGCTAGGTATTGGGATATTGAGTCACGTCTACGCACGACCCAATATCGAATACCCAATATCTTTATCTCTTTGTGCAAAGTGACAACCGGATTCTGCCAATTGTTCATCCGGTTTGCACAAAATACTTTTCTTGAATCTGAAGGAAATATGTGGTACAATCATACCATCTGGGCTGTCTCGCCGAGACGAATTGCCTGGCTGCTTGCCAGGCCGGTAGATAAGGAGTAAGCGCAATGATCCGCAAAATTCCTTCTCCTAAATCCAGTTGTGTCCGTGTTATTTTTGAATTGCCTGCCTGCATTTGGGCAGACCACATTTTTCTGGTCGGTGAGTTCAACGACTGGAATGTAGCTGTTACCCCCTTCGCCCAGAACCGGGATGGGGTCTGGCGGGCTGTCGTCGATCTGTTGGCAAACCGGGACTACCAGTTCCGCTATCTGGTGGATGGAAGCTGGCAAACCGATTCCCACGCCGACGGCTGGGTTGCGAACGAATACGGCAGCCAAAACAGCATTGTCAGTACTGCTTTTCCCCACGATGCTCAACCAATTGTAGGCGAAACCAGTCTGTTACACGAAGGGTTGCACGAGTCGGGACACACGTTTGGAACTCATCAGACGATACATCCCACACCCCAGTCTTCAAAGCGTTTGAGCGTTTGAACGTTCAAACACTCCAAAGCTCAAACATTCAGACAGTCGGCGCAATAGGCGCGGCCATCTGCCGGAGCGACGGTGACAAAAGCCGGGCCAACCAGACGCTGGCAGTGGGCGCAGGCGACAATACAGCCTGTACAGTAGCGCTGACCGCTGGCGCTGCATGTGGCGAGATGGCTGCTCTCCTCCTGGCAGCCGGGACAGCGCACCGCACAGGTCCGGCAGATCAGGTCGCCCGTCACCCCATCCATACGCAGATGGGTGCGGCATTGACGCGTCCCACAGGCGGCGCACGCCTCCTGGCAGGCGTGGCAGACGTCGTCGGCGCAGACTGGGCAGCGGCTGCTGTGTTCGGCACAGGCGCGCAGCCCGCATGACCAGCAGTAGCGGCTGCATTCTTCGCATAGCTGCTCGGCACAGACCGGGCAGCTATGCAGCCCGCAGCGCTCGCACAGAATCTCTTGACACGCGGCGCATTGGCGCAGACACTCTTCGCACAGCAGGTGGCCGGCGCTGTCCAACACCAGCGCGGCGATCTCTTCCCCACAGGCGTGGCAGGCCGGGCGGGAGAGTACTCCCGTGTAAAGATTGCGCACGACCTGGACCGTCACGCTCTGTTTGCCGTCGCCCAGCGTGATGTTGGCGACGGCTGTGGGTGTATGCAAAATGGCGTAGCTGAAGAGTTCAACCTGGACGCGCAGACGGTGGTTTTCGATCTCCTCAGCAATTTTGCGTTGCAGATCGGCTTCCAAGACTTTGCGTTTTTCGCCCTGCGGGTCGTGGCTGTCATAAACTTCGCCGATCTGCTGCTCGTAATAGCTGGTCAGCCGGGCAAGAACTTTGTGCAGCCGGGGCAGAATCTCCGATTCGTAGGCCACACAGCGCACATCCGCGTGGTAGAGCGCATATTTGCGGGCGCTTTCGGCCAGACGGTTGAGCTGGGTCATCGGCGGCAGACGCACAGTCGCAGGGGTGACCTGCTCGTCTTTTTCGATGGGGTGTTCTACAGAGATCGGCGCGCCGTCGGTGAGCAACTTTTGCAGCACCAACCCTTTTTCGTCTTCATCCGCCAGCGCAACCCGCTTGCCATCGCTGTCGAGGACGACAGCGTAGAGTTCCTCCCGTTTGTCATCCGAGCGGTAGGTGATATGCCAATTAAAGACGAAGAGCCGCTGCTGCTGCTCCTCCAATTTCAGCCCCAAGACAGCGACGTTGCGGGGTTGAATGGCGCGCAGAAGTTGATCCGCTCCCAGGTGTTGGCGCGGTAGTTGCAGCAGAGTCACACCGCCGCGCCGCTCCAGAAAGTCCATCATCTGGTCAAAAAGACGGCTGCCATAGGCTACCAGATCGGTGTGAGAAGTCGCCTCTCCGTTCTGGAAGGTCAGGTGCAGCGCCGGTTTGCCAAAGTGGGCGGCAAGTGTGGCGGGCAGGTCAACCCAGACGGTACTGTCACTCGCGCGCTGGGTGATCTGGCCGCCAAAAGCCGCAAAAAAGTGCAGGGTGAAATTTTGCAGCGCGTGGTGGCGGGAGGCCGCGCCCGCGGGCACTGATTCGGTTTCGACGGCAGAAGCGCTTGGCATTCAAACAGTATAGCACACTTTGGGCGACGGTTGCCCCTGACCGATTGTTTGTGATAAAATGCACCATAGCCAGACCTGTCAGGTGCGCACCTGACAGGTCTGGCAAGCGCCAGCATTTGATTCTGTCTGATGAAAGCCGCACCGACGTGAGCAAACAAAACAGCAAAGAGATCCCTGATATTGTGATTGGCCGTCTGCCAGTCTATTTGCGTACGCTGCGTCTGCTGGCCGACGACGGGCGCGATGTAACCTCCAGCCAGGAATTGGGCGAACATTTGGGCATCAGCTCGGCGCAAATCCGCAAAGACCTGAGCCATTTTGGCGAATTCGGCAAACAGGGCACGGGCTATAACATCACATTTCTGTGCAATCAGCTACAGAAAATCTTGAATGTGGATCGGGTCTGGTCGGTGGTTCTGGTGGGGGCCGGCTCATTGGGCAATGCGATTGCCAACTACGCTGGCTTCGAAAGCCGGGGCTTTCGCATCGTCGCCATCTTTGACGAAGACAAAGCGAAGATTGGGCGACCGATGGGGTCTGTACATGTGGAGGACTTTGCGAACCTGGCCCAGCGCATACAAGAAACCAACGCCCAGATTGCAGTCATCGCCGTGCCCACCAGTGCGGCCCAGCGGGTGGCGGATCAGCTTGTCGAAGCCGGTCTGACCAGCATTCTCTGTTATGCGCCGATCACCCTCACCGTGCCCAACCACGTGCGGGTGGAGTATATCGATCCGGTCATCCACTTCCAGCACATGACCTATTATTTGGGGTAGGGATACTATCGTAGGGGCGCTGCTTGCTGCGCCCGCTCTGTATCGGATACCGTCAACCGATAAAACTGTAGGGGTGCTGCTTGCTGCGCCCGCTCTGTATCGGATATCGTCAACCGATAAAACTGTAGGGGTGCTGCTTGCTGCGCCCGCTCTGTATCGGATACCGT
>CAMDEX010000013.1 GCA_945897075.1 Litorilinea aerophila
GTGAATCGGTTCACGCACCACGCACCACGCACCACGCGTTATCGTTGCACCACCACCACAGGCACGTTCGCCTGTAATACTTGCATCGCTTCCACCGCCGGGTTGATCTTATCCAGGAAAAGGTTCGGGAAGAGACCGATGACGAAAAAGAGCACAACCAGCGGAATCAGCAGCGCCAGTTCGCGCCGGTTCAGATCGGGCAGGACGCTGGCTTCGTTCTTCGGGTTGGTCAGCGGCCCCTGCGCCACCTTGCGGAAGGCGACGAGCAGATACCAGGCGGCCAGAATAATCCCCAGCGTGCCCAGCACCGCATAGAGCGGGTTGTGGGCGTAGGCCCCCAGCAGAATCGTAAATTCACCGACGAAGCCGTTGAGACCGGGCAGACCTGCGCTGCTCATCGCCACCACCAGGAAGAAGAAACAGAAGACCGGAATGCTCTTCCACAGACCGCCGAATTCGCTGAGCAGCCGGGTGTGCCGCCGTTCGTAGAGCATCCCCACCATCAAAAAGAGCGCCCCGGTGCTGAGGCCGTGATTGACCATTTGCAGCACTGCGCCGCTCATCCCCTGCTGGTTGAAGGCGAAGATGCCCAGCATCACAAAGCCCAGATGGGCCACCGAGCTATAGGCGACCAGCGATTTGATATCCTTCTGCACCAGCGAGACCAGCGCGCCGTAGAGGATACCGACAATCGCCAGCCAGGCAAAGAGACCGCCGTAGTCCAGCGCCGCTTCCGGGAAGATGGGCAGGGCAAAGCGCACAAAGCCATACGTCCCCATCTTCAACAACACACCGGCCAGAATGACCGAACCGGCGGTCGGAGCCTGGACGTGGGCGTCGGGCAGCCAGGTGTGCAGGGGGAAGATGGGCACTTTGATGGCGAAGCCCAGGGCGAAGGCCAGGAAGGCGAACTGCTGGACTGTCACCGGCAGAGCGGCGTTCTGGAGTTCCAACACATTGAACGTGCCGGTGTTGAAGTAGACGACCAGAATCGCCACCAGCATCAGCGCGGAGCCGGCCAGCGTGTAGAGGAAGAACTTGAGCGCGGCGTAGACCCGCTTCTGGCTGCCCCATCTGCCGATGAGGAAGTACATCGGGATCAGACTGAACTCCCAGAAGACGTAGAAAAGCACCAAATCCAGAGCCAGAAAGACGCCGATCATCGCCGTCTGCATCAGAAGCATCAGGGCCATATAGCCGCCCACATTCTCTTTGATGTGCTGGTTGCTGAAGGCCACGGCAATAGGCATAAGGAATGTGGTCAACAGCACCAACCAGAGGCTGATGCCGTCCACGCCCAGGTGGTAGAAGATGTCCAGATCGGGGATCCAGGCGTACTTCTCTTCCAGCACCATCCCTGCCGCGTCATCCGGCCAGTTCAGCAGCAGGAGCAGGCTGACCAGAAAGGTGACGAGGGTTGTGCCCAGGGCGATATTCTTTTTGGCCGCATCGCCGGGCGCGGCCAGGACAAGCAGCGCGCCGACGAGGGGGAGAAATGTGATAATCGAGAGTAGGAAGTTCATTGGGTCAAAACTCTCCCAGAGGGATCAGTCTGTTTGTACAATCAGTTTGATGTGTTCCCAAAGCTGCAACGCATCCTCGCCGATCTGATGCGCCCAGACGTCAATATACTCGGATTCGAACATTTCGGTGACTTCCTTCTCCAGTCCGAATTGGATGATCGTCAGAATGTCCCGTATGTCCGTTTCGTGTTTGTGTGACCGGCCTTCTTGCCACGCCATCAATTTTCCAACGATGACATCCTCCGGGCGAGCCAGCCAGGCTTCTACCTGTTCTTCACCATCGGTCGGCACTTTGCGCCGAATGCGGTTTTGCAGAGCAAAGTCGTAGCTGGGTTCCATCGTCAACGGGATGAGATCGACTTTTCCTTCCTGACTGCTGTCGATGATGTTGAACAGTATACCCAGCCGAATCGAATCCCGCATCTGATAGGGATCAGCGTAATAGCGAGGCGATGGAAATGCTGCCACCAATGCATCGATCCGCTCATCGTTCAGATCGACAACCATATCCACATCGTATGTGATCCGGTTCAGGCCATAGGAGACACCCGCAAACGCGCCAATAACGACGTAAGGGATGTCCAACTCTTCCAATACACGCAACACCTGAAAGTGCAGGCGAAGATTCGGTTCAGCCATTGGACTGTAACTTTTCAAACAACAGACGGCAGCGCTCCATATCAGACAGTTCGGGATATTTTGTCTGCAAACCACGCTTCCAGGTCTGTATTACATAATCACGCAACGGATACATCATCTGATAGCGCCGGACCGAGTCTGCCTGGGCGATTAGGCGCATCTGTAACTTATCCATGCCACACAAGCGCCGCTTCTGTTCATCTAAAGTTCTAGGCGAGCTTAAGACGGGTGTTTGCTGCGCGTCGGCAAGTTTCTCTTGCGTCTTCTGGGCAACATCAGGGTTCATTTGTAGAGGCATTTCGTATCTCCACTGTCACCATTCAGACACATTGTCCGGCAATGAATTGCCGTCTGAAAGCTCAAGTCCACCAAAGTGGACTGAATCCCCAGTCGTCTTTAGACGACTTGAGCTATCAGCCTGGAATTGATTCCAGGGCTACACAAACACAAAATACAACAGAACCGCCACCACACCCACAAACAAACTCAGCGCGTATGTCGGCACAAGCCCGTTATGTACCCGGCGCAGCAGATTGCCCGCGGCCAGATGCGCCGTCCCCAGCAGATTGACCGAGCCGTCGATGGCCCGCTGGTCGATGATGCCAGCCAAGAAAGCGGCTCCGGCGCGCAGGGGTTGGACGATGGCTGTCATATACAACTCGTCAATGTACCACTTGTGCTGGGCCAGAGATTCCAGCGGCTTGAAGACGGCTGTGATGCGCCGCGCCCAGGCCGCGTCCTGCACGTAACGGCCATACGCCAGAGCGATACCGGCCAGGGAGACCAGCGCGCTCACCACCAGCAGACCAATTTCTAGGCCAACCGACGGGTGGAAAGTGGCCGCGCCTACGGCTTCCTCAAGCCAATGTTCCAGGGTCAGGACAAAGGGCAGGTTGAGAAGACCGCCGATCAGCGCCAGCGCGGCCAGCACCCAGAGAGTGGAGGTCATCACCCCGTGGCTCTCGTGGGCGTGGTCGAAGACGTGCTTGTCCCGCGGCTTGCCCCAGAAAGTCACAAAGACGGCGCGGAAGCTGTAGAAGGCGGTGAGCAGCGCGGTGAAAAGTCCCAGCGCGTAGAGCAGCAGATTGCTGTCAAAGACAGTCAGCAGAATCGCATCTTTCGAGAAGAAGCCGGAGGTGAGCGGGAAACCGGCCAGGGCCAGACTGCCGATGGCGAACAATTTGTAGGTCGTCGGCAGCTTCGCGCGCAGGTTGCCCATCTTGCGAATGTCCAGCTCCCCGTGCAGCCCGTGCATCACATTGCCCGCGCTCAAAAAGAGCAGCGCCTTGAAAAAGGCGTGTGTGATTAGATGGAAGATGGCAAAGGCATACGCGCCCACGCCCACACCCAAAATCATATAGCCCAACTGGGAGATGGTGGAGTAGGCGAGAATCTTCTTCAAATCGGTCTGCACCAGCGCAATCGACGCGCCCAGGAGCGCGGTGAGCAGACCCACCCAGGCCGTCGTCGCCATTACGCCGGGGGCCAGGGCAAAGAGGACGTGGGTGCGGGCAATCATATAGACGCCCGCGGTGACCATTGTGGCGGCGTGGATGAGGGCCGAGACCGGCGTGGGGCCTGCCATCGCATCGGGTAGCCAGACGAAAAGGGGCAGTTGCGCGCTCTTGCCCGTCGCCGCCAGAAGCAGGAGCAGACAGACCGCCGTCGCCACACCCGCGCTCAGTTGGCCGGCGTGTTCAAAGACACCCTCGAAGGTAAGCGTGCCCAGACTCGTCCACAGGGCCATCATCGCCAGCATCATCCCGAAGTCGCCGATGCGGTTGACGATAAACGCCTTCTTGCCCGCGTCGGCGTAGGAGCCGTAGGTGCTGTCCTCTTTGTCAAAATAGAAGCCGATGAGCAGATAGGAGGCCAGACCGACACCTTCCCAGCCCACAAACATCCCCAGGAAGTTGTCGCTGAGGATGAGAATCAGCATCGCAAAGATAAAGAAGTTGAGGTAGACGAAGAAACGCTGGAAGCGTTCCTCGTCATGCATATAGCCGGTGGCGTAGATGTGAATCAGCGCACCCACACCCGTCACGACCAGCGCCATTGTCACGCTCAGGCTGTCAACGAGCATCGCCGCCGGTGCGTGGAAGTTGCCGACATCGATCCAATCCCACAGATGGATGGTCACGGCCCGGTGTTCGTGGTCCAGCCCCAACAGGCCAAAAAGCAGCCCCACAGCCACCGCGAACGCAGCAATCACAGCGCCGGACGCGATCCAGCCGATGGCACTTTTGTTCAGCCGCGCGCCGAAAAAGAGATTGATCAGCGCACCTGCGGCCGGAAAGACAAAGATGAGCCAGGCAAAGTCAAGCATAAGTCACGAATCTCCCAGAGGAGGCTATGTAAATAGACGAACGACCAAGCGGACCGACAACGTTAGAACAAGAGATGATCAGCCTGATCAAGTGGACGCAATGGAAGAAATCCCACGATCATCTCAACTTTGGTTATTGAAAATACCGTCTGTACGAAATGGATACCTAAAACATCTTGCTATAATTAATGCGCCTAACAAAAAACCTACACTTGAACAAAGCAAACCAACGCCTATACTTAACGAAATAGGCCAAAGAACATCACCAAAATTATCTGCGAAATTCCAAACTCTGTAGCCTGAACTATACTTCCATACAAATCCAAACATGAAAGCAATAGAGGCAAGGCTGCTAAGTACAAATTTCGTTTCTTTGGATCGTTCATTCCTAGAAAAAAGAACTTGGTTAAGACGTCTCAATATACTGAAATCAACTACTGGTTCCGACACAGGCTCTAATTTAGAAAGATGATCTAACAAAAGTGGATGCGAAAATATATACCCAACACTAGCCTTATGAAAGATGGTTGCTTTGTGATGTATTGTACGTAGAGCAAAACGATCTAAAAAGTCTGGATAATCTACAGGTATTCTATTTGTACACAATAAAACAAATCGTAGAGCGTAGTGATATAGCAGATCGATACCACCAAAGCTAATTCCGCTAAGCATACCAACAAATATACCTATCGTAATCATGAAATTTCTACTTATCTCATCACCAGTCACGAGCATCTCAACAGACGCCATAAAAACTGCAAAACAAAATCCTAGACCGAGCATTAGGGCAACTACGTTTCGGAAAAGAAGACGATTGTTCAAATTAGGATATTTTGTGAAGTTAATGAAATCCTTCTTAATTCCACCCAACAATCCTCCTATTAATGAACCAATACAACCAATCAATAACATAACTGCCAAAACCATAATTGAAATCAATGCAAGACGCAATAACTCACTGTAATTTGTAGGAATAACTTCATATATTGCTTGAAAAAGGGGCGCAACTCCAATTGCAAGTAGTAGTCCGCAAATCATGCCGATCACAAATCCACGTTTGATGCCAATGATGACTCCACTCCACTCCCATACAAGAGTTGAAACGGGCTGGATATCTTCATCGTAGCGCCGTTGTTTATTTCGCAAGCCAAACAGTAAGCCAAAAGATACAGAAAACGCTAAACTATACGACCAATTAATATCAAAATTTACAAATGCAATCGCAAATGTCATCCAACCGATCTGCAGGACGATGAGTAACCCCGACCAAGATGATAAATCAGTTTTAAGAATCTTTGTTTTATGTCTAATGAGAAAAGCATTAGTAACGGCGATCACCAAACCAAACAAGATAAACGCACTCAACAAGTCCGAGACTTCAGTAGTCATGAAATACCATATAATTAGACTAAAAATAAATATGTCGAGTAAGAACCATTGGATATATTGCTGATACGGTATTTTTTCTCCTTTATATCGTTGAATTCTTTCAAACTGTAATCCATCTAATAATGCTAATGTGATTCCAATTTGTAAACCAGCCCGTAATGCGAGAGATACCTTGCCTAGCAGGCTACGTATCACTTCGACACTATCAAACATCCTAAACTCCAGGACTACAATCGAGATAAAGGTAATTACCAGCGCACAGGCAATCCTACTGGCAAAAAGATATATCCATCTTTGAAAGCCCGGAAACAGCCATGTGGGCTGCAACATATCAACTCGAAAAATAGGTCTATTCATATTATTTTCGAGTACTTTTTTGGACAACCATTGCACCCAATCCAGGCTTTGCTGATATAAATCATCTTTTTGAGAATATCCCGTGATTTGCTCAAATGCTCGGTTCAAATAAACTTCAATCAGATATTCGCGCCGTTCTTCAAATGAGCCTGTTGACAGCTTGTCCAGGTCCAAATCTCGACACGCTTCTGCTGCGAATGCTAAATGGAGAGGGGTTTGAAAGAACTGCTGTAGCTCTTTATCATTCTCAATAGCGGTTTGTATTGGTTTCAGATCGTCTCCTCCATTAAGCAAATAGGTTTCAATTTGTGTAGGCGTCAATTTCTGCAAAATGACACAGCCATTTAAGCCAGCGAGTGGAGTTGATAAGCTCGTATAGTCATCAGTACGGCAGCAAACGACTATTCCCGTCCAACTATTTTGCGCATACAAGTTAATAGCGCTTACGCATTCCTCTCTATGCTCAATCAGGACCTCATCCAAACCGTCAAGCAACAATAATAATTGATCGCCCTTAAGCCACGCTTTAGAAATTATTGGGCGCTCTCTATACTTGTCCTCTAGCTCCTTTACAATCCATTCCTCAATGGGAAGACGATTGTTAGACCAGCTAGCAAGATTCAATACTACTGGAATAGGAAAGGCATTGTCATCCTGAGCGCGAATTAGTAATTCCTGAGCTAACTCGAGCAACGTTACTGTTTTCCCTGCACCCGGTTCACCCAATATCAGCAAACGTCTTTGTCTTTTTTCAAAAATGGGTACTATTGAATTACTGACGGAAACATAATGTGAGTTGTCGGAGTGTTGGAGGTTGGATTGGCTAGATATGCTGAGGTCGTCAATTTCTTCGATATTGAGGGATAGCTTACCCAGAGATTGCTCCAAACGACTACGTAAATCACCCTCAATCCATATCTCTTCAACTTTATCTAAGAATTCATTACGTTTTCGTCGAGCCGTGTCGATATCGAAAGACTTGTTAGAAACCAAGAATGAGACTACGAAAGTAGATGCACCGCCTAAGAAGGATAGTATTGGCTCAAAATAGGAATTCGCCACAAATAACCAGATAATTGCAGTGGACCACAAACATACAGAAAGGAGAAGCCCAATAGTCCGCAAAGATATTCTTTTATTATTGATCGGTTCACTACTCACCCAGAATGAGCTAATAAAGATGATGGTTGCTTCCAATAGTACAAAAACAGATTCAAATGAACGTTCGAAGTATACCCATTGGATCGCAACAATCCATGACATAATGGAAATAACGCGTAATACGAACTGCCACGAAACAGAACCTATGATTTTAGAAACCTTGTTTGTAATCATGGGAGATCAACTCAAAGAACCATAACGATTATCGATAGAAAGAATGCTGCAGTACGGCAAAAGTTGCTATGAGTGATTCTATCTACCGCCCAGATGTAGTCACAAACCTGCCAAGAATGCCCAATTCTGGTCTCGCAAGACTCAAAACGGCCCGCTCTAGCCCTTGTGACAGCCTTCGGAGATCGTTTGGGGGATCTGACTTGAAGCCACGCGAGGGCAGATAGTAAGTTTTGCGGTACTGCCCAATACCCAATATCTATTACCATTTCAACAAATTAATCTCGTCGATATTGATACTTTTCCGATGCCGTGTATTGGCAATCAGAATCGCCAGCCCGACGGCCACTTCGGCCGCGGCCACGGCCATAATAATAAAGACAAAAATCTGGCCGTTGAGATTGCCCCACTGTCGGCTGAGGGCGATGAGAGTCAGGTTGACGCTGTTGAGCATCATTTCCACGCACATAAAGATAATCAGCGCGTTGCGGCGCACGAGTACGCCCGTCGCGCCGGTGGCGAAGATCAGCGCAGCCAGAATCAGATAGTAGCTGGTCGGAATCATCGGTCGCTCGCTTTCAGGGAAGCAATGCCTTCGCCCGCGCCTTCGGGTAGACGCCCCATCACCAGCGCGCCGATCAGCGCCACCAGCAGCAGGATGCCCACCAGTTCAAAGGGCAGGATGTAATTGGTGAAGAGTTCCAGACCGACGGTCTTGGGTGCGCCGCCTTGCAGAGCAGAGTTGGGGTCGGCGGGCAAGGGCAGCAATTTTTGGAGTGCGCTGTAGCCTAGCCCCGCCAGCAGAATCAGCCCCAGCCCCAGTCCAACAATACGGCTCCACGTGCGCTGGTGCGCTTTGAAGTCATTCGTCTCTCCGCCGATCAGCATAATCACAAAGAGGATGAGAATGACGATGCCACCGGCGTAGATGATGACCTGGGCCGCGGCCAAAAACTGGGCTTCCAGCGTCACGTAGAGGACAGCCAGCGTGGCAAAGTTTGCCAGCAAAAAGAGCGCGCTGTGGACAGGCTGGCGGCTCAACACCACCCCAAAGGCTGCGGCCAGACAGACGGCCCCAATTACCAGAAAGAAGAGCAGAGAGAAGGTCATAGCCACTTACTCCGGGCGGATGATGACGTTGGGTTCGCCGGGATTGAGCAGTTGCTCTTTGGTCAGGATAAAATCCTTGCGTTCGTAGTTGGCCATGGCGAACTCGTGGCCCAACACAATCGCTTCCACCGGGCAGGCTTCTTCGCAGTCGCCGCAGAAGACGCAGCGCAGCAGGTTGACTTCGTAGACTGTCGCATAGCGCTCGCCGGGGGAGATCGGGTTGTTCGGATCGTTCTCGTCCGCCTCCACGTAGATCGCACCGGTGGGGCAGGCCGCCTCGCACAGCATACAGCCGATGCAGCGTTCCATGCCGTTGGCATAGCGGCGCAGTTCGTGCTTGCCCCGAAAACGGGGATACAGCGGCACCGCATCGCGCGGGTATTCCGTTGTGATCGGCTTTTCGGCCAGGTGTTTCAGTGTCACACCCATCGCCTTGCCGATGTCAATTGCGTTTTTCAGGTAGTCGCCGAGTGCCATAAAAAAATCCCTTTGGGACTGGGGATTAGGGATTGGGGACTGGGACTGTTTCCCAGTCCCCAATCCCTAATCCCCAATCACTTATTTCAGAAATACCGCCAACAACGCCGAAATAATCATATAGCCGATGCTCAACGGCAGGAGAAATTGCCAGCAGAAGGTCATCAACTGGTCGTAGCGGGGGCGGCTGACACTGGCGCGCACCCAAATAAAGACGCAGAGCAGAATAAAGACTTTCGCCAGCAGATAGATCGGGCCGAGCCAGACGATCTCCTCGGCGTAGGGTCCGCGCCAGCCGCCGAAAAAGAGCGTCGCCATAATCGCGCTGGTCGTAATCATATTGATATATTCGGCCATCATAAAGATAGCGAATTTCATGCCGCCGTATTCGGTCTGGAAACCGGCCACCAGTTCGTTCTCCGTCTCTGGCAGGTCAAAGGGGCTACGGTTGGTCTCGGCCAGGATGCAGATGAAGAAGAAGGGGAAGGCCAGCCAGAGCCAAATCCATTCCCACCAGGGCCGGGCGTTGTCCACCAAAGCGACCAGACTGAAATCCCCGGCCAGAATTAGAATGCTGACCAGAAACATACCCAGCGGCAGTTCATAAGAAATCATCTGGGCCGAGGAACGCAGCGCGCCCAGCAACGAGTAGTTGTTGTTGCTGCTCCACCCGGCCAGGATAATGCCGTAGCCCTCCACGCCCGCAATCGCCAGAATCCACAGAAAACCGATACTCACGTCGGCAATGGCGGGCATGCCGCTGGCAATCGGGATCACCGCCCAGATGAGCAGAGCCGGCACCAGCGCCAATGCAGGAGCAATCACATAAATCGGCTTGTCCACGTGGTTGGGGATGATCTCTTCTTTGAAGAGCGCCTTGACCGCGTCGGCGAGGGGCTGCAAAAGGCCAAACGTCCCCGCCCGGTTGGGGCCGTAGCGCACCTGAAAGCGCCCCAGCAGCTTGCGTTCCAGCAGCGTCAGATAGGCGAAGCCGGTGAGCAGCACAAAAATGACTGCCACCGAGCGCAATACTGGATAAACCACCAAATTGAGCCAGTCCATACGGCTTCCTCAGAGTGAAACTTCTCGAATCGGTGCAAAAACAGGGACGCAGATTACGCAGAAACCACAGATTTTCGCAGATTTCATTTCTCGTTCCCATCGCTCCGCGTGGGAACGTCCGGGCGACGCTCCGCGTCAACAGCACTGCCAGCCCTGGCCGATCCGGACGCAGAGCGTCCCCGCGATGCGCCCACGCGGAGCGATGGGCGCAAGAATGGCTACGCCTTCTCAACCTTCACCCGCTGCGTGACACTGCCGTTGAGCAGCGCGCCCACCGGCGCGCCGGGCAGACTTTCGGGAATCCAGGCGCTGCCCGGCTGCACCTGCTGGCTGATGCGGACAGTCAAGGCCAGGGAACCCTCTGGGCTGCTGACGGTCACGGCAGCGCCTTCGGCCAGCCCCAACTTCGCCGCATCCACCGCACTGAGACCGACGACCGGGCCGGTAGAGATAGCGTGCAACTTTTCGGTGGCGCTGAAAAGCGTGCCGCCGTCGTAAAGAACCGTGCCCGTCACCAGTGTCAGCGGATACTCTTTGCTGCCTTTCGCCATCTTCTGGCGCACTTCCTTCAGTTCCGGCTTGCCGCGTAAACTGGCCGCGTCCCACTGCAGGCCCTGGTCACCCAGCGCGTCCCATGTCAACCCCCGGTAGATGGGCGCAGCTTTGACAATCTCCGCACCCACAGCTTTGGCGTCGGCGAAGTGCCAGTGTGCGCCCAATTTTCGGGCCAGATGGGTCAGAATCATCCAATCGGCCGCGGCCCGGCTTTCGGGCAGAGAGACGGCTTTGGGTGCGCGCTGCACGCGACGCTCTAAATTCGTAAAGGTAGAGTCGGTCTCGGCCCAGCCCAGCGCGGGCAACACCACATCGGCCCGCTTGGCCGTCTCGGTCAGGTAAAGTTCCTGCACTACCAGCAGTTCCAGCGCATCCAACTTCGCGGCCCAATCCGGGCGTTCGCTGGCCGGGTCTGCGCCCATCACATAAAGCGCTTTGACGCCGCCGTCCAGCATCTGCTTGTAGCTCTTGCCCGCCGCCGTAGGCAGTTTGCACTCCCACAGATGTTCCAGTCGCTTGACCGCATCGCCGTTGCTGAGGCTGGCGTGGCCGGGCAGCCGGTCGGGGAGCAGGCCCATATCCCGCGCCCCCTGGCTGTTGGCGTCCAGCCCGACAAAGGCCAGCCGGTCGGCGTGACCGGTGAGGAAGGCCAGGTTGGCCAGCCCGTCGCGGATGGATGGGCCATCGCTGCCGCGCACCGCCTGGGGGCCGTAGAGTATCAGCGCCTTCTCGCTTTTCGCCAGCAACGCCGCGGCCGCTTTCACAGCCGCTGGGTCCGTGCGGCAGAGGTCACGCAGGGCGCGGTCGTCGGCCTCTTCCGTCCACTTTTTCACATCGGCCAGATGGGAAAGCGCAGCCGCGTTCAACCCCTCTTTTTGCCCCGCCGCGGCCCGCAACAGACCGTTGAGCAGCGTGGCCTCTGTACCCGGTTCGTAGGCCAGATAGGGGCCGTTGTAGCGGGTCAGTTCAATGCTGCGCGGGTGGGCGATGATCAGCTTTGCGCCACCCTTTTTCACGGCCCGCTTCAGGTGCAAATCCAGAATGGGCAACTCCTCGCTGGGGTCGATGCCAAAGAGGAAAATCGTGTCCACCTGCGGGTTCGGCCCATATTGGGGTTTCATCACAGCGGCCAGAGAAGGCAGACCCGTCGCAAGGCCAGCCACATCCGCGCCGTCGCGGTGGTCAATGTTGTTCGTGCCGATGACGCCCCGGAAGAGGCGTTGCAGCGCGTAGTTGCTTTCATTGCCGATTTTGGCGCTGCCGATGGCACCGATGGCCGCCGCGCCGTGCTGCTGTTTGACCGCCTGCAATTTCCCGGCGATAAAGTCCAGGGCTTCGCTCCACTGCACGGGGACGAGTTCACCGTTCTTGCGCAGCAGGGGTGTCTCCAGCCGCTTTTCACCGTTGACCCAGGCGTGAGCAAAGCGCCCTTTGTCGCAGATCCACTGGTCGTTGACCTGCATATTTTCCCGGCCAATGATGCGGCGGACGGTGTGGGTGCGGCTGTCCACCCGGATGTTGCAGCCGACAGAGCAGTGATTACAGACGCTGGCCGTGCGCTCGATCTCCCAGGGGCGGTAGGAAAAGCGGGAAATCTGGTTGGTCAGCGCACCCACCGGGCAGATGTCTATGATATTGCCGCTGGTCTTGGCGTCCACCGGCTGGCCGTGCTGGATGTCAATGACCGTCCGGTTGCCCCGGTTGTGCAGACCCAACTGGGGTTTGTCTTCCCACTCTTCCAGATAGCGGATGCAGCGCCAGCAGAGGACACAGCGCTCCTGATCGAGGACAATCATATCGGAGATGTCGTAATTTTTCTGGGCAAGCTGTTTGGCTTCCAGCAGTTGGCTGATGCCCGGCCCGAAGCGCAGCGTCTGGTCTTGCAACGGGCATTCGCCAGCTTTGTCGCAGATGGGGCAGTCGAGCGGGTGGTTGAGCAGAATGAAGCCGAGATTGGCCTCCTGCACATCGCGCACCTGCTTGGAAGTGGTATGCACAACCATTCCGGCGGCCACGGGGGTGGTGCAGGCCGTGGCCAGCCGCGAGCCGCGCGGCCCTTCAATCTCCACCATACACATCCGGCAGCAGCCCACCGGGTCCAGTTTGGGGTGCGAGCAGAAGACAGGGATTTCGATATTCACCGTCTCCGCCGCGTCCACCAGAAGCATACCGGGCGCGACAGAAAGCTGTTTGCCGTCAATTGTCAGGGTTACGTTGTCAGCCATGAAGGTTCGTTCCTAAAGAATAGAACGCGGATGAAGCGGATTGGGCGGATGTCCGCTGATTTTGACAGAACAAACAGAACAAAAGGACACGGATTACACGGATCGTTAGGATTTTCACGGATTAAAAATCAGTGGGTGAAAATCCGGAATGACTCGGCAGTGAAAAAATTTCACTAACTGCAAGCGAATAGTCTGGCAATGCCAAGGGTGTCAAACGATCCCCAACGCGGAAGGTCTGCTTCGATTCAAAGTCAGCGTCGCGCCGGTTCGGCGCATACGGTTTCCGATAGACAATCACCGATTCGTCATTCAGATTGACGATCCAATACTCCTGAATACCCGCCCGAGCGTAAAGCCGCCTTTTGTCTCCATCATCATACGCCAGCGTAGAGTACGAGACTTCCAGAGCCAACAGGACATCAGAGGGCCGGGGGTGTCGCTCAGAATAATTGCCCGGATCAAGCTTCAGTAGTGCAATATCCGGCTCAGGTTCCGAGGTACGGCCTGGGATTGCCAGCGGCAACTGAATGCTGACGCTCACACGACCCTGCAAATCAACGGTGAAGCGATTCTGTAGCTTACGGATACAAGCCGCTTGCCGGGAAGACATCGGAGGCATAGGCACCAGAATCCCCTCAATTAGCTCGATCCGCTCGTCGTCCCGAAAGAAACCCATCTCGATGAGCTGGTGATACTCTTCCAACGAAAATCGGCGCACAGGCAGACGCGGAGGCGCGGCAAACAACAACTCATAACCGCCGTTTAGTTCGGATTGCTTGACCGCGATAGTCACAATCTGCCTGACTTTCTCAACGCCCTTCTGCTGCATAAACGATGAAAACGCTACTTCCCCAACCAGTAGCCGTTCGTCTTCTCACCCAATCCAAATCCACACAATATCCACTACCCAATATCTTTTATTAATCCCCCGCCACAAACTCGTCGTGCAGGACAATCCGCTCGCCCTGGGATTTCTGCGCGTTCTGGCGCAGACCGCTGGGCTGGTGGGTGTCGGGCCGGTAGATGGGCCGGATGGGAATCTCCGGGCCAACGCTGGACGGATTGGTCTTTTCGATGTGGGCCAGAAATTCGTGGCGGAACTTGGCCAGGTTGCTCTGCATCCCCCAGACCGACGCCTCGCCAAAGGGGCAGAAGCTCTTGCCCGCGATGTTCTGGGCGATGTATTCGAGCAACTCCAGGTCTTTGACCCGGCCCTGGCCCGCTTCGATACGCAGCATAATTTTTTCCAGCCACGCGCCCCCTTCTCGACAGGGCGTGCATTTGCCGCAGCTCTCCTCCCGGTAGAAGGAGAGGGTGCGTCGGGCGATCTCCACCATCGAGAAGCGCTCGTCAATCACAATCACACCCGCCGAGCCGAGCAGCGAACCCGCCGCGGCGACTCTTTCGTAGTCCAGGGGCGTGTCCATCTGCTCCGCCGTGAGCAGTTTCATCGAGAGGCCGCCGGGCACAATCGCTTTGATGGGTACGTCGTCCTGTTCCGGGCCGCCGCCGTATTCGTAGATGAGCGTGCGCAGGGTGGTGGCGTGGGGCAGCTCGTAGTTACCGGGCCGTTTCACATTGCCGCTAAGACAGAAGATGCGCATCCCCGCGCTCTGCTCGGTGCCAAATGTGCGATACCAGGCCACGCCATTGCGCATAACGTGGGTGACGTTGGCGATGGATTCCACATTGTTGACGATTGTCGGCTTGGCGTAAAGACCCTCCACCGCAGGAAAAGGTGGTTTGAGGCGGGGCTGGCCGCGGTAGCCTTCCAGTGAAGAGAGCAGAGCCGTCTCTTCGCCGCACTCATACGCGCCCGCGCCCCGGTGCAGCACCACATCCAACTTTTTGCCTGTGCCGAAGCAGTTGTCGCCGATATATCCGGCGGCTTTGGCCTCGCGAATGGCGGCTTGCATCCGGGTCCAAGCAAAATAGTATTCGCCGCGGATATAAATATACGCCTTCTCCGCCTCAATGGCGAAGGCGCTCATCACAATCCCTTCCAACAACTGATGGGGATCGTACTCCATCAGCATCCGATCCTTGAAAGTGCCTGGCTCGGACTCGTCGGCGTTGACCACCAGATAGCGGGGGAAGACGCCTTTGGGCAGAAAACCCCATTTGACACCGGTAGGAAAGCCCGCACCGCCCCGCCCGCGGATGCCGCTGGCTTTGATCTGTTCCACTACTGCTGCGGGTTCCATCTCAGTCAACACCCGCTTGGCCGTGGCATAGCCGCCATCGGTCGCGTAGCTGGCGAGGGTGTGGCTGTCGGGCGTCTTGACGCGGGCCAGCAAATAGCGCGGGTCCATCCCGCCGTGGTTGTAAGGGCCAGCGGTGGCACCATTCTGCTGCGGATCGCCTTCGGGGGTCCAGCGTTCCAGCGTCGTGAAGCCTTTGCCGGCTTTGAGCAGAGAGACGACCTGCGCCACATCCTGCGCCGAGTCCAGATTCTCGAAGTAGCGAATCTGCCCAGTCTTCTGGTCGGTCACAGCCGCCATCGGCGCTGTGCCGCAGGAGCCGAGACATTCCATGTGATCCAGAGCAAACTGGCCGTCCGCCGTCTTCTGGCCGTGATGAATGCCCAGCGTCTCCTCGAAGTGGTGCAGACACTGACGACCACCGCGCAGCAGACAGGGCACGTTCGTGCAGACTTCCACGTGGTATTCGCCCTTTGGCTGCTCGTGGAACATATTGTAGAAACCGACGACCGCCGAAACCTCCACCGGGGCAATGCCCAAAATGGCAGCTAGTTCGTTCTGCGCCTCCACCGGGCAGTAGCCAAACTCGCGCTGGATGACGTAGAGCGCAGGCAGCACCGCCGACCGCTGCCGCCCAGCTGGGTAGCGGGTCATAATTTCGTCAATTTCAACACGCATCGCTTGAGTAAGCATAAAGACCTCGGAATAGAACGCGGATGACGCGGATTGGGCGGATTTTACGGATTTAAGATTGGAGATGGATTTTGCGCCGATTGCTGAAAAAACGGCGCTCGAATTTCGCTTCTTTTCCAAAATTGAAGACAAAACCGATTTCGCAAGGCGTTGCTCGTAAATAATTGAGCAACTGGGCAATAAAGGAATCGTGCATATCCTCTGCCGCCTTAATCTCCAAAATAACCCGATTTTCTACTATCAAATCTGCGTAATAATCCCCGACAAGTTGTCCTTTGAAATAGACCTGAATCTGCCGCTGGCTTTCAACCTGCAATCCGCGCCGCTCGAATTCCTGAAGCATTGCGGTTTCGTACACCTTCTCCAAAAACCCATAGCCAAGCGCATTGTAAACAGTATAGTAGACGTTGATGATCTGATCGGTCAGTTTGACCTCTTCCAGAGCCATAAACGAATCCCCTCTTAAAAATCCGCGTGCATCAGCCCTTTCAGCGTCATCCGCGTTCTATTCCTATCTGTCCACTTCCCCCAGCACAATGTCGAGTGAGCCGATGTTTGTTACGATATCCGAGAGCATTGCGCCGCGGCTCATCGTATTGATGGCATACAAATTATTAAAACTCGGCCCGTGGATGTGCAGCCGGTAGGGTTTGGCCGAGCCGTCGCTGTACAGGTAGAAGCCCAGTTCGCCTTTACTGCCTTCGATGCCGTGATAGTAGAAGCCGGGGTTGACGTGGAAGCCTTCGGTCATCAGTTTGAAGTGATGGATGAGGGATTCCATACTCAGGTCCAACTCGGCCCGGGGCGGGGCGGTGACTTTGCGGTTGTCGGTCTTGAAGAGGCCGTCGGGCAGATTTTTGATGGCCTGGCTAATGATGCGCAGGCTCTGGCGCATCTCTTCCATACGCACCAGATAGCGGGCGTAGCAGTCGCCCTCGCTCTGCACCGGCACTTTGAAGTCGTAATTTTCGTAGCCGCCGTAGGGCATATCCCGGCGCAGATCCCAGTCCACGCCGCTGCCGCGCAGCATCGGGCCGGTCAGTCCCATCTCCAGCACCTGCTCGCGACTGAGAACGCCGATGCCTTGCAGGCGATCCTTCCAGACCCGCTGCTCGGTGAGCATCCGCTCGTAGTCATCAATTTTTGTGGGCATCACCCGCACAAAATCCTGCAAATGGGTGAGGAAGGCTTCGGGCAGATCCGCCCAGACCCCGCCCACACGGATATAGCTGACGGTCAGCCGTGCGCCGCAGACCATCTCGAAGAGGTCCAGAATGCGCTCCCGCTCGCGTGTGGCGTACATCAGCAGGGACATCCCCGTGCCGGAAACGTCGAGGACGTGGGTGGAGAGCCAGAAGAGGTGGGAGGCGATGCGCTGCAACTCACCCATAATCACCCGGATCACCTGCGCCCGTTGCGGAATCTCAACGCCCAGCATGTGTTCGACGGTCAGCACATAGGAGAAATTGTTGTTCATCCCGGAGAGATAGTCCATCCGGTCGGTGTAGTAGACGAAATCCTTGTAGCGTTTGCTTTCGCCCGTCTTCTCGAAACCGCTGTGCAAGAAGCCCAAATCCGGGTCTATGCTGACCACCCGCTCGCCGTCCAACTCCACCACCAGACGCAGCACGCCGTGGGTGCTGGGGTGATGCGGACCCATATTGATAATCATATTTTCCCGGTTCATGCCCGGCGGCAGGTCGGGGGCGTGGCTCACGGAGGGAAGAATCTGCGTGCCCAGCGTCTCAAACTCCGGGTCGTCCCAGGTCAGGCTGAAGGGGACTTCCTCGCCGCCCACAGGGATCTGCTTTTGCAAAGGGTGATTGGGCCACTGTTTGGGCATGAGAATACGGCGCGGGTCCGGATGACCGGTGTAGCTGATCCCCATCAGGTCGGCGCACTCCCGTTCCGGCCATTCAGCGCCCTGATAGGCAGCGGTCAGGCTGGGGATACTCGGTTTGTCGCCGCCCGTGCAGTCGGCCAGCAGTGTAATGTGCTGCTTGCGGCTGTAGGAGCGCAACTGGGCCACGGACTGAAAACGGGCCGCGCCACCGCCGATGGGAAGTTCCTTGCGGTCCAGACCAGTCACGTCGATCAGCGATTCGTAGCGCAGTTGGGGATCGCTCTTGAGAAACTGAGCGACTTCCACCAGCTTTTCTGGCTTGACGTAAAGCACCTGAACGCCGTTGTGCAGCCCCGCAGCCAACACATCCCCGCCGAAGCGCTCAGCCACGCGGGTGGTGTCGGCACTTTCGCCGCTGGGCATAGGGGCCACGGCAGGGATACCCGGCACGTTCAGGCTGGGCAACGTTTCATAAGGACGCACGCGGGGGGATGTGTTCAGCGGCATAAAGTGAACCCCAAATGGAGTGAACAGTAATCAGTGAACAGTGTCGAGACATCCGACTGATAACTGTTCACTGATTACTTCTGTTTGTTAGAACGCGCCCAACGGCAGAATCTCTTCCACCTTCGGCGCGATCTGCTTGGGTTTGCGCCAGTCGTCGATGCTCTCCCGGCCCTGTTTCTCGCGCAGCTTTTCCAGCGCGTAGAGCAGTGCTTCCGGGCGGGGCGGGCAGCCGGGAATGTAGACATCCACCGGGATAATTTTGTCCACGCCCTGAATGATGGCGTAGTTGTTGAAAGGGCCGCCGGCGCTGGCGCAGATACCCATCGCGATCACCCACTTGGGCGCAGACATCTGGTCGTAGATGCGTTTGATGACCGGGGCCATTTTGTTGCTCACCCGCCCGGAGACAATCATCAGATCGGCCTGACGCGGGCTGGCCCGGAACAATTCAGAGCCATAGCGGGCGATGTCGTGGCGAGCTGTGCCCGTGGCGATCATCTCGATGGCGCAGCAGGCCAGCCCAAAGAGCAGCGGCCAAGTGCTGTTGGCGCGCCCCCAGTTGAGCAGGCTGTCCAGTGTCGTTGTTACAATGCCTTCGGGAACTTTTTGTTCAAGACCCATTGGGATGCCTCGTAGTGCGTAGTGCGTGAACCAGCCACTGCCAACTATTGCGTATTTCAAATTGCGTATGAACACCAACGCCACCTTCCACCTGCAACCTTCGACTTGCCACCCGCTACCCCCACTTGAGCGCGCCCTTTTTCCACTCGTAGACAAAACCGACAATCAAAACGAGGAGGAAAGGAGCCATCGCGATCAGCGCAAAAACGCGCAGGTCACGCAAAACAGCGGCCCAGGGATAGAGAAATATGACTTCAATGTCGAAGATGAGAAAGAGCATCGCCACCAGATAATACTTGACTGGGAAGCGGCGGCGGGCATCGGAGAAGGGGATAATGCCCGATTCATAGGGTTCGAGTTTTTGTGTGTTCGTCTCTTTCGGCCCCAAAATGGCAGGCAGAATCAGAACGATCGCGCCAAACCCAGCGCCAAGCACAATCATAATCAGCAGAGGCAAATAATCAATTGCCATCGTGCGTCCCTTTCACTGTGGCAGGAGAGGCAAATGCCACCAATTTTTCAAGCAAAAACGCCCACTCGGACCTGGTATGAGAGAGAGGGCGTCGCCGTTGACTGGAAACAGAAATTGGGGTGAAATTTGTTCGTGCATTTTTACACGAACGGGAGGCATTGTAACACGGATAGCAGGGGCTGTCAAAGCCATATCGAGTTTTGTGAAATTTGGAGCTTTGTTGTAGTGTAGACACCGATCTTCGTTGTAGTGTAGACACCGATCTTCACTTGCAGACTTTTCCAAATCAAAATCCCTATGCTATACTGCTAGGCGTTTGTACTTTTCCACACAATCGGATTTTGAAGGAGCGGCACGTATGCTGTCTCAGTACGCTTTCATTTTAATTATGTCGTCAATTGCGCTCATTTTGCCGCTGGCGGCGATTATTCTGGGCCACATTTTGGGGCCGCGCCGACCCGACGCTGTGAAGAACGCAGTCTACGAGAGCGGTGTGGAAACCATCGGCGATACATGGGTGCAGTTTCGTGCCCAGTACTACCTGATCGGTCTCGTTTTCGTAGTCTTTGATGTGGAAGCAATTTTTCTCTTCCCTATCGCCGTGGCCTACGAACAGTTGAGTATGTTCGCCGTCTTTGCGACAATCTTCTTTGTGCTTCTGCTCGTCGTCGGCCTGCTCTACGACTGGCGCAAAGGCGCTTTGGAGTGGCAATAAGGGCTTACCTAAAAAACTGAAGATATGCTGAGAAATACAGGAAAGATATCCATCTTTATCCGTGTTTATCAGCGTTTTTATCTGTGTTTATCAGCGTTCATCAGTGGCTGAATAAATTGTTTTGAAATTATCGATTTGCGCACACCCCTGGGGTTGGAGGCAAACGGATGCAAGGTTCAACGTGGAGTGATGGGATTGTCGGGCTGCTGACCGGGCTGGGTCTCCCGGAAATGCTGGCTATTGGCATCGCCTATGGGATCGGTGCCTTTATCCTCGTCAATTTTGGCATGATTTCGGCCCTGCTGTTGATTTGGATCACCCGCAAGGCGATCAGCCGCATGCAGGATCGTCTCGGTCCCAACCGTCTCGGCCCCTACGGCCTCTTTCAGACAGTGGCCGACGCGGCCAAGCTGATCTCCAAAGAGATCATCACACCCAGCCAGTCCGATTTTCTGGCCTACAATGCCGCGCCGATCCTCTCCGTTTTTGGCGTGATGATGCTGCTGGCCGTGGTGCCTTTTGCCCCCGGCCTGATCGGTGTGGACTTGAATATCGGTGTGCTCTTTGTCGTCGCTCTCGGCTCCATCGGTGTGATGGCGGCGCTGATGGCCGGTTGGGGCAGCAACAACAAATATGCGCTGCTGGCCGGTTTCCGGGTGGTGGCCCAATTGCTCAGCTACGAAATTCCGATGGTACTCTCCATTCTCACCGTCGTGCTGCTCACCGGCACAATGAGTTTTGGCCGCATTGTGGAGTGGCAATCCTTGACTATTGGCGGCTTCAACCTGGGCATTGGCTGGTTTGGGCTGATGATGCCCGCCGCCATGCTGATCTTCTTTATCAGCTCGCTGGCCGAAGCCGAGTTGACCCCCTTCGACCTGCTGGAAGCCGAATCCGAACTGATCGCCGGTTTCCACATCGAGTATTCGGGGATGAAATTTGCCATGTTCTTCCTGGCCCAGTTTGTCAACGCCTGGATTCTTTCGGCGCTGATGGCTATTCTCTTTCTGGGCGGCTGGCAAGGTCCCGGCGTGGGTCTGCCCCTCATCGGCCCGATTCTGGGCTTCGGCTACTTCTTTATTAAGAGCTACGCCATTTATGTCCTGCAACAGTGGGTGCGCGGCACATTCCCCCGCGTGCGCATTGACCAGATGATGTACTTTGCCTGGAAGGTGCTGGTGCCTGCCATCGTCGGTCTGATCGTCGTGCAGGCGATTGCCCAGAAGTTGCCCTTCCCCGATCCGGTCATCTACGCCATCATTTTCCTGGCGAATATCGGCACGATTTGGGTGGTGACTACAGTCCTGCAGCGCTACATCAAGAGCGCCACAATGGGCAGCAAACGCTCCTTCGAGCCGACGTCCCTGATCGGCACAATGCAGAAGGCTGACACGTATGCGATGTACTGAAGGTGAAACGTGAAACGTGAGAGGAGTCGGATGATCTCACGCATCACGCATCACGTCTCACGTTTCTGGCAGGCGAACAGACAGTACCGTTCCGATCTTTTCTTGACTCATTTCACGCAGGAAGCGCAGGTTTTTCTATGCCACCATTGCCTCCCCTACCCACGATCGGTCAACTGGTCTTTACAGGCATCGCTATCTTCACCTGTGCGTCTGCGCTGGGTGTGGTCTTGGCCCGCAATTTATTCCACGGCGCGCTGGCTCTGGTGGCCACGCTCTTTGGCGTGGCCGCTCTCTATGTGATGCTGGAAGCCGAGTTTCTGGCCGTCAGCCAGGTGCTGGTCTACGTGGGTGCGATCTCCACCCTCATCACCTTTGCCATTATGCTCACCCGCTCGATGATGTATGGCAAGACCTCGCCGATGAACCGGCAATGGGGCAAGACAGGCCTCTTTGTCGTGATGATCTTCCTGGCGCTCTACGGCTTTGTCGGCGCGATTCCCTGGGCCGACAGCGCCGCGCCTGTGTTGGCCGACGAGTCGATGATCGCGGCGTTGGGTACGCTGTTTGTCACCGATTATGTGATTGCCTTTGAGGTGTTAGGCCTGCTCCTGCTGGTGGCGCTGGTGGGCGCGGTAATGTTGGCGCGGGATAACAATTAGGATCAGTACGCAGATTTCGCAGAAACAGCAGATTTTCGCAGATTTTTATCCGCTTGAATCAGCCCAATCCGCGCTATCCGCGTTCCATTTGTACGCAGGAGGACGCATCCGTGGTGCCATTGACCGGATATTTATTGGTAGGCGCATTTCTCTTCTCGGCAGGTCTCTACGGCGCGCTGGCTCGGCGCAATGCCATCGCCATTCTGATGGGCATCGAGCTGATGCTCAACGCGGCCAACATCAATCTGGTGGCCTTCTGGCGCTACGGCGAGGCCCAGGCCGATCTGGCCGGGCAGGTCTTTGCGGTGCTGATCATCGCCCTGGCCGCGGCCGAGGCGGCTGTGGGTCTGGCGCTGATCATTGCCGTCTACCGGGAACGCAAGACTGTAAATGTGGACGAGTTGAACCTTCTGGCTGGCTAAAAAATTCCCGGCACTTTTTGAAGTGCCGGGAATTTGGGTGGGATAACTCTATGCCCAAACAGTTGTTGACCGGCACATTGGAAGAGCAGTGTGATATGCTCGTCCAGATGGCCCAGGAAAAGATGAGCGCGGGCAACTACACAGGTGCTTATCACGCGCTAAAGGAAGTGGTGAAGCACGCGCCAGAGCGCAAAGATGCGGTGGACCTGCTGGTCGTTGCCAGACAGCGCAAGTCTGAGCAAACCCGTCTATTACTGTTTTCTCTGATTGGCGCAATTCTCTTTGTCGGCATCGGTTCAGCCACCCGTCTGTCAGGCGATCTCTGGCTGCTGGCATTCGGTTTTGTCGGTCTGCTCGTCGGTTATGGGGTAGGCAATCTGTTCAACAGTCTACGCCGGGCCGCCGAGCTGGAGATGAAGTAGGACGCAGATTTCGCTGAAACCGCAGATTGACGCAGATTCAATCCGTAAATTCTGGAATCCGTGTTCTTATCAGCGCAGATCAATTCAAATCATTAAAATCTGCGTCCCTATTTTTCTGATGAAGTATTAATTGTCGTTATCGCACGCCAATGAGGACCGTCTATGGATGGCATTTTTAACGCAGCGTGGATTGTACCCATCCCACCCTTTCTGGCCTTTGTCGCCATCGTCCTGGGGTTAAACCGCAACAAACGGGGCACAACGCTGGTGGCGGTGGGCGCGGCAGCCATTAGCTGGATTCTGGGCTGGTCCATTGCCATTGCCTCTTTCGCCACCGCCCATTTCGGCGAACACCCCGTTGATCAAGCGCTCTACTCCATCCCCACCGGGACGAGTGAGTTCGTCATCGGCTATGCGGTGGACCCGGCCAACGCGCTGATGCTCTTTATGGTGCCCTTTCTGGTGTTGATGATCTTCATCTACTCCAGCGGGTATATGACCTTTCCAGGCCATCTGAGCGCAACGGCCTATCCCGAAGCCGTCGCCCAGGGCAAAGACCCGCGCTACAGCCGCTTCTTCGCCTATATCTGTCTCTTTGCCACGGGTATGCTCGGGCTGGTCGTCTCCAATAGTCTCCTAACCTTCTTCGTCTTTTGGGAGATTATGGGTCTGTGCAGCTACCTGCTCATCGGCTTCTGGTACGAAAAGCCCACGGCCAAAGCCGCGGCGATTAAAGCCTTTATGACCACCCGCATCGGCGATGCGCTTATGCTGATCGGTATGCTGTTCCTGTACATCCGCAGCGAGCCGAGCAGCCTGCGCTTCTCCGAACTCTTCACCGCCGAGAATCTGGAACAGTTGGCCCACAGCACAGCCAACGTTCCCTTCATCGGCGCAGTTCCCTGGATTGCCCTGATTGCCGTCCTGATCTTCTGCGGCAGCATAGGCAAGAGCGCCCAGTTCCCGCTGCACGTCTGGCTGCCCGATGCGATGGAAGGCCCGACGCCCGTCAGCGCGATGATCCACGCCGCCACGATGGTTTCGGCGGGTGTCTTTCTGCTGGTGCGGATGTTCCCCATCTACCAGATGGCGGGTGAAGTCTCCGGCAGTGCGCTGCAATTCGTGGCCTTTATCGGTGCCTTCACGGCCATCTTTGCGGCTACGATTGCGATGGCCCAGTGGGATGTGAAGCGGGTGCTGGCCTATTCCACCATCAGCCAGTTGGGGTATATGGTGGCGGCGATTGGGATGGGCGCGTATGTGGCGGCCCTCTTCCACCTGCTCACCCACGCTTTCTTCAAGGCCCTGCTCTTTCTTGGCTCCGGCAGCGTCATCCACGGCGTGGAGCACGGCTTCCACCACGCACATCACAACAGCCACGACGCGCACGGACACGACAGCCACGGACACATTGTCCACCGTTCGGACGGCGATCTGAACCCGCAAGACCCCCAGGATATGCGCAATATGGGCGGTCTGCTGCAACGGATGCCGCGCACCGGCTGGACCTTTATCATCGGCGGTCTGGCGCTCTCCGGCTTCCCGCTGATCACCGCTGGCTTCTGGTCGAAGGACGAGATTCTGGCCAGCGCCTGGGGCGGCAACCATTTGTTGGTCTTCGGCACGCTGGCCCTCTCCGCCTTTCTGACCGCCTTCTACACAATGCGTCAGATCGGCCTGACTTTCCTGGGCAAGCCCCGCTCCGAGGGCGCTTCTCACGCACCGGAGAGTGTGGCGGCGATGACGACGCCGCTGATCCTCATCAGTTTCTTTGCGATTGTGGCCGGTTGGGTGGGCATCCCGGAACACTTCCCGGTCATCGGCGGGCTTGTCCCCAATTGGATCGAACATTTCCTCGAACCCTATATGGAGTATTTGCACCTGCACGCCCACGTGCTGGAGTTCAATTTCGTGCCGCTGGTGACCTCTCTGGTCGTGGCATTGGGCGGTCTGGGGCTGGGTTATGTGATCTACGGGCAGGGCCTGAAAGAAGGGCAGATCGACCCCCTCGCCAAACTACTCGGCCCCATCTGGTGGGCCTGGCATCGCAAGTATTGGGTAGACGAGTTCTACACCGCCACGATTGTGGCCTTCACGCTGGCTCTCTCCAAATTCCTGGCGCTCTTTGACCGGGAGTGGGTCATTGATGCTCTGGTCAATGCCATCGGTCGTGTGGCTCTCTGGTTGAGCGATCTGGCCGGCGCTTTTGACCGTATTGTGGTAGACGGTGCGGTGATGGGACTGGGCTGGCTTTCGGATCAGGCGGGCGGCATTACCCGTCTCCTCCAGGATGGCCGGGTGCAGGCCTACCTGCTCTTTGGTTTGTTGGTAGCGGCTGTTTGGCTTTTCTTGAGCGTTCTGCCCCTAATAATGACGCTGGTTTAGTAGAAGTTTGACTTGACGAAGTTCAACTTTTGGCAAAAGTCGAACTTCTGAGATTGTAGCACCTCGTCCGTTTCTGAGGAGAAGATTTCATGGAATCGCTTGATTCGATTGTTTTGACAACCATTTTGTTTTGGCCGGCGCTGTCGGCGCTGCTGGTGTTGCTCTTGGGCAGCAACGACAAACTCATCAAAAATGGATCTACCATCGCCAGTCTGCTGCCTTTGGGACTGAGCGTTTATCTGTTGACCGCCTACGACTTAACCGTCGGCGGGATGCAGTTCAACGTGCAGGCCGAGTGGATTCCCCAACTCAACGCCAGCTTCCACCTCGGCGTGGACGGGCTGAGCATTCCGCTGATCTTCCTGACTGCGTTGCTCTCGACGTTGAGCCTTTTCTACAGCGCGGGGGTGATTCACAAGCGGGTCAAGGAATACTACATCCTCATGCATCTATTGCAGATGAGTATGCTGGGTGTCTTTATGTCTCTGGACTACGTGCTCTTCTACGTCTTTTGGGAGATCAGCCTGGTGCCGATGTACTTCCTCATCGGCGTCTGGGGCG
Organism: Litorilinea aerophila; assembly: GCA_945897075.1. GTDB lineage: Bacteria > Chloroflexota > Anaerolineae > Caldilineales > Caldilineaceae > JACQGT01. The sequence goes on from CAMDEX010000013.1 coordinate 25,906, forward strand.
GACAGAATCGCAGTTATGCGGCGGTCAAGTTCTTCATCTATACCCTGATTGGCTCGGTGGCGATGCTCCTGGCGATTCTGGGCGTCTACTTCGCCACGGGCACCTTCGACATTCTGGCCGCCGCCGCGGCTCAGCCTTTCGCCGACAATCTAACGCTGGCCAGCCTGGCCTTTTGGGGTCTCTTCCTGGGCTTTGCCTTCAAAGTGCCCAGCTTCCCCTTCCACACCTGGCTGCCCGACGCCCACACCGAAGCGCCTACTGCGGGTAGTGTGATTCTGGCCGGTGTTCTGTTGAAGTTGGGTGCCTACGGTCTGCTGCGTATTATGCTGCCCACCTTCCCCAACGCCTCGGTCCACTGGGCACCCTGGCTGGTGGCGCTGGGCGCGATTGCCATCGTCTACGGCGCGTTTGTCTGCGTGGCCCAGACCGATCTCAAGCGGCTGATTGCCTATAGCTCGGTCAGCCATATGGGCTATGTCGTTCTGGGCATCGGCGCGGCCGCGCTGGTAATGACGCCGGACGCGCTGGAAGCGGCAGCCAACACCTTTCATCTGACGCCGCAAGCGCTCAAAGACAGTGCAGCGATGGCGATCAACGGTGCCACACTGCAAATGTTCAACCACGGGCTAATCACCGGTGCGCTCTTCTTCCTGGTGGGCATAATCTACGAGCGGGCGCACACCCGTGACCTGGCGAAGTTTGGTGGTCTCTCTTCCAAGACCCCCTACTTCTATGGGATGATGATGGTGGCGGCCTTTGCCAGCCTGGGCTTGCCCGGTCTGGCCGGTTTCTGGGCCGAGTTCTTCACCTTCCGCGGTGCCTTTGCCCTGGTGCCGCTGTGGTCGGCCTTTGGCACAATTGGTATTGTGATGACAGCGGTCTACATTCTTTACCGTATCATCCAGAATGTTTTTCTGGGCGAATACGACGCCACAAAGGTGGAGCACTGGACGACGGTGGACGGTCACCACGCCAGCGGCCCGACCGATATGGTCGCCTTTGAGAAGTGGACGTTGTGGCCGCTCGTCGCGGGTATGTTCCTGCTGGGTATCTACCCGACGCCCCTCTTGGACTTCTTCAACACATCTGCCATCGAACTGATGAATTTTGTCAGCAGGCTTTCCTAACGGGGGTGACGTCTTGAACGACCTCGGATTGATCTTACCTGAGATCATACTCCTCATTGGCGGGCTGTTGATCTTCTGCCTGGACGTGGCCAGTGATCCCAAAGCAGAGGGCAAGCGTACGGGCGCAAGCTATATGGCGCTCGCCATCCTCTTCATCGCGGCTGCGCTGCTTGCCAGTATGCTCCAGTTGAAGGTGACGGAGCCGCAGGTGGCCTATTCGATGATGACCATTGACAGCTTTGCGATGTTCATCAAAGTCACGATTCTGGCCGGGATGGTGCTGATCGCGATTGCGGGCGGCGGCTACATGAATAAGCGCACGCAGAACCAGGGCGAATTCTGGACCTTCTATCTGATGGTCAGTCTGGCCATGTGTGTGGCGGCCAGCGCCAACAATCTGGTGCTGATCTACGTCACCATTGAGTTTCTCTCCATCACAAGTTATATGCTGGCCGGTTTCTTCCGGGCAGATCGCCGCAGCAACGAGGCGGGTCTGAAATACTTCCTCTATGGCTCGGTCGCCTCGGCGGTGATGCTCTATGGCATCAGCCTGCTCTACGGCGCAACGGGTTCGCTCTATTTGGCCGACATCGCCACCTTCTTTGCCGCCGCGATGGAAGGCCAAACAAAGATGCACGGCATCGCCTTTGCCGCTCTGCCCGCCACTGTGCTGACTTTGGCTGGGCTGGGCTTCAAAGCCAGCCTGGCCCCCTTCCACCAGTGGGCACCGGACACCTACGACGGCTCGCCCACACCGGTGGCGACTTATCTCTCCACGGCTTCCAAGACCGCGGCCTTCGCTGTGATCGCGCGTGTCTTTATCGTCGGCCTCGCCCCCTTCCAGGTGAATTGGGTGCCTATTCTGGCTGGGCTGAGCATCATTACAATGACGATGGGCAACCTGGCCGCGCTGCGCCAGACGAATGTGAAACGGCTGCTTGCCTATAGTTCTGTAGCCCAGGCCGGTTACATTCTGATGGGGCTGGTGGCTGTGACCACCCTCTCCACCAGCGGGATGGATGGGCTGAACGGCGTGCTGCTCTATCTCTTCGCCTATCTCTTTACGAATGTCGGCGCATTCCTGGTGATTATGGCCGTGGAAGAGACCACCGGCAGCACGGAGATCAGCGCCTTCCACGGGCTGATCCACCGCGCGCCGGGTCTGGCCGTGATGTTCGTCATCTTTCTGCTCAGTCTCACCGGCATTCCGCTGACCGGCGGCTTCCTGGGCAAGTTCTATGTCTTCGGCGCAGCCATCCAACACCAATACTTCTGGCTGGCCGCGGCGGGCCTGGTCAACGCGGGTATCGCCGCCTTCTACTACCTGAATATCGTGCGGGCGATGTTTTTCACCGACGACAAGGGGTCGGTCCTCACCGCTCCGATGGGCATACAGATCAGCCTCGTCATCTGCACGGTGGCGACGCTGTGGATGGGTGTCTATCCCTCCAGCGTTATCGAGTGGGTGAATACGGCCTCGGCGCAGATTCTGGCGCTTGCGCAGTAGACGTAGCGGGTGGGCAAATCAGATAAGCACTGTAAAAGGGTAGAGACACGGTATGCTGTGTCTCTACCTTTTTGTTACGCAACGCTGCCGTTGGGTCCGATGTGGTTGCCCTGTGATGGAGTATGTCTCGTTGACTAGAGGGAGATGGGGTTGTATACTGCATCCATCGGGTGGAATGAGTTACGGTCTCTATATTGTAGTACAATGGTACGAGAAGGGGGGCATACCCATGCCACGGATTCTGTACACAAACGAAGAAATTGCGCAGCGAGGCAATGAGTTGTATCGGCAGACGATTCGCGATCAAGTTTTGCCCCACCACAAGGGGAAGTTCTTGGTACTTGATATTGAATCGGGTGACTACGAAGTAGACGAAGATGATTTGAGTGCCGAAGAGGTATTGCGTCTCCGCCGCCCGACAGGCATCTTCTTTGGCTTACGCATCGGGTATACCTCGGCTTACACACTGTCAGGGCGCATGATCGAGGAAGTAGCATGATCACAGGCCAGGTCAATCCAGCGCTGGAAGCAACGATTCCTATGCAGGTGATAGGCGCGCAGGGGCAATCGCTGGAGGTCACGGTCGTGATTGACACGGGGTACAACGGCGGATTATCGCTGCCAATGGCGATAGTAGATGCTTTGTCACTCCCACAAGCGGCTTCCCGCGAGGTGACGTTGGGCGATGCGAGTCGCAAAGTTTTTGCCTTCTACAATGCCGAGGTGCTATGGGATGGACAGCGGCACAAGGTGCGGGTTTTATGTGTAGAAGGCGACCCTTTGCTGGGTACGGCTTTGTTACGTGGGTACAAACTAGAGGCTGACTTTGTTGAAGGCGGTTCTGTTGTGATTGAGGCGCTGCCATAATTCATCCATGTAGGCTGGCACAGTAAGTGAAACCGCCGCCAAACATACATTGCACTTGACGCCACCGGATCTGCTGACGTAGGCCGTTGAAAATGTTTCCGTGATCAGCCCCCATTGGGGTAGTTATATGGAATAATTCCGTATAATAACTGTGATTTCACTTATATTTTTCACGGTTTTTTAATTAGTTCCTCCGACTTTGGCAATAAAAAGCAGCGATTTTAGGGATTTTGTCCACGTCAGATCGGTTGCCATATCGGCTTGGTTGTAAGTGGGACAAACAAACTGCTTTTATGCCAATTTTGACCTCTTGGTGGGAGAAAATCTTTGACCGCCAAAACATAAGCGAAATCAGAGTAAGTTGCGATTACCCAGAAAATTGATATTGACCGAAAAGTATGTCTGTGCTATCGTATGGTTGCCGATCTGAGAAACGATCTGAATCGATAGAAGCAGGTTCTAGTGTTAGACGGGCTGTATGTATGGTTGACGACTTTCCTACAGATGAAGATCGAATGATTTACAGACTACACGTTCACCGAAATATGATTACGTGGGTTATTAAACGATTTGCCGATGTAGGCATACAAGCGAAAAGAACGACCGGAAATGATCCACAGGGAGATATTGTTCTCCTTGATCCAGCCGATATACCTCGTGTTCAACAAATCATTCGCGACATCCAAGCAGGGAATAGGTAGGGCATGTCGTATATTGAAATCAAAACACGCAAATACATTGATGCCGCGCTTGCCCAACAGATCATCCATAAACAGACAGTGATTGGTCTTCTGACAACAGGGAAAATCACCACGCCAGCGAAAAAAATGTTTGATCAAGCCGGTATTGCGTGGGCAGAAAACATTTCGGAAAAACACTTTATGAACGTTGATGAAAGCGAGGTGACGTAATGTTAGATATTAGTTTGTATTCAGTGACAGGGAAACCGCCGATTAGCATAGACGTTTCCGAGAGCTTTTATCACTGGTTGATTCAGAGTGATTTTGCGGAAATCGGTGTTGCTCGTCCTCATGCTATCCAGTTTGACGATGAAACAGTTGAGCTGGATGTTGTAGATTTGGAAAAAGGCAACGTCAGCAATCGCCAGCGGTTTCGGGAATTTTTGCTTGAAGTCATAGCGCAAGAAGCCTGTACGATGTTACAGCATCTTGGAGAGTCACCGTCACAAGAAAAATATCAGCACTGCACGTACAAATTAAGACGATTGCAGCAACTGCGACTGGGTATTGAGGACAAAAGCTATCAATTTCTCCAAAGAGCATGAATCCAAAAGCCTTTTACCCTACAACAACCAAGAGGTCGCCCATATGAACAGCCTGTGGATGGAATGGAAGGGCGAGGTGATTGCCCAGTATCAAGAGCAGAAGGCGATGGCCGATGCCGCGTTGGGGAAAGTGGATGATGCGCTCTTCTTTGCCCATCTGCGGGAAAATGGGGATGAGCATACCAATAGCCTTGCTATTTTGGTCAAACACATCAGCGGCAACTTTATTTCACGCTGGACTGACTTTTTGACGACGGACGGCGAGAAGCCCACCCGCCAGCGACCACACGAATTTCTGCACGAAGAGAGCGATGACCGCGCCCAGATTATGCAGCGCTGGGAAGAAGGCTGGCGCATCCTCTTCACCACCCTTGCGTCGCTCCAGCAAGAAGATTTTGCCAAAACCGTCTACATCCGCGACGAGGCGCACAGTGTCGTCAAAGCTATCCTGCGCAACCTGCTCCACGCCACACACCACATCGGGCAGATGGATTTGTTGGCGGGTGCGTTGTTGCGTCCTCATGTGCTGCAATCGGATTTAGAAGCAGCCTACAGCCGCATGGCAGCGAATGAGTCACGCGAGGCAGAGGCGTTGGAATGGGTTGAAGCGACTATCGGAGATGTGAAAAATGAGACGCGGTGAGGTGTGGTGGGTGAATTTCGAGCCGTCTGTAGGTGGTGAAATCCAAAAGCAGCGCCCTGCCATTATCGTCAGCAATGATGCTTCCAACAAACACCTGAATCGTGTCCAAGTGGTGCCTATCACCAGCAACGTGGACAAGTTGTATCCGAGCGAGGCGTATGTCACGCTTAATGGTGACGCGCGTAAAGCTGTAGCCGACCAACTCACAACGGTGAGTAAGTCACGCCTCAGCAACCAAATTGGTAAATTGTCTACTGACGATATGAAGAAAATAGTGCAGGCCATTAAGACGCAACTCGACCTATAGTTTTACTTGACAGTTGAGAAAAGGCCGGGCCAATTGCAAGACCCGGCTTTTTGTTGCCCAACATTCAAGACGCGATTTCCATTGAGTAAAGAATGTTCGGATCAACTCAACCTTTTGTGCTATGATGGTTTTGATTCACATTCTTTGCAGGAATTCAACTCTGCGGTCAGGGATTTGCTTGCATTTCGACTTCCCATCGAAGGAATAGGCCGATTCGCACGGAAACTCTGCCCGTGCTATAATCACGCACGACATCCGCCTGGTCGCGACGTCTGCTACTATCCACAGCCTAACGCTTCCGATCTTTTCGACGCCTGATATTTGATCCCCATGAACTGGTTTGTTATTTTTGCAGTCGTTACAATTCTGATCGGTCTGAACGCGCTGTATGTAGCAGGTGAATTTGCCACAGTCAGCGCGCGCCGCTCCCGTCTGCTCCAGATGACGGAGGAGACGGACAACGGGGCCTTGCGTCTCCTGCTGCCCTATTTGGGGGATGTGGGCAAGCTCGATACGTACGTGGCTGCTTGCCAGATCGGCATCACAGTCTCCAGCCTGATTCTGGGCTTTTACGGCCAGGCCACGCTCACGATAATGCTGACACCCGTATTGGTTGGCTTTGGCAGCTTTCCCCCAACCGCCGCATCGTCCATCGCCGCGATTGTTGTCCTGGCTCTGTTGACGATACTGCAAGTGGTCTTGGGAGAATTGGTACCCAAAAATATTGGGGTGCAATATCCGGAGCGATTAGCCCTCCTCACTGTGCGGCCTGTGGGCTGGTCATTGCTCCTTTTCCGCCCGTTGATCTGGCTGTTCAACGGCAGCGGACGGCTGATCTTGCGTTTGATGGGTATGCAAGGGGTGGCCGAGCACATCCACCTGCATGCGCCAGAAGAGATCCTGATGTTGGTGGAAGAGAGCGGGGCCGGTGGTCTTCTGCACAAGGAAGAACGGCTGCTGGTGGAAAATACCCTGCGTCTGCAAGAACTCACCGTGCGCCAGGTGATGATTCCCCGCACCCGCATGCTGGCGGCGTCCGTGGAGACAAGCACGGACGAGCTATTGGCAATGCTGGCCACATCTCCCTATTCCCGCATTCCCCTTTACGACGACTCGGTGGATCAGATCATCGGTATCGTTCACATCAAAGACCTGCTCTGCCTGGAATTGCGCGGTCATCAACCCAACGCACGGGGCATTGTGCGTGAGGTTCCTTTCGTCTTTGAAAATGTAGCCGCAGAGAAGGTACTCATTTCATTGCAACAGGCCCACGACAGCGTAGCCATCGTTCTGGATGAATACGGGGGCACGGGCGGCATCGTAGCGCTGGAGGACCTGATCGAGGAGATTTTTGGTGAACTGCAGGATGAATTTGACATCGAATTGCCAGCCCTACAGATCCAGGCGGATGACCGGGTGATCGTGCGTGGGGATGTTCTGCTCACAGATTTGCAGCAATGGCTCGATCTCGCCTTGACGGGTGAGGAAGTGGACACCATTGGCGGTCTGATCTTTAGCCACGCCGGGCGCGTGCCCGCCGAGAAGGAAGAATTCGAGATTGACGGGGTGATGATCCGTGTGGAGCGTATGGACGGCAAGGGGATCGTCGCGGTGAGTCTGGCTCTTTCCCCCGAAAAGATCTGGCAACTGCGCGAGGAGCGGTTTTGATGGACGTAGTGATCCCCGTCACCGTTATTGCCGCCCTCATCCTCCTCAACGGCATCTTTGTGGCCGCGGAGTTTGCTATGATTGCGGTGCCGCCAACCCGCCTGACGCAGAGCGCCGCTGCTGGCTCGCGTCTGGCTGCGCAGGTGTTGGCTGTCCTGCGCGACACGGATCAACAAAACCGCTATCTGGCCACGGCCCAGATTGGGATCACAATTGTCAGCCTGGGTTTGGGCATGTATGGCGAACACATTCTGGCCGATTGGCTGCTCATCCCCTTGCAGCAATTAACAATCCTGGCCGAACCTGTCGCCCACAGCATTGCAACGGTGCTGGCGGTGGCTGCGCTCACCTATCTGCATGTGGTGTTGGGGGAGATGGTGGCCAAGTCTCTGGCCCTGCAATTTCCCGAGGCCACCGCGTTGCGGCTGATCCTGCCTATGACGCTTATGCAGCGCATCTTCAGCCCGGTGATTTCTCTGCTCAACGGTCTGGGCAATGCGACCACCCGGCTGCTGGGCGTACACCCGGCCGAGCGTTTTAGCCGTCTCTTTTCCCCGGACGAACTGGAAATCATTGTGGAAGAAAGCTATGCGGGCGGGCTGATCGAACCGTCGCAGCAGCTCTTCATTGCGAATATATTCGATCTCAAAGAGCGCAGTGTAGGCCAGGTAATGACGCCCCGCACCCGCGTCGTGGGCATCTCTGTCGATCAGAGCGAAGCAGAGGTCATGCAGACCGTCTGCGAAACCCTGCACTCCCGCTACCCTATCTACGACGGTAGTCTGGAGCAGATTATTGGAATGCTGCACATCAAAGACCTGGCCCGCTATCGTGTAGATAGCGCAGGTGGGTTCGACTTGCGCCGTTTTGCCCAACGCCGACCAGTCTCCTTCGTGCCCGACACGGTTCCGCTGGATCGGATGTTGGCCCGCTTTCGCCGGGAGCGTATCTCGTTGGCCGTGGTTGTTGATGAATTTGGCGGCACCGCAGGCATCGTCACCCTGGAGGATCTGGTGGAAGAGGTGGTGGGTGAAATCCAGGACGAGTTCGATACGGAGGATATCCCTTTCGAGCGGATTGATGAGCGGCGTATGCGGGTGCAGGGGGCGCTGCTCTTGGATGAACTGAATCAGCACTTCGATCTTAAGCTCCATGACGAAGAGGTTGATACAGTCGGTGGGCTGATTATGAGCCGCCTGGGACAGATTCCAGTCCCCGGTGACCAGGTCACAGTGGACGGAATTCTTTTTGTTGTAGAGTCGCTCGATGGCCGGGCCGTGCAGAATGTCTGCATCACCCTGCCCGAAGCGGCTGTCGCTGAAGCGGAGGATTTCGTCTTGAGCCACGGCAGAGAATTCACAGATTGACAAAGAAGATTTCTCTTGCTACACTATAGTCAATCAAATGTAAAACGCGTTGACGGAGACGAGTAGTTTCTGTGTTGTCGTCCAGAGAGTCCGGGATGGTGGAAGCCGGATCGCACACGCAGAGACGAAAATCCCTCCTGAGCAGCGGCCCCAACGACGAAAACCCGTCCAGTAGACGCCGCCGGTCTTGTGAACCGTTATTCTCACAGCGAAGTGATGCACGCATTGCTTTGCAGCGAGGTGTCCGGTGGTCTGTGTGCCGGGAACCGGGGTGGTAGCGCGGACCATTTGGCCCGTCCCCGTTTGGGGATGGGCTTTTTCTATTAAAAGTCCCCGGCACTTCGGAAAGTGCCGGGGACTTTCGGAGGAAGGGTGAAAAATGGAGCAGCCAACTGTACGTCTACTGAATGCAGATGACGTGGCCCAATACCGAACCGTCCGCCTGCGCGCTTTGACCGAACACCCAGAGGCGTTTGGCTCGTCGGCAGAGGAATTTGCGTTGCAGCCGTTGGAGGATGTGGCGAAGCGGTTGAAAGGCCAAAGCGAAGCCTTTGCGCTCTTTGGCGCATTTTTGGCGGGTCAACTGGTGGGGCTGATCGCTTTTGGCCGCAACAGTGGGCGAAAAGTGCGGCATCGGGGCGGCATCTATCATATGTACGTAGCCGCGGAGGTGCGCGGGCGCGGCCTGGGCCGGCTTTTGTTGGAACACGCCGTAGACTACGCCCGGCAATTGCCCGGTCTGGAGGAGATCAACCTGGCCGTGACAGTCGGCAACGACCCGGCCCGCCGTCTCTACGAACGTTTCGGTTTTGTCTTCTCCCACCGGGAGCCGCGCCATATCAAAATTGACGAGCGCTACTACGACATTGAGTGGATGACACTGGAGTTGCAGGGAGGAAGCGAAGAATGAGTGAACTGCTCTATTACCGCGACGCCTATACCCAAGAATTCGAGGCCGTCGTCACCGCTGTGGACGGGGAGCGGGTGGCGCTGGATAGCACAGCCTTCTATCCGGGCGGGGGCGGCCAACCCAACGACGAGGGCTGGCTGACCGCTGGTGATGTGCGCCTGCGCGTGGCAAAAGTTCAGAAAGAGGGCGCAACGGTCTGGCACTGGCTGGAAGCCACGGATGGCGGCCTGCCGGAAATTGCTGTCGGCCAGCCGGTGCGCGGGGCGCTGGACTGGGCGCGGCGTTACTCCCTGATGCGCACCCACACCGCCATGCACATCCTGTGCGGCGTCGTCTGGCGCGACTACCAGGCATCTGTTACCGGCGGCAATATGGACCCCGGCGCGGGCCGCATGGATTTCGAGTTTGCCGCGATGAGCCGCGAGTTGGTCACGGAGATCGAGGCGAAGTGCAACGCCGAAATTGCCGCGGCCCGCCCTGTGCGGGCGCAAATCCTGCCCAGAGATGTGGCGTTCCAGATTCCCGACCTGATCCGCACGAAGATCAACCTGCTGCCCGAAGGCATCAGCGAAATCCGCACAGTCGAACTGGTGGGGCTGGACCTGCAAGCCGATGGCGGCACCCACGTAGCCAACACATCCGAAGTGGGGCGGATGCGGGTGACGGATTACAAGAGCAAAGGGGCGATCAACAAACGGATTTATATTGAGTTGGCGTGAGTCTATTGCGTATTGCGTATTTCGTAGGTAGTGGCGTCCGAGCCGCATAACGACATTTTCTCGTGGGACACAAAGCAAGACCAATCGCCGGTGGGGGGCTTCATGTTTCGGTCTTCACTACCATTTTACTCTCAGCAACATACCAATCAGCACTACTTACGAAATACGCAATACGAAATACGGAGTTCACATGCCCATCATTCCCGACCCGCCACTCTCTGCCTACGAAACCCACTTCCACACGGGTCTCGTCTTTGTCACATTGACGGGCGTGCGCGGGGAACATATCTTTGGCCGGGCCGAAATGGCCAATCTGCTGCGCTCTGTGCTGCGCGAAGTGCGGCGGGAGTTGGCTTTTGCTATGCACGCCTGGGTGATTCTGCCCGCACACAGCCATCTGCTCCTTCAGCCCGGCGCAGAGGGCGGCGGGGATGAGATTGTGCGCCGGGTGCGTCACCGTTACGCCAGAGACTACGCCCAGTTGATGGGCAGTCCCAGCGAAATGGTGGTCTGGGAGCCGCGCTTCGGGCTAGAAGCAGTGTCGGATGAGGCAGAGTTCGCAGTGCGCCTGGACACAATTCACTACGACCCGGTGCGCCACGCGCTGGTCACACGCCCGGAAGAGTGGGTTCAAAGCAGCTACGCGGCCTGGGTGGAGCGGGGGCTGTACAAATTGGGCTGGGGGTGGAGTGAGCCGGAGCGGTTACAGGGAAGTCGTACAGCGAAAAGGTAAATGAATCAGACAAGATAAGGGACGATAGTGTACAAGACGGCCGGCAAGCCCATTGGCGGGCTGGCATGGATCGTACCATCGCTATCATGGCGATGATGTGGAAATGAATCAATTTCAGGATGGTGAGAGGCGTTGTCCCAACGTACAGTCATCGCATTTGTTGCCGAAAGTAGTTGATATCGATATTTCAAGCGATTGATCGAAGGTTCAGTTATGCTATACTCGGCAACGTGCAATTTGAAGCCATTCCGTAAAGTCAACACGCCGCGTATATAGCATTCATGGATATAGACTTCCGTAAACTGAAGATTCGAGTCGATTACATGATGCGCTTCAGTGACGATCTGTTGGATGTATCGAAAATATTCACGTGCGGTCACAAAGTCAACTCGCTCAATATCTGATAGCGCCGTTGCCACAAATCAAGGCTGCGTTTGGCAGCGAACCAATCAAAGAGGTAGACATCATCACCTAATTCGCCACTATCGAACCGGCGTATAAATTCATCCGACGCTAAGTGGTATTGGATTTCAAAGTCTTGACATAGCCTAGCAAAGTGGTCGCGCCGAATCTGAGCTTGAGAGCGTTCGTTGCTTAATGCGACCCCAACAACATCACGTACTTCCGAAGCTGAAAAATCGTTTGATTGAATCTTGACGGCAAATTCCATATGACCTCACTTTCATCTATACCTGCACAATCTCATGTCTTCTATCCTGATTATAGCGCAACCTGAATCAAACCGTCAACCGCAGGAAATCAGTCGTCACGATTTTGAACACTATAGAGGAGCAACGCATGTCACGCATAATAGATACTTTCGTCATAATCGCCATATTAGCGAGTATGTTGGCTAGCTGTTCATCAATCTCGCAACAATCTGGGCCTGTGATTTGGGAGTACAAAGTTGTGCATCTGACTACAGAGGGCACTGGAGACGAATTCGCTGCTGGAGTCGAAGTAGCACTGAACGAGTTAGGCAAGAACAGTTGGGAATGTACAACAAATTTGGTTCCGTTTAGTGGCTTTTACGCTTATTGCAAACGCCCAAAACTATAACGTAACTTTCAAATGATATCCAATCCCGATTGATCCTTCAATCGACAGGAGCGTACAAGAGATGGCAACCAAACAGCAGTTCCAAGAGGTCAAACCAGCGGTCTCCTTCCCAGAAATGGAAGAACGCGTCCAGCAGTTCTGGCGGCAGAAGAACATCCTGCGCCGCTCGATGAGCGAGCGGGAAGGCGGGCCGGAATTCGTCTTCTTTGAAGGGCCACCCACCGCCAACGGACGCCCCGGCATCCATCACGTGCTGGCGCGCGCCTTCAAAGATATGTTCCCCCGCTACAAGACGATGCAGGGCTATCACGTCCTGCGCAAAGGCGGCTGGGACACCCACGGCCTGCCCGTCGAATTGGACGTGGAGAAGCGGCTGGGGCTGACCGGCAAGGAGCAGATCGAGCAGTACGGCGTGGCTGCCTTCAACGAAATGTGCAAGGAATCGGTCTGGGAATATCTGAGCGATTGGGAAGCCCTGACCGAGCGCATGGCCTTTTGGGTCACGCTGGACGACGCCTACGTGACGATGAAGACCGACTACGTGGAGTCGCTCTGGTGGGTTCTCAAACAGTTTTGGGACAAAGGGCTGCTCTACCAGGGCTACAAAGTCGTCCCCTACTGCCCGCGCTGCGGCACACCCCTGAGCAGCCACGAGCTTTCTCTGGGCTACAAAGAGGATACCGTCGATCCCAGCGTCTACGTCAAATTTGCCGTGCAGGGCGAGGAAAACACATTTCTCCTGGCCTGGACGACGACGCCCTGGACCCTGCCCGGCAATGTGGCGCTGGCTGTGGGCAAGGAGCTGGACTACGTGCTGGCGCAAGACGAATCCGGCGCGAAGCTCTATCTGGCCGCAGAACTGGCCGAAAAAGTGCTGCGCCCCGGCCATTCCGTTCTGGCCGAAATGAAGGGCAGCGCGCTGGTCGGCAAACGCTACGAACCCCTTTTCCGTTTCCTGCCCGTAACGCAGGAGTACGCCTACGTCGTCGCCGCCAACTTTGTCAGCACCGAAGACGGCACCGGCATCGTCCACATCGCGCCGGCCTTTGGCGCGGACGATATGACCGTGGCCCGCGAACACGACCTGCCCATCCTGCACACGGTGGACGCGGCCGGCCAGTTCAAGCCGGAGGTGACGCCCTGGGCTGGCGTCTTTGTCAAGACAGCCGACCCGGCCATCACCCAAGACCTGCAAGAGCGCGGGCTGCTCTACAAATCCGGCACCTACGCGCACACCTATCCCTTCTGCTGGCGCTGCGACACGCCGCTGATCTACTGGGCCAAAGAGACCTGGTACGTGCGCACCAGCGACTACCGGGATCGTCTCGTCGCGGTCAACCAGCAGATCAACTGGGTGCCAGACCACATCAAAGACGGGCGCTTTGGCCGCTGGCTGGAGAACAACGTGGATTGGGCCATGGGCCGCGACCGCTACTGGGCTACCCCCCTGCCCATCTGGCAGAGCGACGCGCCAGGGAGCAGCTACAGCGAGTGCATCGGCAGCCTGGCCGAACTTTCCCAGAAGAGCGGCGTGGCGCAGAGCGCACTGGACCCCCACCGCCCCCACGTGGACGCCTTGACCTGGCCCGCGCCCGACGGCGGCACAATGCGCCGGGTGCGCGAGGTCTGCGATGTCTGGTTCGACAGCGGTGCCATGCCCATCGCCCAGTGGCACTATCCCTTTGAAAACCAGACCGAGTACGCAACCTATCAGCAAGCCGACTTCATCTGCGAAGCCATTGACCAGACGCGCGGCTGGTTCTACACCCTGCACGCGGTCAGCACACTGCTTTTTGACCGGCCCGCCTTCAAAAATGTCATCTGCCTGGGCCACATTCTGGCCGAAGACGGCTCGAAGATGAGCAAATCCAAAGGCAACGTCGTCAACCCGTGGGCGGTCTTCAAGGAACACGGCGCAGACGCCACCCGCTGGTATATGTACACCGCCAGCCCGCCCGGCAACAGCCGCCGCTTCAGCGCCGCGCTCGTCGGCGAAGTGGTGCGCCGCTTTATGAATACGCTCTGGAATACGTACAGCTTTTTTGTGACGTATGCGAATCTTAGCGATTGGAGATTGGAGATTGGGAGATTGGGAGATTCGGGCCAATCTCCAATCTCCCAATCTCCCAATCTCCTGGACAAATGGGTACTGAGTGAACTTAACCGTCTGGTGCGCGATGTGACGGCCGCCTACGAGACGTATGACGTGCTGGGTGCGACCCGGCCTGTGGCGGATTTTGTGGACAGCCTGAGCAACTGGTATGTGCGCCTCAACCGCCGCCGCTTCTGGGAGGGCGACCCAGACGCCCTGTCCACGCTGCATCACGCGCTGGTGACGGTGTGCAAACTGCTGGCTCCCGCCACGCCTTTCGTGGCCGATGAACTCTACCAGAATCTGGTGGCCGGTGTGGACAAGAGTGCGCCCGATTCGGTCCACCTGGCCAGTTGGCCGCAGGTGGACGCAACAGCCATTGACGAACAACTGAGTGCGGATATGGCCCTGGCCCAAAAGGTTACGACACTGGGCCGGGCCGCGCGGGAAAATGCCAGCCTGAAAGTGCGTCAGCCTCTGCGCCAGGTGGTGGTACGCACCCGCTCTGCCGAGGAAAAGGCCGGTCTGGAACGGATGGCCGATACACTGCTGGCGGAGCTAAATGTCAAAGGGTTGGCCTTTGCCGACGGCGCGGGCGAACTGGTGGACGTGCAGGTTCATCCCCTGCCCAAGCAACTGGGCCAGAAGTTTGGCCGGGGCTTCCCTGTCGTGCGTCAGGCGTTGGCGGCGATGAACCAGTCCGATCTGGCTGCCCGCTTTGGCGCGGGGGAATCAGTGACGGTCGAGGCCGGCGGTGCAAGTTACACAGTCGCGCCGGAGGATGTGGAGGTGCGCAGCGCTCCCCGCGCCGGTTTCAGCGTGGCCGAGGATGGCGGCTATCTGGTGGCCGTCACCACCGATCTGACGCCAGCACTGGTTCTGGAAGGACAGGCCAGGGAAGTGGTGCGCCGGGTGCAACAGTTGCGCAAAGACGCGGGTCTGGAGATCAGCGACCGCATCTGCCTGCATCTGGGCGAATCGGCTCTCCTACGCAAACTGTTAGAGCAGCACGGCGGCTATGTCACCGATGAGGTGCTGGCCGTGGAAACTGTTTGGGCGGGCGGAAAGCTACCCGCGGATCGGGTCGAGTTCGATTTGGATGGCGAGATGGTCGCCGTGGCTGTTTCGAAACGGGGATAACGGAAAAAGACGACTCGCACGAAACGTGAATGCCCCGGCTGCTGTCCGGGGCATTCACGTTTCGTGGCGTACATCACAACGCGGGTGGGCGGGAATTTACGCCATCGCCAACTCTACCTTCGGCGCACTCTCCGACAAGAAAGATACCCCCGTTAACGCTTCCGATTCCGCCCAGAGGCGGGCTGCGGCTGCTCGATCCTGGGCCGCGCTGCTTGTTTCCACCGACTTGGGATAGCCCCGCATCTCGAACAGACCATCCGGCCCGTAATAGCCGTTGGTAACAGCCCCCGGCGCAGTGGCCGCGTAGAGAGTGGGCAGCGCGCCCATCCGCGGTTTTTGGGCGAGGAAGGGATTGAGAAAAGTCGCGATCCCAGAATGCGCCTGCAAATTGGTGGCTGTCCAACCGGGATGCGCGGCGGTCGCCATTACACGCAGACCGGCGCTGTCCAGACGCCGCTGCAATTCGGCGGTAAAGAGCAGATTTGCCAATTTGCTCTGGCTGTATGCGCCAAAGGGGGTGTAGCCCTGCTGGAATTGCAGATCAGCCCACTTCATCCGCCCGGCCCGGTGTGCGCCGCTGCTCACATTGACGACCCGGCTGCCCGGCGTCTTGACCAGCAGAGCGATGAGCAACCCGGTCAGCGCAAAATGGCCCAGGTGGTTTGTGCCGAACTGCATCTCGAAACCGTCCGCTGTCTCGGCCCGTTCGGGCAGGGCCATCAGACCGGCGTTATTGATGAGCAGATCCAGCCGGTCGCATGCGCGGGAAAAGGCCCCGGCAAAGGCGCGCACAGAAGCCAGGCTGGCCAGGTCAAGGGCCATCACCTGCACGCTGCCCAGCGGCTCTTCCCGGCGGATGGCTTCGGCGGCGGTCTCGCCTTTGGCCTGGTTGCGGCAGGCCAGCACAACCGTTGCGCCCGTGGCGGCCAGCGCCAGCGCCGTCTCGAAACCGATGCCGCTGTTGGCGCCGGTCACAATCGCCACCCGGCCCGTCTGATCGGGCATAGCGGCGACATCCCATTTGTTCTGCTTTGACATTTCACTTCTCTCCGATGACTCTAAGTAAAAGCAAGAAAATTTTTGGACACGGGTTTTGAGAATTCTCAGGTTTGAATCTGCGCAAATCTGCGCGCTCCCGCGTCTCTGCGATACAGCATACAGCCATAAAATTGACTTTGCTGTAACTCTGCATTACCTTTCAACACAGGAAACCCATTCCCCAGCGGAGAGACCCATGCCGATCCATTCGCTTCTGGCAACCAATCCCTTTTTCTATTACGCAGACCTGGACGCCGCCACCCGCTTCTATACCGAAACGCTTGGGTTGGAGCTGGTGGCTGACTTTGGCATTGCCCGCACCATCCGCACCTCACCCGCCTCCTTCCTGACGCTGATGGACATCGCGCACAGCCTGCACAAACCGGACGAACCGAAAGCTGTCACTTTGGCCTTTGTCACGGAAGAAGTGGAAGAGTGGTACGCCCATTTGCAGAGCCAGAACGTTCCCATCCGCCACCCGTTGAAATCGGACAAGACGAAAGCCCACGAAGGCTTTGTGGCTCTCGACCCGGCGGGCTACTTTCTCGAATTTGAGCGCTTCAACCCCCACCCGGAGAACGAGCGCCTGCTGCCCCAACTGGCGAAAATCGAGCCGCTGTCCACCGCCACACCTGACAATCTGCCTCTCTCCGCCACTGTCCTCTGGCTCTACTACAAAGAGATGGCAGCCGCGCAACATTTTCTGGCCGAGCAGTTGGGGCTGGAACTGGCCGTGGATCAGGGCTGGGCGAAAGTCTACGCGGCAGGCAGGAGCAGTTTCATCGGCCCGGTGGAGGCGGGTGTGGGCCTGCACGCCTACGCGCCGGAAAAACTGGTCACAGTCGGACTGATCACGGATAACTTCCCCGCCTGGCGCGCCCACTTGCAGGCCATCCCCGCCTTCCGTTTGCAGACGCTGGACGTGGAGGATGTGGCCGGCCAACTGGAATTCTTCTACGGCTTCGACCCGGAAGATCACTACTGGGAGTTCGAGTTCTACCCCGCCGCGCCGGGCAATGAACGGCTGCGAGAGATATTGGAGATTAGAGAGATTGAGAGATTATGCAACCCGCGCCAATCTCCCAATCTCCTAATCTCTAATCTCCTAATCTCTTCCCCAAACCGACACAGGAGTATCCAATGACCACCACTACACGCAAAACCCCAACTTCCCGCCTGCGCTTTGGCACGGCCCGCGCCGACATCACACCGCCCGTGGGCATCTACCACCGCATGTGGGGCGCGGCCAGCCACGACCGGGCCGCGGGCGTCCATCGCCCCCTCTTTGCCGACGCGCTGGCCCTCCTCCCCCGCGCCGGTGATGGGCCAGGACTGCTGCGTCTGCTCATCGATCTGGTCGGCCTGGGCAAGAACGAACTGGACGAACTGACGCAGAGCGCGGCCAATGCCAGCGGCATCCCCGCCCAAAACGTCGTCGTCACCTTCTCCCACACCCACTCGGCGGGAATGATGACGCCCGACCGCATCCCCCTCCCCGGCGGTGATCTCATCCCCGGCTATCTGGTCGAGTTGAACGCAGCCGTGAGCAGTATCAGCCGCGCGGCAGTGGCAAATGCCCAGGACGCGGTAATCAGCTACGCTGCCGGGCGCTGTGATCTGGCCGCCAACCGGGACTGCTGGGACGCGGAACGGGGCATTTTTGTCTGCGGCTACAACCAGTCCACCCCCGCCGACGATACGCTGCTGGTGGGACGGGTGACAGCCGCAAATGGCAGCCTGCTGGCAACACTCGTCAACTACGCCTGCCACCCGACGACTCTGGCCTGGGGCAACCAACTGATCAGCCCGGATTATGTGGGCAGCCTGCGCGAGACAGTGGAAGAAGCGACCGGCGCGGTCTGTCTTTTTCTGCTGGGTGCCTGCGGTGAACTGGGGCCGGTGCAGGGCTTTGTGGGCGACCCGGCGGTGGCGGACCGCAACGGGCGTCAAGTGGCCTACGCCGCCCTCTCCGCGCTTTCCAGCCTGGGGCCGCCCGCCGCGGATTTCGCCTACAGCGGGCCGGTCGTCTCCGGCGCGACTCTGGGCGCGTGGGATTTTGCGCCCCACGACGCCCAGCGCCAGGCCGAGAGCAGCCAATTCAGCGGCGGTCTTTCTCCCCTCCACCTGACCACCCGAACCAGACCCAACCCGGACGCGTTGAGCGCCGATCTGGAGGAGTGGGAAACCCGCGCCGAGGAGGCGCTCAAAGAGGGCAGAAACCACGCAGCGAGTGAGGCCAGGGCGATGGCTGAACGCTCCCGGCGCTGGCTGGCCCGTCTACAGCACATCCCGTCCGCGGGGACAGCGCCCTTTCACTACGCGGTCTACCGCCTGGGCGACGCCATGTGGGTCACCTGTGGCGGCGAACCCTACAGCCTCTTGCAGGTGGAGCTACGCCGTCGCTTCCCGGAGTGGACGATTTTCGTCTCGCCCCTTTCCGGCGATATGCACCTGGCCTATCTGCTGCCCCGCGACCGCTACGGGCTGGGTCTCTACCAGGAGGAGCCGTCCATCCCAGCCGCTGGCTGTCTGGAAATGCTGATCGAGGCCATCGCCGAGCGGGTGGCAGTGTTGGGCTGAGAGGATGCGAGATGAGAGATTGGGAGATTGGGAGATTGGGAGATTAAGAGATTGGAGATTACGACCAGTGTGGCAAAGTCGCCAATCTTCCAATCACCTAACCTGGCAAAGCCAGAAGCAAAGAGGGTTGTAGACACGGATGGAAAGGAACACAGATCAGTAAAATCCGTGTTCCTTTCCATCCGTGTCTACAAAAATTTCTCTTTTCTTGCACAAACAACAAGAATTTCACTGGCTAAGTACTAAAAGGAAAACCCAATGAATCGTGACAAACTAATCTCATTCACCCAAGACCTCGTGCGCATCCCCAGCCTGAGCGGGCAGGAGGGCGCGGTGGCCCGGCGGGTGGAGGAGGAGATGCGCAGCCTGGGCTTCGATCGGGTGTGGAGCGACGAGTGCGGCAATGTCATCGGCGTTGTGGAGGGGGCCGCAACCGGGCCGACCGTCCTCTACGACGCGCACACGGATACCGTAGGGGTCTCGCCCGGCGTGCCCTGGGATCGGGACCCCTTCAGCGGTGCGGTGGCCGACGGCAGCCTGCACGGGCGGGGCAGCGCGGATATGAAGGGAGCGCTGGCCGCGATGGTCCACGGCATCGCCGGGTTGGAGAGAAGCCGCCTGGCCGGGCGGGCAGTGGTCAGCGCCTCGGTATTGGAAGAGGTGCTGGAAGGGGTGGCGCTGGCAAAGGTCATTGCCCAGACCGGCGCGGATTTCGTCGTCATCGGCGAGGCGACGGAACTGCAACTGGCGCGCGGCGGGCGAGGACGAGCAGAAATTCATTTGGAAACGATTGGCCGTCCATCCCACTCATCTTCACCCCATCTGGGCCGCAACGCTGTGCTGGATATGCTGCGCGTGATCGCCGCGGTGGAGACAATCCAATTGCCCAGCCACCCGCTGATGGGTCCCGCTATCCTCGCCCTGACCGATATTATCTCTGACCCCTACCCCGGCCATTCGGTCATTCCCAGCATCTGCCGCGCCACCTACGACCGCCGCCTGCTGCCCGGAGAGAGAGCCGAAGATGTGCTGTCGGTCATCAGCGGGCGGGCCGAGCTGGCCGATATCCGCCTGAACGCCACAATCGGCATGGGCGAATACCGCAGCCACACGGATTACAAATTCGTGCAGGAGAAATTCTTCCCAGCCTGGGAACTCGCCGAAGACGATTCCTTCATTCAGACCAGCCTGAACGCCCTGCACGGCGTCGGCATCGAAGCAGAGACGGGTGCCTATCGCTTCTGCACAAACGCCGCCTACAGCGCGGGCGTGGCGGGCATCCCCACCCTGGGCTTCGGCCCCGGCGCGGAACGGGATGCCCACGTCATCAACGAGCGGCTGCAACTCCACGAATTGATCGCGGCCGCCCAGGGCTACGCGGCGATTGCCGGAGCGCTGCTGACAACTTCCGGCTGATTTTTAACGTTACAAGATGGACGTTACAGCCGCGGATAGTGGGTGGCGCGGATTTGTCTGCGCGACACGAGACAAATCCGCGCCACCCACCATCCGCGGCTATGAATAGACCCAGATCAAATCGGTCAAGCTGACTGCGTTTTTGATGAATGGCGGTTGCGTCCTGTGTTTGGTATACTCTAGGTATACTATTATAAAGCGTTAATAATTTGACAAGGAACTACCAGCTATGTCGCAAGCCATCGCCAACCCCGAAGATATGGAACGTTTTGCCCGCGATCTCAAGCAGTTCAACGGCCAATTGAAGGAGAGTATGACGCGCTTGAACGGCCAGTTTTCCCAGTTGGGGGATACTTGGCGCGACCAGGAGCACCAGAAATACGGTCAGGAGTTCCAACAGACGATGCGCGTACTGGCCCAATTCATGCGCTCCTCGGACGAGCAAATCCCATTTCTGTTGCGCAAGGCCAGCCGCCTGCGCGAATACCTGTCACAGCGGTAGCCCACAATGTCCCCCTCCGTCGAAGTCCGCGCCATCGATGACCTCGAAGAGCTGCAAACCGGCCTGATCCGCTACGGCGACCAGGCGCAGGCGACGTTGGCCGCAATTGACCGGGAGATGCAGCGCACGCTCGACTGGCTGGAGGAGCGCCAGCGCCACTGGCGCGGCGAGGCGCAGCGCTGGCGCGAGGAAGAACGCCGGGCGCGGGCGGCCTACCACCGCTGTCTCGCTTCTGGCGACGACGAACACCCGCCCTCGTGTGGCCGCGAAGAAGAGGCCCTCTCCGCTGCGCGCCGCCGTCTGGCCCAGGCCGAGGCCGAGGAACGCATGGCAACCCAGGCGCGACAGGCTGTGCAAGCCGAGGCCGCAGTCTACGCCCGCGACGCCAGCCGGCTGCGCGCTACCTTGCAAAGCGAGACAGTCAAAGCGGTCGAAGTGTTGGGCACGAAAGTTGTGGTGTTGCGCTCCTACGCGTCAGGCGGCATCTCGGCCGGCGGTGTGCTGGCTGGCGCACTGGCCTTTGGCGCGGGACTGGCTATCGGCGCTGCGTTGGGACAAGCGGGACAGGAGACTCCCCCAACCCCTGACTCGCCTGGACAGATCGAGAACTCTGGGGCCATTTCTGGCGCGCCGGGCTTGTCTGACCGGACTGTAGAACCCTCCTTGCAAGAACTCCACACGGACATCCGCGACATTCCGCTCGTTCTGATTGATCTGAGCGATTCGCCGGTGCAGAACGAGAGTGACTACCACAAAGTGCCCAAAGCCGAAATGATTGCTGGCTTTGCGAAGTTGGCCCAAGTGCGCCGTTTGATCGGCCAGGGCGTGACCGATCAAGAACTTTACGATATGGATCGGGAGGCGCGGGAAGAAGGGCTATCAGAAGGACAGAGCCACCACAACATCTACAAAGTCTTCTACGGCGAGAATGCGATTGCCCTGGAGAAAGCCGGCGACCGCTACCGGGTAATCAATGGCTATCACCGGCTGGCGGTGGCGCTGGAGTTGGGCTGGACGGTGATCCCGGCGCGGGTTGTCGGGTGATGGCTATAACTACAACGGATTTAGACAGGAGCGGATTGTCCTTCTCGTCGGCGAAACAGCGTACGCAATGACGAACCGACTAGGCAACCGACGAACCAAATCCGTTGCTGTCTAAATCCGTTGTAGTCTTCTAGCTGAAATCAGAGGAATCTTGCCATGGCCACCCTCTCCAACCACTACAGCGAACTCGACGCCGCCTGGAAGTTGTTGCAGGCGCGCTGGGACGCCGCCGGCGAAAGCTGGACCGACCAGGTACACGACGATTTTGCCGCCCACTACTGGCAGCCGCTGGCGCAGCAGACGCAGGCCGCCCAGCGCAGCCTGGAGCGATTGGCGCAGGTCGTGGCCAAGGCGCAGCGCGCGGTGAAGTAACTGAAGATGGACTTATGAACAGACCAATTCTGAACTATGACCAGGAGAACGATATTCTGTATATCGTCCTGCGCGAAGGCGAGGAAGATCACTTCGAGGAAGTGACCGAGAATATCCTTGTTGAGTTTGATCGAAACAACCAACCCATCGGCATTGAGATATTCAATGCTCTGCAGCTGATCACCGCAACGCTTGGGCGCGAGCAATTGGCTTTGGCGTTTTCTTGAGCGAGTGGAGAGGAGAGTGATACCCAGCTACCGGCACTGCTGCGCAGAGAGGATCCGAATTTCAAGGGGAAAAGGATGAACATCAAAAGCGTGAAGGGGGGCCGGGCTGATCGACTGGGGTTCCCACTTTCAGCCATGCGGCGCTCGTGAGAATGTTGCCCAAGCGGCCGGCATGATCAAAATCATGCGGCGGCCACAAGGGCTGCCCAGTCGTAACGTCATTGGTATACTACATTCGGCCAGGAGCAAGAAATACGTATGGGAAAATCTCTAGTGCAGCAACAATTTGGCGTTCATGCCGCGGCCTACGCCACCAGCGCGGTCCACGCGCAGGGGGCCAGCCTGAAACGGGTGGTGGAATTGGTGCAACCGCAGGCCCACTGGCGGGCACTGGACGTGGCGACAGCGGCAGGCCACACCGCCTTTGCCGTCGCGCCGCATGTGGCCCACGTCCTCGCCACCGATCTGACACCGGAGATGATCCCTGTGGCGCAGGGCGTGGCGGCAGAGAAAGGCATCGGCAATGTCAGCTTCGAGACCGCCGACGCCGAGGCGCTGCCCTACGCTGAGGCCAGCTTCGATTTGGTCACCTGCCGCATCGCGCCCCACCACTTCGAGCGCATTGACCACTTCCTGGCGGGCTGCTACCGGGTATTGCGTCCCGGAGGGCTGCTGGCTGTGGTGGATAACGTCGTGCCCGGCGGTACACAGGCCGAAGCGGGGCAATATGTCAACGATTTCGAGAAGCTGCGCGATCCCAGCCATCACCGCTGTCTGGCTCTGGACGAGTGGGAGCGCGCCTTTGTCGCGGCGGGTTTCGCCGTCACCCACACGGAGATTGCGGCCAAACGGATGCTCTTTTTGCCCTGGGCCGAGCGGTTGGGTGCCTCAGCCGAGACGATTGCCCATCTGCGCGGGCTGCTGCTCGATGCGCCCGGCGACGCCGCGGCCTTTTTCCGCGCCGAGCCAGAAGCCGACGACATCGCTTTCCACCTGGACGAAGCGATTGTGATCGGGAGGAAGTAGAACACGGATTCCAGAGTTTACGGATTGAATCTGCCCAATCTGCGTCCTCTGTGTAAATCTGCGTTGCGCTTTTCATCCTTTGTGGCGCGCAACGGCGCACGGAAAACTGATTACTGTCCTACTGTCCTACTGACTTTCTCCGCACCGCAAACCAGCGCTGGAAGATCTCCCGCTCCTCGTCGCCCACAATCGCCTCCCCGGCGCGCTGGGCCTGGCGCAGAAATTCGTCGGCTTCGCCTGCGTCGCCGGTGAGGATGTAGGCGCGGGCCAGCGCGTCGTAGGCAAAGGCGAAGTCCCAATCCTCGAAAGCAAAGCGGTTCTCGGCGATGAGTTCCTGACAGCGCAGGGCGTGGCGCAGGGCAGACTCGCCGTAGCCGGCCGCGGCGTAGACATTCGCCACCAGTAACTCGGCCCGGGCGTGATTCGCCACACTGCCCGCCTGCATCCAGTGATAGCAACTGGCGTGCGCGGCGTGGATGTTCTGCTCCGCTTCGTCGGCGGACCAGCGGCCTGCTTCCAGAGCAGGCCACAGATTGTTGTTCAGTTCGACAGCAAACCAGCGGTGAGCTGTGGAGATGTCAAAATTGGGTTTTGCCATAAGAGAATCCTCGTTTGTCGTAGGGGTTTGGGTGGGGAGAATCT
>CAMDEX010000014.1 GCA_945897075.1 Litorilinea aerophila
TGCTCTCATACCCCTCAACCCCCAGGGCACAAGTCCTTACTTTACCACCGCCCCTGTCTTCTGTCAAATCCGCTAGGCTCTGTTTTTCACAACCTTCCCAGAACCCAGCCAAACCCTCCAGGGCACAATCACTTACTCTATCACATACATCTTGCGTTGCCAAATTTCCTGATCAACCGGAAATTCTGACTTCTGCTCAACACACGTAAATCGCTTCGTGATTGTTTCAACTCTTAATTTGCCCCGCTCAAACTACTCAAATTCAAGCGGACTGGTACTATACCACTATTTTTTTAGCCCGTCAAATTCAAAATCGCCCGATCTTGTCTTCGTTCGCAGCCGAACGCTCTTTCTGGACGAGAAATTTCTGCTTTGACGTTCTTGGCATGTCAAGTTATAATCTCTGCAACCCCAGTCGCACTTTCTTTGTGCAATTCGATTCTACACTTTTTTTATAATTTGAGGCATTCAATCCAATGGTTACTCTCGAAGGCACCTACTCTTTTGACGCCCCCCAGGATATTGTGTGGGAAGCTGTCCAAGACCCTCATGTGCTTTCCCAGGTATTGCCCGGCTGCGAGCGGCTGGCGCAGGTGGGCGAGAACGAGTATGAAGGCGAAATCAACATCCGTATCGGCCCGGTGCAGGGCAATTTTGCCGGTACTGTGCGTCTGAGCGATATCCAACCGCCCAATAGTTACAAACTAGAGTTGGAGGGCCAGGGTCGTCCCGGCTATGTGAAGGGGGCCGGCCATCTGCGCCTGGAAAGCAGCGGCGACGGCAAAACAGTCTTATCTTACACAGGCGAGGCCCAACTGAGCGGGCGCATTGCCAGTGTGGGCCAGCGGCTGATGGACAGTTCGGCCCGTTCGATCACCCGTCAGGGGCTAGAATCTCTGGACAAGCAGATTCAGGCACGCTTGCAGCCACAACCCGTAGCTGTGGCTGCCCCGATCTCCACAACGCCCGAAGCCAAATCGGTCCCCCCTCCCGTAGCCCCGTCGCCGCCTTCCACCACCGAAGTCGGACTGAATGTCGCCAAAGATGTAGCATCCGATCTGCTGGCTGATTTCGAGAAGAAATACAGCGCACGGGATGTGGCGATTGTCCTGGCCGGTTTCGCTGCGGTTGTCTGGATATGGCGTATGTTGTTTGGGAAGGAGGGAAAATAGGCAAGCAATAACATCTGCTTTCATCATTTCACCTGACCCGTGAAACGTGAAACGTGAGATCGAGTGGCATACTCTCGCGTTTCACGCTTCACTTCCCACGCATCTTCGTCTGTTCATTTCAATCTCACCACAGGAGAGACCCATGGGCATTCCGATTCAATTGGCAGTAAATGGAAAAAATGTGGCAAAGGAGGTGGAGCCGCGCTTGCTGCTTGTTCACCTGTTGCGCGATGTGCTGGGATTGACCGGCACAAAAGTCGGCTGCGATACCAGCCAATGCGGGAGCTGCACTGTCCTGTTGGACGGTATGGCGGTCAAATCTTGCACACTGTTGGCTGTGCAGGCCGACGGCGGAAAAATCACGACGATTGAAGGTGTTGCCAACGGCAAGTACCACCCGGTGCAGCAGGCATTCTGGGACAGCCACGGTTTGCAGTGCGGTTTTTGCACGCCGGGGATGATCATCTCGGTTGTGGACCTGCTGGAACGCAACGGCAACCCCTCGGAGGACGAGATTCGCCACGGCATTGAGGGCAACCTGTGCCGTTGTACGGGCTACCACAATATCGTCAAAGCTGTGCAGAGCGCGGCAGCGGTGATGAACGGGTAACAACCATTGCGTATTGCGTATTCCGTCTGCTGCCTGTCCGAAACGTGAGGAGTGAAACGTGAGATCAGTGACTACTGGTTCACGCACCACGCACCACGCACCACGACCTACTCCAAGGAGAAACCTTTTATGGCTCAAACAAACGGCTCCAATATACTCGGTTCTGCCATCAAACGCCGGGAAGACCCGGCCCTCATCACGGGCAAAGGGCGTTACACCGACGATCTGCAACTGCCCGGAATGGTCTATGCCACCATTCTGCGCAGCCCTTATGCCCACGCCACTATCAAAAACATTGACATCAGCGGCGCAGCGGCTATGCCCGGTGTTCTGGGCGTCTATACGGCCCAAGACATCGTAAAGAGCGGCATCCCTGGCGGCATTCCCGTGGGCTGGCTGTTGCCGGGGCTAAAAATACCGGAACACTTTATGCTGGCCAAGGATACAGCCCGCTATGTGGGTGACGGCGTGGCGCTGGTGGTGGCCGAAGATCGCTACACCGCCCACGACGCGCTGGAAGCGATTGTCGTTGATTACGCGCCCCAGACCGCCGCGGTGAATCTGAGTGCCGCCATCCAACCCGGCGCGGGCCAGGTCCACGCCAGCGCTCCCAACAACATCGCCTTCGACTGGGAGATCGGCGACAAGGCCAAGACCGACGCCGCCTTTGCTGGCGCTGCCCACATCGCCCATCTGGATATTATCAACAACCGGCTCATCCCCAATGCGATGGAACCCCGGGCCACCCTGGCCGATTACAATGTCGCCACCGGTGAGGTGACGATTCACATGACCAGCCAGAACCCCCACATCCACCGGCTGTTGATGTCGCTGGCCTCGCTCGGCCTGCCCGAACACAAAATCCGGGTGATTGCGCCAGAAGTGGGCGGCGGTTTTGGCAGCAAAATCCACCACTACGCCGACGAAGCGCTGACCGCCTGGGCTTCGATGCAGGTGGGCAGGCCGGTCAAATGGGTGGCTACCCGCTCGGAGACCTACATAACCGACGCGCACGGGCGGGATCACGTGACGACGGCTGAGATGGCCCTGGACAGCAACGGCAAAATCCTCGGTCTGCGCGTGGACACGTTGGCCAATATGGGGGCCTATCTTTCCACCTTTGCCCCGGCCGTGCCCACCTATCTCTACGGCACGCTGATGTCCGGCGAATACGACATTCCGGCTATCTACTGCCACGTGCGGGGCGTCTTTACCCACACTGTGCCGGTGGACGCCTACCGGGGCGCGGGCCGACCCGAAGCTACGTTTGTGGTGGAGCGGATGGTGGACGAAGCGGCGCGGGTCAGCGGGATTGACCCGGCGGAGCTGCGGCGGCATAATTTTGTACAGCCCGACAACTTCCCCTTCCAGACGCAGGTGGCTTTGGCTTACGACAGCGGCAATTACGAGGGTACGCTGGATTTGGCACTAAAGCACATAGACTATGCAAATTTCCGCGTGGAGCAGGCCGAAGCGCGCAAGAATGGGCGCTATCTGGGCCTCGGCCTGTCGTCGTACATCGAAGCCTGCGGTCTGGCCCCCTCGGCGGTGGTCGGCTCGCTGGGCGCGCAGGCCGGCCAGTGGGAGAGCGCGGTGGTGCGCGTACACGCCACGGGCAAAGTGACGGTCTACAGCGGCTCCTCCGGTCACGGACAGGGGCACAAGACGACCTTTGCCCAGATTGCCTCGGCGGAACTGGGTATTCCCTACGAAGATATTGACGTGATGGAAGGCGACACCGGCGCCATGCCCCACGGCTGGGGCACCTATGGCAGCCGCAGCGCGGCCGTAGGTGGCAGCGCGATTGTGATGGGGGCGCGCAAGGTGGTGGACAAGGCCCGCACCATCGCCGCCCATCTGCTGGAAGCCGCCGAGGAGGATCTGGTCTTTGAGAAGGGCAAGTTCCATGTGAAAGGCTCGCCGGATCAGTTCAAGTCGATCCAGGATGTCTCTCTACAGGCATATCTGGCCCACAATCTGCCCAAAGGGCTGGAGCCGGCGCTGGAAGCCACCGCTTTCTACGACCCCTCCAACTTTGTCTATCCCTTTGGCACGCACATCGCCATTGTGGAAATTGACCCGGCCACCGGCCAGGTTGACCTGAAGCGCTATCTGGCGGTGGACGACGTGGGCAATGTGATCAACCCGATGGTGGTGGACGGCCAGATTCACGGCGGCATCGCCCAGGGCGTGGGCCAGGCGCTCTACGAGACCGCGGTCTATGACAGCGGCGGCAATCTACTCAGCGGCTCGATGCTGGACTACGCGGTGCCGAAGGCCCACTTCCTGCCCTCCTTCGAGACCGACCGCACTGTTACCCCCTGCCCGCACAACCCGCTGGGTGTGAAGGGCGTGGGCGAAGCGGGCAGCATCGCCTCCCCAGCCGCGGTGATCAACGCGGTGGTGGATGCGCTCTCGCCCTTCGGCGTCACCCACATCGACATGCCTGCCACGCCGGAGAAGGTGTGGCGGGCGATGAGGGGTGGAAAGTAGCAGGTGGCAGGTGGCAGGTGGAAAGTCGCAAGTTGCAAGTATGCAGGTGTCATCACTTGCCACTTGCAACCTGCATACCTGCCACTTGCAACGTCACTTGCCATCTGCATACCTGCCACTTGTAACCTGCATACCTGCAACCATCTTTAGAGGAGGAACGCGATGATTCCAGCCCAATTTGACTACCACCGCCCCGAGACAATCAGCCAGGCGGTGCAACTTTTGCAGAGCAACCCGGACGCCAAAGTGCTGGCCGGGGGGCACAGCCTTGTGCCAGTGATGAAGATGCGTCTGGCCGATCCATCTGCCTTGGTGGATATTGGCCGCATCGCCGAACTGAAGGGCATCAGCCGCAGCAACGGCAGCCTGCGCATCGGCGCCACCACGACCTACTACGAAATCGCCACTTCTGACGCTGTGAAGGCAGCCGCGCCGCTGCTGGCCGAAGCCGCCGGGCAGATCGGCGACCGCCAGGTACGCTACCGGGGCACGATTGGCGGCAACATCTCCCACGCCGATCCGGCTTCGGACCTGCCCGCCACTGTGCTGGCCCTGAACGCAACGCTGCATATCAGCGGACCCAACGGCAGCCGCACCATCTCCGCCGCCAATTTCTTCGTAGACCTGATGACGACGGCGCTGGACCCCGGCGAGATTCTGACAGCCGTGGAGATTCCCGCGGCCTCCGCTCACAGCGGATCGGCCTATCTGAAGTTCGAGCATCCGGCCTCCGGCTATGCCCTGTGCGGCGCGGCCGCCATCGTCAGCCTGGACAAGGGAGGCAAGTGTAGCGCGGCCCGCCTCTGCTTCAACGGCGTCAACTCGCACGCGCTGGACGCAGCGTCTGTGGCCGCGGCGCTGGTCGGCTCTGATCTGAGCGACGCTGCCATTGACGCCGCGGTGGACGGCCATCTCACCGTCCCCGACCCGATGGGGGATATGTTCGCTTCCGGCGAGTACCGGGCGCAGGTCGCCAATGTCTACGGCAAGAGGGCGCTGAAGCTGGCGCGCGACCGGGCGCGGGGATAGAAAAAGCGCAGAACACAGAAAGAATGAAACGCGGATGACGCGGATCGGGCGGATCAAAGCGGATAGGAGAGAAATCCGCGTGTATCTGCTCCATCCGCATCATTCGCGTTTCATTCTTTCTGTGTATGGAACGCGGATGACGCGGATCGGGCGGATACACGCGGATAGGAGGGAGAAATCCGCGTGTATCTGCTCAATCCGTTTGATCCGCGTTCTATTTTCAAATCAGCTAGCGACAGCCAATGAGCGAGAAAAATCCCGCACCGAACGGCCAAGAGGAGCAAAGCTGGCTGCGCCGCCAGTGGCAGCGGCTGCGCCACGCGGCCTGGGCGGATGTCGTCATCGCCGAGGTAGGCGCGGGCGCGCAGAATGTCGCCGTCGGCAAGAACATTTTCCAACTCAACGTGGGCGGGCGCAACATCACCCCGTATGTGCTGCTGATTGCTCTGGCCGTGCTGGTAATCGCTGGCTATTTTCTCTACCCTCTGGCCGAACCCCTGTGGAATCCCTGGCAGATGCGCGGCAGCCTGAATATCGCGGTGGCCGATTTTGGGTTGCTCAGCGACGGGCGCATCAACCCTTCGGCGTTGGGGGCCGATCTCAGCGCGGCGATGTACGAGGAGCTTGCCGTCCAGTACGCGGAAGCCAAGGCCGCCACCAGCGCCGAGAGCAGAAAGACACCGATCAGCGATGTGCTGATCTGGCACGACACGATGCCGGCGGCCAGGGGCGCGAAAAATGTACATTTTGGGGTGATTGAGGGCGCTACCGCGCAGGAACGATCCGACGCGGCCGCGGCCCTGGCCAAACGCATCAACGCCAATATCGTCATCTACGGCTATTTGACCAGCGACGCGGTGCAGGAAGCTCTGGTGCTGGAATTTTACTACAGCTCGCCCGCCATTTCTGACGAGCCGGACGCGGCGATGGGCAGCCACCAGATGGGCGCACCGATTGCCAGCGACCTGCCCCTGGACGATCCGCAGCACGCAGCCACGGCCAAACTTCAGATGTCGCCTGGGCTGAACAAGCGCAGCGCCGCGGTCTTCTGGTTGACCCAGGCTTTCTCTTACGATTTTGCCAACCAGCCAGAGGTCGCCCTGCAAATTTTGCAGGAAGCAGAAAGGCGGTTGGGCGATTGGCCCAACGCAGAGGGCAAGGAGCTTCTCTACTTATTTCTGGGGCGGGCAGCCCTCTTTGCCAGAGAGTTTGAAGAGGCCATTCGCGCCGGCGAGACGGCTCTCTCCATCAACCCGGACTACGTAAACGCCCACGTTCTGCTCGGGCTGACCTATATAGACCGCGCACAGCTTTACTTTGTGCGTGGGCGTGAGCTGACTGCTGAGGAAGCAGCCTGCACCTCTGACAAGAATATCGAACAGTCGGCGCAGACAGTGGCCGATGCGCTGGGCGATGCGCAGCAGGCAGTGGCCCATTTGGAGCAGGCGGCCCGGCTGGCACCCGCCTCCTTCTGGCCCCCCATCGAGCCGTATGTACGCATGAATCTGGGGCTGGCCTACCGGGTGCTGGGGCTGGCGCGCATCTTTGCGGAAGAGTATGAACCAGCCGCGGCCGCGCTGCAGAGCGCAGCCGGTCAATTGACAACAGCCGCGGCGGCCTTCCCCGTGCAAGAATCACCCCAATACTTCGCCTGGACGCAAATGGGGCTGGGGCTGACCTACCGTTTGCAAGCCCATCTGGCGTCGGTGGACGAATTTGTCGCCAGCCAGACGGGCCAAGCGGAGGCGGTCGCAGCCGCCAGGGCAGAGACGATTGCCCTGCTCGGCGACAGCGTAAACGCCTATCAGTCCTGCATCAATCAGAAAGAGGCCACGCTGGGCTATCCGGTCTTTCAGAAAAAAGTGCTTGAATGTAGTTGTATACCGTATCGCGAGAGCGCCGAGAAAGCCCGTCAGACGCTCGTAGAGGAAGGGGAGAGAGAATGATATCGATCACACGCACGCGCTCGGCCGCTTTTCTGCTGATGGGTCTTCTGGCCGCGCTGCTTCTGTGGGGGATGGCCCAGCGCGCAGCCCGCGCCCAGCAGCCGAACATTCTGACGGCAGGGGTGGCAGCCACAGGGGAGATAACCTCCGCCGGGGGCGACGAATGGGTTTTCACGGCCTGCGCCGGCAGCGCGATCACCGTCATAATGCAGAGTACGCAGTTTACCCCCTATTTGGAACTCTACACCGCCGACGGGACAGAGCCGACGGTCGAGGCTGGCGGCGTCGGGGAGACGGCACAGATCGACGAATATCTGGTGGAAGAGTCGGTTAGCTATACAATTATCGCTGCGGGCCGGCGACGCTCGGACCGCGGCGCGTATGAGTTGCGCCTCGTCACCAGCGCCGGCAGCGAAGAGGAGGGGGTGGACGATTGGATTGCGCCGGGCAGCACGACGCAGGGTGCCATCCGCGCCCGGCGCAGCGCGGTCTGGGGTTTCCACGGCTGCGCCGGGGATGTGGTGACGATCCAGGCAGAGAGCGACGAATTCGATGTCTATGTGGAACTCTACCGCAGCGGCGATCAGACAGTTCTTGCCGCCGATGACAACAGCGGGCGCAGCAGCGACGCCGCGATCAGCGCTTTTGCGCTGCCCGCCACTGGCAACTATACGATTGTCGTCTTGGGTGCCACGCGCCTGGACGCCGGTGCGTATGACCTGACGCTTGCGCTGGAAAGCGGCGACGGTTCGGCTGCTCCCCCCAACGCATCTACCCGTACACCCACACCAACGCGCACAGCCCGCGCCGCTGCAACAGCAACGCGCACCCCGACCAGAACACCCACGCGCGCACGCACCGCGACGCCGACACCCAGCGCAGTCACCTGCACTGTCGTATCCTCCACACTGAATGTGCGCTTCGGCCCCGACACTGTTTACACCCCGCCGATTGGCTCACTGCGCCAGGGTGCCGTCGTGCGGATGGTGGCGCGCAATGCCGCCTCCACGTGGGTTCAGATCGAGGAGACCGCGACCGGGCTGACCGGGTGGGTCAGCGCTGCCAGCCAGTATGTGGCGTGCAACAGAGCCGTCTCCAGCCTGGCGCTGGGTCTCATTCCGCCCACGCCCATACCCGCGGCCACAGCCACACCCACGCCCACGCCGACGACAGCCATCGCCCGCGTGCCCACACCGCCCGCAGAAATCGGCATCGGTGGTGGTGGCGGCGCGGGGCTAAACGGCGCTCTCGTGGCAGATATCACACTATTCACCGGCCCGTCGGACAATCCCGTTTTCACGAATCGGCTCTATTTTCGTATGTTTGTCTGGGACCCGAACCGAGGCAACCAGGACGGCGACGGTATCGATCACGTGGAGTTTGAGATTTTTGAGCAGTTTGGCGACTTCCGCACTGTGCATACCCAGCGCGAGAACAACCACAGCTACTGCTCCTTTGGCGGCGGCGAACCCAACTGCAACGTTCTCGCCCTCGGCCCGGGGGCCACATGGCCGAGTACGGGTATCCCAATCGAGAGCGGCGATTACAGCGTGCAAGCCACCGTCTTCCTGAAAGACAGCGACGACACACCGAGTTGGAGTACAAACTTTACGCTGTGCGTGCGTAACGAAAACTGTTAGCTTGCGCCGATGCCGACTTCCCTTCCGGGAAGGGGTCAAGCAGAGCGGGCAAGTTCAGCCAGCTTGTGACCCCTTCCCGGAAGGTGTAAATCGGGAAAATTCGTACTTGACAAACCGACCACAGTTGGCGTATAGTAGCAACCAATCCATAGCATAATGACTGCGAACCGGAAGAGTAGCCGTCGAAGCGAACCCCAGAGAGTCCCTGCACGGTGGAAATGGGACGGTAGCGCGGATGGTGAATGGGCCGGGGAGTTGGAAAGGCGAAAGCAACCAGAATCGGTTGGCAGTAGCTTTTTCCGGAGACGCCACCGTTATCAGGGCGCAGAGGATCGGGCGCAGCGCCCCGTCCTCGTAGAGTGAGACTGGCGCAGACGGCCCTTGTGTTTCACGCAAGGGTTTTTTGTTTCCAGAAACCGAGTTTTTCAGAAAAAACTCGGTTTCTGTAGAATGTCGCTCAGTCTAAGTGGGGTGGCACCACGGGAGTTGTAGCAACAGCCCTCGTCCCCAAATACAAGGCGTATGCTTTGTGTTTGGATCGGACGGGGGTTTTTCTATTGGAGAGCGGGGATCGGAGACTGGGGGTCGGGGACTGGGGATAGGGGACTTGAAGCGCACAGTCCTCAATCCCCAATCCCCAGTCTCCAATCCCTAATCCCCTCACCAGAGGGAGAGAACGATGGCAAGCTACAAACCGACTTTGGATGAAGCACGTACTTTGGCAAAGGATGGCAATCTGATTCCGGTCTATCGGGAGCTGCCGGCAGATTTGGAGACGCCGGTTGCGGTCTTTTTGAAGCTGCGCAACGGCGGCCCCAGCTTTCTATTGGAATCGGTGGAGAAGGGCGAGCAGGTGGGGCGCTACAGTTTTATCGGCGTCCACCCGCCGATGAGCGCCTGCGGCATCGGCGACCGGGTGGTGATCGGTGGGGCCGGCGGACAGGTGTTGGAGGAGCAGAGGGGCGATCCGTTGGAGATTCTGCGCGAGCTGATGGCTGCGCGCAAGCCGGTGCAGCTTCCTGGCCTGCCCCGCTTTACCGGCGGCGCGGTGGGCTACTTCGGCTACGATCTGGTGCGTTTTATCGAACGGCTGCCGGAAACTGCCCAACAGACCCTGCGCATCCCCAATCTGCTCCTGCTCTTTGCCGACAATCTGGTCGTCTTTGATCACGTCAAGCACAAACTGATCATCATCGCCAATATGCGTGTGGAGGGCGATATGCGCGCCGCCTACGCCGACGCGGTGGCGCGCATAGACAAAATCATCGCCAGCCTGCGCCAGCCGTTGACGCCGCCCCTGCCCCGTGAGTGCGCCAACGGCGCGCACTGGACGAGCAACTTTAGCCAAGCCGAGTACGAGGCCAATGTGCGCAAGGCCAAAGAGTATATCGCGGCGGGGGACATCTTCCAGGTGGTGCCCAGCCAGCGGCTCAGCCGCCCCACCGAAGCCGACCCCTTTACGATCTACCGGGCGCTGCGCATGCTCAACCCGTCGCCCTATCTCTTCTTCCTGGACTTCAACGGCGTGGCCGGGGTGGCCGAGGCGTCGGGCACAGACGAACCGATCCGCATCATCGGCTCCAGCCCGGAGATGCATGTGATGTTGGAGGACGGCACCGCCTATCTCCACCCCATCGCGGGGACACGCTGGCGCGGCAAGAGCGAAGCCGAGGACAACGCGCTGGCTGCCGAGCTGTTGGCCGATCCCAAAGAGCGGGCCGAGCATGTAATGCTGGTGGATTTGGGGCGCAACGATCTGGGCCGGGTCTGCGAATACGGCTCGGTGACTGTGCCGGTGATGATGCAGGTGGAGCGCTACAGCCACGTCATGCACATTGTCAGCGATGTGCGCGGGCGCATCCAGCCCCAACACGACGCCATCAGCCTGCTCAAAGCCACCTTCCCCGCGGGCACAGTCAGCGGCGCGCCCAAAGTGCGGGCGATGGAGATCATCGAAGAGTTGGAGGGCACACGCCGCGGTCTCTACGCCGGCGCGGTGGGCTACATTGACTACGACGGCACGATGGACACCTGCATCGCCATCCGCACGATTGTAATGCAGGGGAAGGTGTGCAATTTGCAGGCGGGCGGCGGCGTCGTCGCCGACAGCGACCCCACATCGGAATACAACGAAAGTTGGAACAAAGCGAGAGCACTATCAGTAGCGGTCGATGAAGCCGAGAAGGGATTGTGAGATGATGGGATGATGTGGGACGTGCCATCATCTCATCATCCCATCATCTCCTTCCGAATGGCAAACACCAGGAGAGAAAATGATGACTACAAATTCACGCAAACGCATTTTGACCGGTGATCGGCCCACGGGCAAGCTGCATCTGGGCCATTATGTGGGCAGCCTGCGCCACAGGCTGCGCTTTCAGGACGAGTACGAGTGTTTCTTTATCATTGCCGATCTGCACATGCTGACGACGAAGCCCAGCAAAGAGGACATCTACGCCATCGGCGAGAATGCCCGCCAGATTGTGTTGGATCACCTGGCGATTGGGATTGACCCAGCGAAGGTGACTTTTTACCTGCAATCGGCGGTGCATGAAATCTACGAACTGCAACTGCTGATCAGCGGGTTGGTGACGGTGGAACGGCTGCAACAGTTGCCGACTATCAAAGATATGGCCGCCGCCGCCCATTTGGAGCAGATGCCCTACAATCTGCTCGGCTATCCGGTGCTGCAATCCGCAGATATTCTGATGCCCCGTGCCCATCTGGTGCCTGTGGGCAAGGACAACGAAAGTCACGTCGAGATCACCCGGCAGATCGCCCGCCGCTTCAACAATCTCTACGGCGAGGTCTTCCCGGAGCCGGACGCCTATGTGGAGGGCGGCACGCTTGTCGGTACCGACGGTCAGGCCAAAATGAGCAAGAGTCTGGGCAACGCCATCCTGCTCAGCGATGACAGTAGGACGGTGCGTAAGCAGATCAACGGCATGTACACGGACCCCAACCGCATCTCCGCCGACATTCCCGGCAATGTGGAGGGCAACCCGGTCTTCGCCTATCACGACATCTTCAACCCGAATGTCGCCGAAATGGAGGATCTGAAAGAGCGCTACCGGGCGGGACGGGTGGGGGATGTGGAGGTGAAGGAGAAGCTCTTTGTGGCGCTGGAAAACTTCCTCAACCCCATCCGGGAGCGCCGGGCTGAATACGAAGCCCAGACCGGCTACGTGGACGAGCTGCTCTACGAGGGCACACTGCGCGCCCGTGAAGAGGCCCAGGCCACGCTCATCGAAGTCAAAAAGGCGATGGGTTTCACAGGCGTCTGGAATCGGATTCGCCGCTCCGCGGAGAAGCGGCAGAAGAAAGTGGAGAATTAGAGATTGGGAGATTGCGGGATTAGGAGATTAGGAGATTAGGAGATTAGGAGATTACTCACCGCAATCCAATCTCTTAATCTCCTAATCTCCTCCCTCGGCACATTTCAGCATTGAGATAGGGGAAGCTACCAATGATCGCAGTCATAGACAACTACGACAGTTTTACCTACAATTTGGTACAATACCTGGGCGAAATTGGCGGGCAAGATATTCGCGTCTGGCGCAACGACGCCATTGACGTGGAGGCGCTGGCCGATCTGCGCCCCAGCCACGTGATTATCAGCCCCGGCCCCGGTTCGCCGGACAAGGACAGCGGCATCAGCAATGATGTGATCCGCGTGCTGGGCGAGACAACGCCGATTCTGGGCGTCTGTCTGGGCCAGCAGTGCATCGGCCACGTCTTCGGTGGCAATGTGGTGCGTGCGCCGCGGCTGATGCACGGCAAGGTCAGCCCCATCCAGCACAACGGCGCGGGCATTTTCGCCGGGCTGCCCAGCCCCTTCACCGCCACCCGCTACCACAGCCTGATTGTGGAGGAGCCGCTGCCCGCTGTGTTGGAAGCGACGGCCTTTACGACGGAAGGCGAACTGATGGGATTGCGCCACCGCACACGACGGATCTTCGGCGTGCAGTTCCACCCAGAGAGCATTCTGACCGAGTACGGACACGATTTGTTGCGGAACTTTCTGAAAGTATAGGTATTGCGTATTTCGTATTGCGTAAGTGAGATACGATTGGTGGACAGATGGTGATTGGCCCGAAGGGATGAAACGTGAAACGTGAGATCCTCCGATTCTTCTCACGCCTCACGTTTCATTTGTCCCTCAATCGTCACTACTTACGGAATACGCAATACGCAATACGCAGCCCAAAGGAGAACCCAATGCCCACCCCCATCCACACCGCCCTGGAAAGCCTCTTTGCCGGGGAGAGTCTCTCCGCCCAGGCCGCGGACGAGGCGATGACGCAGATTATGACCGGGGAGGCCACGCCTGCGCTGATCGGCGCGTTTCTGGCTGCCCTGCGGCTCAAAGGCGAGACCGTTGACGAGATTACCGGCTGCGCACGGGCGATGAAGCGCAACGCCACCCAAGTCCGCCCCCTGCTGGGCGACACGCCCGTTCTCGATATTGTGGGCACGGGCGGCGACGGCACGCAGAAGTTCAACATCAGTACGACTGCGGCCTTTGTGATTGCCGGCCACGGGGTGAAGGTCGCCAAACACGGCAACCGTTCCAACCGGCGCGCGGGCAGCGCGGATGTGCTGGAGGCGTTGGGGGCGACATTGCAGACGACGCCGGAGCAGGTGGCGGAATGTGTGGAGGAGGTGGGCATCGCCTTCCTCTTTGCCCCTTCCTACCACCCAGCCATGCGCCACGCCATCGGCCCGCGGCGGGAGATCCAGACGCGCACGATTTTCAATATCCTCGGCCCGCTGACCAACCCGGCCTCGCCCACAAATATGCTGGTGGGCGTCTTTGCGCCGGAACTGACCGAACCGATGGCGCAGGTGTTGGGCAATATGGGCGTCAACGCCGCCTACGTCGTCCACGGCTACTACGAAACAGGCACAGGGCTGGACGAACTGACCCCCACCGGTGTCAGCCGGGTCAGCCACCTGCGCAACGGGGCAGTGACGACCACAACTTTCGACCCGGCAGAATTAGGGTTGGCCCGCGCTACGCTGGCCGATATGCAGGGGGGCGACGCAGCCACGAACGCCGCCATCCTGCGCGGCATCCTCTCTGGTGAGATGCGCGGGCCGAAGCGGGATGCGGTGCTGCTCAACGCCGCGGCCGCGCTCAGCACCGAATGTGGCGACTGGCAAGCCGGTCTGGCCGAAGCCAGCGCAAGCATCGACAGCGGCGCGGCACTGGATGTGTTGGAAAGATTTATTGAAAAGACAAAGACGTTTGCGTAAGGAAGGGATGATGGGATAATAATGGGTCTTGCCGTCCATTGTCTCATCATCCCATCATCCATTTCCCGTCCCTCACCCAATCTCTAATCGCCAATCTCCAATCCCCAATCCCTCCTATGCCAAAACACTCCCAACTCGACATTGCCAAACACAAAGGCGAAGTGCTGGACGAAATTATGGCCTGGAAGCGTCAGGAGGTGCCCCGCCGTATGGAGGAGATGCCTCTGGCCCAGGTCAAAGCCTTTGCCCGCCTCTCGCCACCCGCCATCAACTTCGCCGCAGCATTGACCCGCACTGCCGGGGCCAGCCTCATCGCTGAAGTCAAGCGCGCCAGCCCATCCAAAGGGCTGATCGCCCGCGACTGGGACCCGCCCCTCATCGCCGAAACTTTTGCCCGCAACGGCGCGGCGGCCATCTCCTGCCTGACCGACACCCGCTTTTTCCAGGGCGAGCTGGCCTATCTCACCGCCATCGCCGAGCGGCTGGCCGCGAGAAAATTGTCAGTCCCGGTTCTGCGCAAGGAGTTCATCTACCACGAATACCAGGTCTACGAAGCCCGTATGGCCGGGGCCGACGCCATTTTGCTGATTGTCTCTGTGCTGGGCGACAACGACCTGCGCGCTTTGCACAAACTTTCCAACGAACTGGGGATGGGCGTGCTGGTGGAAGTGCATGACGAGGCGGAGTTGGAACGCGCGCTGGCCGCGGACAGCCAGATCATCGGCGTCAACAACCGCAACCTCAAGACTTTTGAGGTGGACATCGAGAACACCGCCCGCCTGCGTGCGCTGATCCCCGCGGGCAGGGTTGTGGTGGGCGAGAGCGGCATCCGCGACACCGCAGATGTGCGGCGTATGGCGGAGATGGGCTGCGACGCCATTCTGGTGGGGGAGACCTTCTGCAAACTACCCCAGAGCGAGCGGGGGGCAAAGGTCAGCGAATTTGTAAAGGCTGGACGGAGATAAACGGCGTAAAGTTCATGAAGGAGGTGTATACACGGATAAAAGGAAACACGGATAATTCGAACTTTCATCCGTGTTCTTTTCCATCCGTGTGTACAAAGGGTAGAGGATAGCATCGATCTCGCGCAGCACAGCGGCCAGGTCGGGCGCTTCGGCGGCGATTACCCCGTCCGCCGTGTGCTTGTGGGACGGGAAGGTGGGCAGGTCGGGGAAATGGGGTGAATTGTCGTAGCGAAAGATGAGCGCGCCGTCCGCAGATTGGTAGTGAAAGACATAGCGCACTTTTTCAACAGTCCTGGCCTCACTGGGAATCACTTCTTCTACAATACCCAAGAACGACTGATCGTAGAAACGCACGCGGGCAGTCATAATCGTGCCTTTGCTCTTCTGGCGGAAGTCCAAAGACTCGATTTCCAGATCGCGACGCGAACGCAATGTGTCTTCGAGACGCGCCTGATACGCGCCGAGATTCATGCCGGCACCAATTCCAAAACAGGCGACTGTACAGAGGCGTGCATCAGCGCCACTTCGATCTCGCGCCGTGTTCTCAGATAGAGATCGTACACCGCAGCCCACTCCATAATGTCCAGATCATCGCCCATTTTACCGGTCTGGAAACCGCTATAAAATTCATCCGACGCCATTTCGTGCTTTTCCTCAAAGCAGCGCAAATCCGCGGCCAGTTCCAATAGATCGTCAATGGGGTTGGCCGCGGCCATCGCCTCGGCCATTTGGCGCTGAAACTCCTCGGACGACTTGGGCATTGTCTCGTGGGTGTAAGAAAGGGTGGGCATCGTCATCTCTCCTGGTAAGGATTCAATGAATCCGCGTAAAGAAGCGCGTCGATCTCGCGCAGCACATCGGCCAGGTCGGGCGCTTCGGCGGCGATTACCCCGTCCGCCGTGTGCTTGTGGAATGGGAATGTCGGTAAGTCCGGGTAATGAGCCGTATCGTCATAACGGAAGATGAGCGCTCCATCTTCTGATTGATAATGAAATGTGAACTCAATTCGACGCATCTCACGCTCGTTTATGCGTTCCAAATCTTCTGACAGAAAGAGACGGGAGACGTCATAAAAGCGTACTCGGGCGCGGAATGACGCGTCTTCCCGCAATTGGCGAATCCACAAGTCATCAATCTCAATATCAGAACGAGATCGTAGGGTATTTTCCAGTCTGTCCAGGTACGCATTAAGTTTCATACGGCGACTGACTCAGCCACTGGAACGCTTGCAGTCACAGAGATTTCCTCATGCGGCCACACCGCAGCCCGCATCAGCGCTGATTCGATGGAGCGGCGGGTCTTTGTATACATCCGAAAACACGAAGACCAACCAAAAAAGTCGAAATCATCTCCCATCTGACCGGCCTTAAAACGACGATAAAACTCTTCTGACGCCATCGCATACTTTTCCTCAAAGCAGCGCAAATCCGCGGCCAGTTCTAACAGATCGTCAATGGGGTTGGACGCGGCCATCGCCTCGGCCAACTGGCGCTGAAACTCCTCCGACGACTTGGGCATTGTCTCGTGGGTGTACGAAAGGGTGGGCATTGTCGTTTCTCCTGGCTGGGCAAGCACGCAGCGCAATTATACCACAATTCCTGGCGATTAGGGATTGGGGATTAGCGACTGGGGATTGGGGATTGGGGATTGGCGATTGACCACCTGCGAGTTGCCACTTGCGACATGCCACCTGCAACCTTCCACCTGCAACCTGCCACCTGCAACCTGCCAACCTGCCACCTTCCACTTGCAACTTTCCCCCTTTCCGAGTACCCTATCCGGTATGAACATTGACGCCCTTCTCTTCGATCTGGACGGAACTCTTGTGCAACACGGCCACGTATTGCTGCCCGCGCAGCTAGCCGAATGGGGACATCCGCGCAGCGAAGAGGCTGTGGACGCGGCTTTTGCCGTGCAGATTCACTGGTTCTATGACTATACAGCCCAGTTGATGGCTGCTGGCCGCGAAGACCCCCATCTTTTCCGCCGTTTCTACGAACGGGTGGCTATGCAACTGGAAATTGATGATCCCTCCGTGCCGATTTGGATGGACGCCTACTTTGCCACAAACCCCGTGCCGCCTCTCTATGACGACGTTCTGCCGCTGCTGGCGCGATTGGAAGAAGCCGATCTGGCCCTGGGCATCATCACCCAGCGCGACCGCCAGGGCGCGCTCCATTTTCTGGCCGCGCACAACCTTACCCAACGCTTCCCGGTTCTGGTTGCGGGCGACGACGGCCACGGGCGCAAACCCGCCGCGGATCCCTTTCACGCCGCGCTGCAACGGCTGGGCGCAGCGGCAGAGTATGCCCTCTTTGTGGGCGACCGCATTGACGACGATTGCGGGGGGGCCAGGGCCGCGGGGGTGGCCCCCTTCCTGATTGACCGCAGTTGCCAGCATACAGACAAAGCAGCCAATGCCGATTTCGTCCATCTGCGCGCTTTGACCGATCTGCTGGCCTATCTGCCAAGCCAAAGGAATGGGCTTAACTAACTTCGAGAACCTTCCGGGAAGCGGCCACAAAATCAAGGCGTAGAGAAGTTGACGTGGCCGCTTCCCGGAAGGCAAACCAGAGGAGAAACGGGCATGTCTGATGTGCGCGTTAAAATCTGCGGTATCACCAATTTGGAAGACGCCTGCATCGCCCTGCAGGCCGGGGCCGACTACTTGGGTTTTAATCTCTACCCCAAGTCGCCCCGTTATATCGCGCCGGACATAATCAAACAAATGATATTGGATATTGGGGATTGGGTATTGCAGCGAGACGCCCCAATCCCCAGTCCCCAATCCCCAATCCCCAATACTCCCCGCTTCGTCGGCATCTTTGTCAACGAGACGGTCGAGAGGATCAGCGACATTCTCACCTTCACCGGGTTGGATTATGCCCAGTTGCACGGCGACGAGCCGCCCGGGTCTTTGCAGCGGCTGACGGGCAAAGCCTTCAAAGCTGTGCGCCCCGCCGACGCCGCAGACGCAAGCGAGGCGGCTACCCGCTTTGCCCCCCTCGGCCTGGACGACGGCCCCCAACTGCTGATTGACGCCTACGACCCGGCGGAGTATGGCGGAACCGGCAAAAAGGCCGACTGGAACAGTGCCGCTGTGTTGGCCCAGCGCTATCCGCGGCTGATGCTGGCGGGCGGCTTGACCCCCGCCAATGTCGCCCAGGCTATCCGCGCCGTGCGTCCCTGGGCCGTGGACGTGAGCAGCGGCGTGGAAACCAGCCCGGGACGCAAGGATCACGACGCGCTGCGCGCCTTCCTGCGCGCCGCGCGTGCGTAGGTGCGGTTTCCGACCGCACCTACAAAGTACCGTACCTATACAGGGTACCAGCGCAGGTTGAGTAGGCTGGGGCTTTTTCCAGCCGTATCGAAACCCAGCGGGTAGACCCGTTCGCTTGATTTCGATACGCCTCACAGACTCGGCTACTCAATCAGCGCTCACTGATCTAACCCGCCTGTATAGTTCGTAGGTGCGGTTTGCAACCACACATTCTTGGGGTCTCCGCCAATTGTGCCGTTGCAAACCGCACCTGCAAAAAAGGAACCAACAATGACCTTCCCGCCTCTCTCTGACGCCCAGCGCATCGCCCGTCTCGCCCCGCCCAGCGGCCGCGTGCGGATGGTGCTGGACACAGACACCTACAACGAAATTGACGACCAGTTTGCGCTGGTCTGGGCGCTGCTCTCGCCGGAAAAGCTGGCAATGGAGGCCATTTATGCCGCGCCCTTTCACAACGCGCGTTCCAACGGGCCGGGCGACGGGATGGAGCGCAGCTACGACGAAATCTACCGGCTGCTGGACAGGCTGCCCGGTGTCTACAGCAGGCCGGTGTTGCGCGGCTCCACCGAATTTATGCAGGCCGCCGACCGCCCGGTGGCGAGCGAAGCCGCGGCTGATCTGGTGGAGCGGGCGATGGCCGCGCCGGACGACGATCCGCTGTATGTCGTTGCGATTGGCGCGCCCACAAACGTTTCCTCTGCCCTGCTGCTGGAACCCCGCATCGTCGAACGGATTGTGCTGGTCTGGCTGGGCGGCCACCCCACCTTCTGGCCTACGGCGCGGGAGTTCAACCTGCGCCAGGATTTGCACGCCTCCCGCCTACTCTTTGACTGCGGCGCGCCCTTTGTGATGCTACCCTGCGCCACCGTTGCCTCCCATCTGCTGGCGACTGTGCCGGAGTTGGAGGCATACGTGGCCGGGCGGGGCGCGATTGGCGATTTTCTGGTGGAGACTTTCAAAGGCTACAGCGACGATCACTTCGGCTG
The DNA here is from genome assembly GCA_945897075.1 of Litorilinea aerophila. Classification (GTDB taxonomy): domain Bacteria; phylum Chloroflexota; class Anaerolineae; order Caldilineales; family Caldilineaceae; genus JACQGT01. The sequence goes on from CAMDEX010000014.1 coordinate 19,378, forward strand.
GTCAAAGGAGATTTGGGATTTGGCCCCCATCGCCTGGCTGCTCAACAGCGATTGGGCACCTTCGGTCTTGGAACACAGCCCGATCCTCACCGATCAGATGACGTGGAGCAGCGACCGCAGCCGCCACCTGATGCGCATCGCCACCGCTGTGCGGCGCAACCCAATCTTTGCCGACCTCTTCCGCAAATTGGCTGCCTTTGCCTAGAGGCCATCCCGCGTGGGGCGGCAGAGCAGGCAGCCAAAAGGTGTAGACAGGACTTACGCAGTTACCCCTGGGAACGCCAGCATCCTGCTGGCTGCCGCCAGGGATGGCGGTGTTCCTGGCTGCGTAAGTCCTGTTATCCTTTTCCGCGAACATGCTAAACATGACCGCTTCCCTCTGGCGAATACTTTGTGACACTAATAGGCGTCGGGCAGAAATAACCTATCCATTTGGTCGGGTACGTGGAGCAATTGTGTAGTTCCATTCGCCGTGAAAAGCATCTCGTTCGATCTGCACGTTCGCCAACTCGTCATCCGTGATTATCCTGCCAGCGGCATAGGGAGCGGGGTCGAGTTCGGCCTGGATCACCAGCCCAGAGCCGGTGGTAGTATGGGCGATCAAGTTGACGATCACTTCGTGGCTGACCAATGGTCGGCCGCGCCAGTTTTGGGTGATGTGGGAAAACATCCGATGCTCAATCTTGTTCCATTTACTGGTGCCAGGCGGCAGGTGCGAAACCGAGATGTGCAGCCCGGTTTCGTCCGCCAAGCGTTGGAGTTCGACCGGCCACAAACGGCTGCGAACGCCATTGCTGCCCCCGCCATCCGCCACAACCAGCAACTCGGTTGCGCCTGGATAGGTGGTCACCCCCATCTGTCGCCACCAGCGGCGCACTGTCTCGACGGCAAATTCGGCCGTATCATGGTCGCTGCCCACACTCACCCAGCCAGCATTCGCAGTCACATCATAGACGCCATAGGGAATGGCTTTCCCAAGCTTCTTGTCGACAAAGTCGTGCATTCGCACCGCTTCAGGCTGGCCACTCGGCTGCCACTCACGACCGCCATTCTTGAAATTGCCGACCAACTCTTTTTTCTTCGTGTCCACCGAGATGACGGGCTGACCACGTGCTTGGAACCCCTTCGTTTGCGTGCTGATATGCTCAAACTGCTGATTCCGGTCCGGATGGGCCGAGCCTTCCCGCAGTTTCCGATTCGCCTGCAGGCTATAGTCCAGCGTTTGCAGCAGCCGAGCCACCGTTCGCTCACCGACTACATGTCCCATCGCCTGCAACTCCGTAGCCAGTTTGCTCGTACTCTTGCACGTCCAACGCAACGGCGACTGCGGATCGCCGCGTGTCTGCGGAGCAACCAACGACTCCAAATCAGCCAGCAGTTGCGCATCCTGTTCTGTGATCAGCTTGCGTCCCCCGCCAGGACGTCGCACGCGTTGTGCAGGCGCTTCGCCACTCAGAAGCTGCTCTTGATGCTCGCTCAGTCCCGAACGAATCGTTCTGCGTGTCAGGCCCGTTGCCAACGATACTGTACTGATCCCACCGCGTCCCAACGCTTTGGCTTCGGCAGCCGCCCACACGCGTCGCATCCTTTCATCCATATACGGCTTGAGCGTTTCGTATTTCTGTTTGATGATCAGCTCTTGTTCCATGCGCCCATCATAACTCATTTATACGCAAATGGATAACTTATTTCTGCGCGGTGCCTTAGGCAGTTTTTCCCACTTCTGTTCAGCCGCCAAAAGCGCTTGCAGCGTCTGACGGTGATGCTCTTGCAGCGTGACAGGGCCGATGTAGCTCAGACCCAGACGCAGCCAGGTCAATTGGTTCTCTTCCGTGGGCATCTTGCGGTCACCGATGAGGATGACTTCCTCTAAGGGCAGGAAGTTGGCCAGGCGGGCCTGTTCAGCGAAGGACGCAAACTGGGGAGCATAGGTTGTGCTGTCCGCCGTGCCACCATCCAATGTATCGAACCAGACCGGCAGCCCACCGTCGCCGCTGGCCAGGGCGAAGAGCTTGAGTTGCTGCAGCCACTCGCCCGCTGGGTTGTAGCCCACTTCCAGGTGTGGCACCCCTTCCACCTTTGCTTGGTCAGCAAACAGCCCGGCAAAGGTCATAGACATCGTGTCGGCGTGCAAACGGCGCAATTCCACCTGGTAGGCCTGGGTGGCAGAGGCCACCAGATCGCCCCAAATGTGGGCGCGCTGGTCGTAAATCGCATCCAACATGCGCCCAGCCCGGTCGTCGTTCAGTTGCCCCGCCCGTTCGACCTCCGGATACAGGGCGGGAATGGCATAGCGTTCGGCCCAACCCGGCAGGTCGTATAAAGCCCCCGGATCGCTCAGTCGCGATTGGGTCACCACTTCGGCCACCAGTCCGTGATCCAAATCCGCCTGTTCCGCCACAGGGCAATGACGATTCACAATCTCGCGCAATCCCAGCCGCTGCAACACCGGCGTAGTCAACACCAAGGGACCAATCGTGCGCGTCTCGAATTCAACTTCTTGCAGTTCTATGCTCATCGAAACACCTCTCTGATAAAGGGTATGGAGGACTGATAAAGGGATGTGGACTCCATTTTACCCCGCTTCAAACCCTTTTCAAGAAGTGCGGAATACAAGTACTATATAGACTCCTGAATTGTCCACAGCAATACCGTTAGCCTAAGTTTTGTGCAATCAGATGCGATTCGATGAAAAACGGCCTCAAATTGAAAGATCTCTTGCACCTTACCAACAGAACTCAGATCTTGTAAGTTTAGACCATTTCCTCATGTGAAATGGAAGGGTCAAGAGCGAGAACTTTGCTGCCAACTTCATTCGCTGGGCTTCCCACTGGTTAGCTGACCAGTCCCAACCAGCCCACAATGCTCTTGACGTAGGCAAATTGGGTGCCAAACGGCAGGTCCACATCTCGGCGCAAGTGATCCGGAGTTCAGAAAGTCGATTATTAAGGTTCAGCAGGCAGAGCGTCTTCGCCAGCAAAGTGTTCCGGATACCATACGCCGGTCATTTACCGTAAAGCGGACAGAAATCTTCAAGTTCTATGCCGTTTTTCATCGAATCGCATCTGATTGCACAACCGTTACGTTAGCTTCATCCCTAAAAGAAGAACCAAATTGGCGTGTCCAGAGTTCATTGCCGTCTACATCGTATTTGCGGATGTACGCATCGCTACTACCCAAATGGGTCTGACCAGACAAAGTGTCATACGTTTGCCCAACCACATAGACTCCTGAACTATCCACCGTGACATCAAATGCGTAAGTGGCAACAGAACCGAATTGGCGAGACCAGAGTTGGTTGCCATTAACATCGTGTTTATAGATGACAGCAACGGCCCTTATCGAATCGAAGTTATTAGTCCCCACTGTATAGAGGTCACCGTTGACAGCTACAGCCGAAGCCCGGTCATTTTCTGGTTGAAAAGTAATTGCGCCAAACTGGTGGAACCACTGAATATACGCGGATGGAGTCATGGCGTGGGCTGGAAGAGGCAGGCTGTTGAGAGCCAGGGCCAGCAACAAAACCACGACGAGCAGAAGATTCATTGTCCGAGACATTGGATTCCTCCTGAACCGGCCTCTTTGCCGGGATATCGAACGGATTTGGATATGTCTAATCAAGTTACAGTTGGTTGTCGAGAACGTACGCGAGAAGAATATCCTTCCCTTTTTTATTCATCCGGGGATTCGATGAGAGCCTGTTTGCCTGTTATAGGCTCTTGGGTCGATCAGTGGGCATTGATCACTGGCAGGTAAAGCGTGCCACCAGGGACGATATCTTTGGTAAGTTTCACCACAAAGGCGCTATTCTCCAACCAAATTGGGTCAGATTGAACATGGCCCGTATACCCGACCACATAGAGAGATGAACTGTCCGCGGCGATGTCGCGAGCGCTCAACCACCAAGCAGAGGCAAGTTGCTTGGTCCAGACTTCGCTGCCGTCCACATCATACTTGCGGAGATATGTAGCTGGGGTACCCGACGTACGGACAGTCACATAGACACCTGAGCCGTTCACGGTGATGCCATGAGCTCGGTCAGTATCAGAAGGAATGCCGAACTCCCGGGTCCAGACTTCATTACCGTCTACGTCATACTTGCGGATATAAACATCATCATTTCCTGAACGAATCTGCAAAGGGATAGAACCCGACGAATTACCTACCACATAGATGCCTGAACTGTCCGCTGCAATGCCCCATGCATACTCGCTGAGACCAGCGCCAAACTGACGAGTCCAGAGTTCGTTGCCGTCGACATCATACTTGCGAATGTAGGCATCCTTATCGCCTGCATTGGTCTGGCCAGGGAGGGTGCCCTCAGTATACCCAACTACATAGACACCGGAGATGTCTGCAGTGATGCCCTGGGCGTAGTCAGCAGAAGAAGAGCCGAACTGGCGCGTCCAGATCACGTTGCCATCCATATCGTACTTGCGGATATAGGCATCGGAATTTCCTATACTCGCCTCATCGGGGAGGGCACCCCCCGCAGTCCCCACCACATAGATGCCTGAGCTATGCACGATGATGTCATTAGCGTAGTCAGAAGAGGTAGAGCCAAACTGGCGGGTCCACACCGCGTTGCCGTCGCTATCATATTTCTGGAGGTAGATATCGGCTCCCCCTAGGCTAGTCTGACCAGGAAGGACGCCTTCTGTATACCCAGCTACATAGATACCTGAACTATCCGCAGCAATACCAAAAGCATAGTCATGTGAGCTAGAGCCAAATTGGCGAGTCCAGACTTCATTACCCTCCATATCTTGCTTACGGATATAGACATCGTTGCTTCCCGAATTGGTCTGACCAGGAAAAGAACCGATTGTATTTCCTGCGATGTAAATATCCCCATGAACAGCTAAAGCTTGAGCCGTGGTACTCTCTGAGCTAATTATCACTGCACCAAATTGGCGAGTCCAGATTTCGTTACCACCGACATCGTATTTACGAACAAAGGCATTTATGCCCCCTGCACTGGTCTGACCGGGTAAGGTACCACCCGTATACCCAGCCATATAGATACCTGAACTGTCCGCAGCAATACCAAGAGCAAATTCAGAAGAAGCAGAGCCGAACTGCCGGGTCCAGACTTCATTGCCGTCCACATCATACTTGCGGATATAAGCATCGGAGTTTCCTATACTAGTTTGACCGGGTAGAGTGCCTTGCGTTTCCCCAATCAAATAGATACCTGAACTGGCAGCGACGATGTTACGGACATAATCATCCGAAGAAGAGCCGAACTGACGGGCCCAGATTTCGTTGCCAGCAACATCATACTTGCGGATGCTGACATCCCAACCCCCTGAACTGATCTGGCCAGGGAGAGTCCCGTAGATTGCGCCAGCCACATAAACGTCTGAATTGTTTACAGCAACAGAAGAATACGAGAAAGAACTGAACTGCTGGGTCCAGACTTCGTTGCCGTTGGTATCATACTTGCGGATATAGGCTCCTGCACTGGTTTGGCCGGGGAGAGCATGGCCTAGTACTACAAGCACATAAATACCCAAGTTGTCTATGGCGACATCATTCGCTGAATCCCCCCCGGTAGAGCCAAATTGATGGGTCCAGATTTCGTTGCCATCAACATCGTACTTGCGGATGTAGGCATCTGATTCTCCTGCATTGCTCTGGCCAGGGAGAGTATCCCACACTTCCCCAACCACATAGATACCAGTGCTATCCACTGCGATACCACTGGCGCGGTCCATTGAAGAAGAGCCGAACTGTTGAGTCCAGGCTTCGTTACCGTCTGCATCATACTTCCTGATATAGGCATCTACACCGCCTAAACTTACCTGACCGGGCAAAGCGCCGTTAATGTTTCCAACCACATAGACCCCTGAACTGTCCATATCAATACTGAAAACTGCAGAAGCGCCAAACTGACGAGTCCAAACTTCATCACCTTCGACGTCATACTTACGGATGTATGCTCCTCCGGTGTTCTGTCCAGGGAAAGGAGATGAAGTCCCACCAATGTAGATATCCCCGTTGGCAGCCGCAGCATAGGCCACAGTGTTTCCTGGCGTTGAACTCGTTCCACCAAACTGGCGAACCCATTGAATGGCAGGTGAGGGTGTCGTCACATCCGCGACAACGGGCAGGTTGCTGGCAGGCAACGCCGCCAACAAAAGCACAATGAGTAGTAGAGCCATTTTCCTAGACATTGGACTCCTCCTTCGCTAATCTCTTGGTCAACAACTGGATTGTGGCCGCATTTCTTCGTCACATGTATCTTTGGCTGTTGTGTCTATCGTCCTCAACTTGCTGCCCTCCGTCATAAAGCAATCTGTAGCGGTGGGGCGGAGCCAAGTATCAAGGTAGTGTCTCGATACTTGGCTCCGCTCCTGCTATGCTATGTTCTACCTCCAATCCATCTTCTCAAAGAACCAGTACTGCAACACATTGGCATCGATCAGCTTGCGCAGACCCGTGCCATCGGGCCGCACGACGTAGATGGCCCAAGAACCGCCCCGGTCACTGCGGAAGGCCAGCCATTGACCGTCGGGACTCCAGACGGGCAGACCGTCGCTGGCCGGGTCGTTGGTGACACGGCTTTTGCCCGTGCCGTCGGGGTTGACCACGTAAATCTCGAAGTTGCCGTCATCTTTGCTGATGTAGGCAATCCGGCTGCCATTGGGACTCCAGGCGGGCTGGCCGTCGCCGCCGCCTTCGGTCAGGCGTCGTTTGGCGTTGGGGTCTGCGCTGTTGGCGTCAATTGCATAGAGACCACAGCCGCCGCCCACACAGGCGCGGTGGATAATCTCGTCGCTCACCGGACTCCAGGAGGGGTATTCGCCACGGGTCAGCTTGCGCAGACCGCCGCCATCGCTGTTGATCAGGTAGATATCTTCGCCGCCGTTGAGCACCAACCGGTCTCCGCCCGGGCTGAAACTGGGATAAGCGGCACCACCGCCGATCAGCAGGCGCTCGTTGGAAAAGTTGCTGTCCATAATCCAGACGCCTACCTCTCCCTCCCAGGCGAAGTAGGCAATCTGGGAGCCATCTTTGCTCACATCAACTTCGGTGCGCCAGTCGGCGACTTTGTTGCTTGCACCGCTGGCAAAGTTGTACTCCCACAGTTCCCAGCGGTTTGCGTCTATGTTGGCCACGCTGTAGAGCAACCGACCCCGCGTCGGGCCAGCACCAGTCGGCGCAGCCGCAGGCGCTTGGGTAGCAGTCGGTTGGACAGCCGCAGGCTGGGCCGCGGCAGGTTGGGCCGCAGGTTGAGCGGCAGGTTGAGCGGCAGGTTGAGCGGCAGGTTGAGCAGGGGAAGCCGTCGCTGTCGCAGCGGGCGTAGAAAGTTGCGGGATCGCTGCCGAGATCGGGATGGCATCGATCGGGCTGTTGACGCTGACGACAATCTGTGACACCCAGGCATTGGCCTTGCCTTCCCGTACAATCTCAAACCAGTCGCCCGCAGGATTGCGCCCAACAATCGAGAAGGTAGCGCCCCGTTTGGCTGTACCCACCACAGGAAAGCTGGTGCCTGGACCGCCGCGCAGATTGGCCCGGGCTTTGTTGATGGTGGCCGTCGGTTTCTCGACCGCCACGGGGGTAGCGACTTGCGCCGGCGCTTCTGCGACATCTTGGGTGGCAACGATACCCGAAGCTGTCACCTGCGGCCAAGTTGCCAACAGCAGTGTCAGACATACAAGAGATATCCAAAACAGTCGTCGGTAATACATAAGGTGGCAGAGCCACAAGGTTGCGTGAAAGAATGAATGGTGATAAGAAAGAGGTGAAGGAGACGCTATAGGGAAGCCGGAAAAGGAAGGTGGAGAATGGGACGATTTGGCGAAATATATCCTGGTGAAACGCAAGGGAAGTTGGAGATGTTTGACCGGGTGATCTTCAAAGGGTATTTGTCGGGACTCTATCCTGCCCAGAAGCAGTTTGACTGGTACTTGCATAGTCAGAATGTGCTGCTGAAAGACTTTGTAGCGTATCAGGAGCGAACGACGGCAGAGTTGAAAGAGAACCTGATGAGAAAGGCGGTGGAAGGTGGGTGCGAAATCAGCTATATGGGGGGAAAGACGGGCAAGAATGGCGAGAGCAAGGACGAAGTGGCGCGCCAGATAGCCGAGGCCAAAGGGATGCCGACAGGGATGGTGGCAATTCTGTCGACGCTGGAGGTGGAGAATAGTATGGTCATGGGATTCAACCGAGAGAAAGGCTGGTTGGAATCCAGAGTTGAGCCAGGCAAGCACCTGCACTACTACATCTATTACAATGACCGGGAGTTTGGCTGGATGTATGTACGCTTGCAAAGCCGCTGGCCTTTCAATCTGCAAATCTATATCAACGGACACGAGTGGCTGGCCCACGAGATGGAGCAGGCCGCTATTGGCTATGTGCGCCACGACAATACCTTCTGGCAGATTGACGATTTGCCGCGGGTACAAGCCATGTGCGATAAGATGGCCCATCGCCAGTGGGAACGGGTTTGGAATCACTTTGCCCAGGAACTCAACCCCTTCCTGCCCCAGATTGAAGCGAGCGTGAAGAAAGGATACTACTGGACGATTGAACAGTTTGAGTGTGCCACCGATGTGATGTTTGGCGACAAAGAGAAACTGGATGGACTCTTGCCCGAACTCTTCCAGGAAAGCTTCCTCGCCTTCGGCGCAGAAGATATCATGCGCTTTCTGGGACGCAAACTCTCGGCGGCCTACACAGGCAAAGTCGAAACACGCCTCAACAAACGCGAACCCGGCTGGCGTATCAAACACTGGCTCAACGCCAACTCCCTCAAAATGTATAACAACGGCTCAAACCTGCGGGTCGAAACAACCATCAACAAAGCGGACGAATTTCACATGCCAACCCCGGAAGGCTCTTCGTCGCGCTGGAAACGCATGCCCAAAGGTGTCTCCAACTTCTGGCATTTCTATCAGACGGCCCGGGAGGCCAACCAACGCTACTTGGATGCTTTGGCTTCTCTCCCCACCCAAGACAAGCCTGCCCTGGATGCTCTGGACAGTCTGTGTCAGCCTCAGGGCGAGAATCCTTCTGTCCCCAAGTTTCAGCCGCTTTCGGTTGAATCCTGCGCTCTCTTTGCCGCTCTCTTGCGTGGTGAGTTCCTGCTCACCGGCTTTCGCAACCAGAATCTGCGCCAGATTCTTTTCCCGAATCCACCTGCCGACCCCCAGGAGGAACAGCGTTTGCGCGCCCGCATCACCCGACTCCTTGCCAAGTTGCGCGGTCACAAGCTCATCGAACCTGTTCCTGACTCTCGTCTTTACCGGGTCACTCTCTTTGGCCGACGGGCTATGTCTGCTGCCCTCCGTCTTCGTTTTGTTAACTTCCCTCTCAACTTCTCGCTTCCTTCTTGAGACTTTGAGAGCACATCTCCCAACTAACGCTCACCACGTCGATCTTGCGGACGTATGGAATAGATGGCTCCTTTGCGTTGTGAATATGGGATACGTTCATCTTCAGGCCGGTGTATAAGGAAAAGGGTGTTTGTTGGAAAGTCATCCGAGGCAGGCGTACCTGCCTCAGATAAGGGAATGCTTTGTCTACTGCTCGGGTGAGAATTGTGCAATCAACCCGTTGAAGAATGGCACAAGAACCGAATCGGGGTCCACAAACGTAAGCATTGCTTCGAGTTCCTCGACTGCGGCGCTGGGATCATTCTCTCCGCGGAAGTAGAACCACATGTCAGGCATAATACTGGTCAAGACTGGATCCAGACGAACGGCATCTTGCATGTCCTGGGCTGCGCTTGCCATGTCGCCAATGTTCAGGTGGGCAAAGCTCCGAAACAGGTAGGCCACGGCCAAATCAGGGTCATCTTGGATGGCTGCGTCAAAATCTTTAAGTAAATCATCGGGCGACGGCTCCCGGGTACCATCAGAGTCACGAATGGTCAGCGCACCCAGGAAGTTGTAACATCTTTCAGCGAAATCAATGTCTTTTCCGTAGGACCCTGATAGGTAGACGACAGTGCAGTCCTGTAGGGCTGCCGTATAGTGACCGAGGAGAAAGTGGGACACGAAGCGGTAGAAATGGGCTTCGCCATTTTCTGGGTCGAGGCGGATCGTCTCGTTAAGATCCTTCAGCGCAGCATCGAAATCTTTCATACGCACATAGGCAACTCCTCGGCGAAGGTAGGCTTCGGAAAAATCTGGTTTGAGTTCGATAGCTGTATCGAAGCGAGCAACCGCTGCCTCCAGATCGCCAGATTCGAGAAGCGCAACACCTTCATCAAGATTTTTGAAAGCAGGCAGCGTGTCCTTTCTTACCGCACCGGCATCCTGCAACACCTGTTCAACTTCTACTTCCCCGGATTTTGTGGCAAGCAAGAGGGCGGTGAAGCCGTCCGCATCTTCGGCGTTGATGTCAGCGCCAGCAGTCAGCAGCGCTTTTACAGCATCCACCTTTCCCCCATTGGCTGCCCACATCAAAGCAGTCGTACCATCAGAAGACTGGGCATTGACGTCGGCTCCGGCGTCCAACAACGCCTGTACCGACGCAACATCTCCTGTCTGCGCGGCAGCCATCAAGGCAGTCATACCATCGGAAGACTGGGCATTGACGTCGGCTCCGGCGTCCAACAACGCCTGTACCGACTCAACATCTCCAGTCTCCGCGGCAAACATCATGGCAGTCGTACCATCAGAAGACTGGGCATTGACGTCGGCTCCGGCGTCTAACAACGCCTGTACCGACTCAACACCTCTTGCCATCACGGCAAGCATCAAGGCTGTTCCGCCCCCAGCGTCTTGAGCATTGACGTCGGCTCCGGCGTCCAACAACACCTGTACCGGCTCAACACCTCCTGTGAGCACGGCAAACATCAAGGCAAACATCAAGGCTGTTCCGCCCCCAGCGTCTTGAGCGTTGACGTCGGCTCCGGCGTCCAACAACGCCTGTACCGCTCCAACATGTCCTGTCTGCGCTGCAACCATCAAAGCTGTCGAGCCCTCAGCGTTCTTGACGTTGGGATCGGCTCCGGCTTTTAATATCTGGCTAAGTAACTCGTGATCCCCCGCCTCGATTGCAGCAAAGAGCGCCGCTGGGTCGGGAACACCCGGAGTGGCACTGGCTACGGGCTCGACGGGTACCGGTTTTTCCTGGGTTGCTTCCTGCGCAACCGCTTGGGGCGTGGTCTGCGCCACGGTCTGCTCTGCCGCGGCCGCGCCTTGAGGAGTTGTGACTGTGCCTGGCTGCGCGAATATGTCCGACAGGGATAGCGGCTGACAGGCCGTGAGGATCATTGTCAACAGAAGCAGCAACCCCAAACCCTTCCGTGTCCGGGAACCCATACCGATTTTTGCGCAGTTCGTATGATTGGCATGTGGCGTATTCATCTGTTATCCCTCCTCTGTGTGTTTGGTGAACTACCGTTCCAGTTCCTCTCAGTGATGATCTTTCACCCCAGGGCCATTGCCGACGATCTTCTATCTTCCGGTTTCCTATTTCATACTGGCGCAGCAGGAAGATGACCGGCCAATGGGGAGCGGCAACCGCTGGCTTACGAATCTAAGTATCCGCCAACAGAGCAGAAAAATCTACTCGCCAGCAGCCAGTTTGGGAAAGTTTACCTACCAAAATTGGTAGATTTTATGCGCCTGCGGCCATTTCGAGTTCTTGACACGAGGTCAACAGTCACAAGCGAAACCCAGAGAGAGCTGGCTGCCCGGGGCGCACAAAACTCCATTCCACGCAATTGTCCCCATCTGCATAGAGGGCCTGCTGGAGTTGCTGCGCCAGCGCGCTGTCGTGCAGTTGCAGATCACACTCAAAGTTGCTGCCCAACGCCCAGTGATCAATATTGGCGGATCCGAGGAGGATATGCCCTTTGTCGTTCCAGGCTTCTTTGGCGTGCATGTAGCGCCCGCGGTAACGCTGCACGCACACACCGGATTGGGCCAGTTTGTGGGCCACCATCCGGTTGGCCGCGTCAATGAAGGGCACGCGGGTGCGGTCCGAGAAGAGGACGGTGACATCTACACCCCGCTCGGCCTGGGAGAGGAGCGCGTTGAGAATCTCCTGGTCGGGCAGGAAGTACCAGCTACGAATGTTCACCGACCGTTCGGCCTCCAGAATGAGTTCTAGCAGCGTGCGGCGGATATCCTGACGGCGGCCTGGCACAGTCAGCAGCAGTGACGCATCTTGCACCGGCAGATCAAGCTGTGGGCTGGCTTGGGCGGTGGCGCCTCTGCTTGCATTGAGCGAGGAGAATTGGCGCAGGTAGCCATAGAGCCGCGCAAAGGTATCTCCAAAATCACCCTTCAGACAGATATTCGTGTCGCGCCAGCCCAGATAGTGATCACCGATGTTGGAGCCGCCCATCAAGACCGTTGCCTGATCCACGGCGCAGACTTTGACATGCAGGCGGTTGAACTGGCTGAGGCGACGGCCTGCGGGGCGGAAGATGTCTACCTGGACACCGCCCGCTTGTAACTTGGAAAGCAGCGCCCGGTTCCGATACACATTGCGCAGGTTGTCAACCGCCATGCCGATTTCGTCAACCATCAGGTGGACAGCTACCCCGGAATCTGCCTTTTCCTCTAGTACGCCGCCGATCTTGTCAGCCCACTCGCCACTGTCAAAGGCAAAATAGATCAGGTGAATGCTCTCTTCAGCCTGCTGCAGAGAGGCAAGCAACTTCCCATAGAAGTCCGCCACATCGGTGAAAAGGGTATGCTGGAGCGATTGCATAGATCATTCCTCTCTGGACACCACAGAACGAAGCCGCGGCAGGCCATAGCGCCAGGCCACAAAAGTGAGGGGAGCAGCCACGGCCAGAATGATGAGCCATAAATGGGGGGAGAGGCGGATGCCATAGGCACCAACCACACTCATCAAAATCAGACCCGGCAGACGGCCCAACAGGTTGGCGATGAAGAAACGGCCACTGGAAAGGGAACTCAGACCCGCCACATAGTTCATAACATCGGCTGGAAAGATGGGGAGCATAAAGGAAAAGAGGAAGAAGACGAGACCCCGATCTGCGGACAGCCGATTCCATTTCGCCAGCAGATCGGCTGGGGCCAGACGTTCGACAAGCGGGCGACCCGCCCAGCGAGCCAACAGAAAAGCGAGCTGGCTGCCGCCCACAGTAGAGACCAGACTGAGGCAGAAGGCCATCCAAAAACCGTAGACATACCCGCCGCTGATCATCAGAATATGGCCGGGGATGGCGGCGACGATGACCTGCAAGACCAGAATCAGACCGAGCAGAAGCGGCCCCACAGGGCCAAACTGGGCCAGACGGGCACTGACCGCTGTCTGGTCTCCGGCGGCAGCCAGCAGATCCCCGATAGGCTGGCGAAACCAGAAGAGCAGCCCCGCTCCCGCTATCAACAACACCACTCTTGCCAACCAGCCGGTTTTCATAGTCCTGCCCTCAATGATTTCGGGTGTGCCCGCTCAGATACGGCTTCCAGAATCATTGTCCTCCTTTACGACAGAAAAATCGCCCCTCCAACGACGAATACCAGCAGATCGATCTACCAATTTCGGTAGATTTTGTGATACAATTTCTCGTGTACGGGCGTGATTCAATCACGCCCGTACTCCCTGCACTCACGCCCGTACCCCCCTGCAATTGCGTAAGCGGCTCATCATAGCCAAAACGATCGGCCAGTCTCTCCATTTTCCATCGTTTTCACGGAGCAAGAGAGTGAACCATAAGGAATTTGGGCATCTCATCGCCGCCCTGCGCAAGGAGCATTTCGATGAAGAGGGAAACCGGCTGACCCAGGCCCACCTGGCGGAGCGCGCCCGGCAGATTGACCACCTGACTCCACTGAATGAAGTCATCCTCGGCAAAATTGAGCGGGGTGAGCGGGCAAACCTGGACGCACAGACGCTGTTGAGTCTGGCTGACACCCTCCGGCTGACAATCGGGGAACGCCGCGAGTTCTTCCTGGCCGCAACCGGTTTACAGGACGAGCAGATCTATGTCACCCAGGAAAACCCCCAGGCGATTCTGGCTTCGGTACTGTGTACGTTGCGGGAGATTCAGTTGCCCGCACTTCTGGTGGATCGCTATCTCGACGTAATTGCTGTCAATTCTAGTGCGCTCAAGATGTACAACATCAACCAGATGAACCTGTACAACCGGCAGGAGCAACCGGCTGGGTTCAATCTGCTCAGTTATATCTTCTCGGCCGATTTCGAGCCACAACGCAGCCTGATGACCCAACAGGAGTGGCACCGATTCGCAGCGGGCAACGTCATCTATTTCCGCCGCGTCACCCTGCACTATCGCATGACCGACTATTTTGCCGGGCTGTTGGCGCAATTGCGGCGCAGCCGGGAGTTTCGCTGGCATTGGGAACAGGTCTTTGATGAGGAAAAGCTCTACTTCGTGGGCGGCGAGTCCTTCCAAATGGGGAATTCGGGATCAGGCCGTTTCTACTATCTGACCGCGCCGCTGGTCACTTTGACACCCTATGGCAATCTGGAGATCATTACCCACATCCCCCGCAATGGCGAAACCGCCGCCACCTTCCAGCAGATGGCGGCGACCGAAGATTCGCTGGTCTACCAGTTGTCTTCCTGGCCTGAAAAACCGTGACGCGTGCAATGGGAGATCACCCGCACCGACGGGTGAAAACTGGCGTGTGATTGGGATGGAATTATTGGATTTGCCGCAGGTCGATCTGGATTTGGGCGCGTGGGTTGTTTTGTAAAGAATTGAACGGTCCTATCGCCCGAACTCGACTGCCGCTTTGTGGGGCTGTGCGCGTGTGTGAGGGCGGCAGTTGAAAGAGGTGGAGCAACTCGACGACTGGCGGCGCGACATACTACAGCGCATGATCTTCGACGGGGAACAGTTGAGCGACCTGCTGACCTCGCTGGGGTGAGGAAAGCCCGCACGCAAAAGGAGCTGGCCTTGATGGATGATCTGATTTCGCTGCTGCGCAAGCTGGTCCACGGGTGGGAGATTTCGGGGCTGGGTGTGTATGAGCAGTAAAGCAGAGCAAAGGGATGAACGATGAACACACCGACGACACAACAAGACTTTAGCGAAGTGTTGCAGCAGATTCAGCAAGCGCGCCAAACTGTATTTGCCCATATCAACAGTGCGTTAATCGAGTTGTATTGGCACATTGGCAAAACCATCAGCTACAAAGCCCAAACGCAAGCCTGGGGCAAAGGCGTGGTCAGCGAACTGGCGCGCTACATCACCCAAAATGACCCTAACATCAAGGGATTTAGCGATAAAAACCTGTGGCGCATGAAACAGTTTTACGAAACTTATCACACCGATGAAAAACTCGTGCCACTGGTGAGGGAATTGCCGTGGACGCATAACACAATTATCTTCTCGCGCTGCAAAACTCCAGAGGAAAGAGAATACTATCTCAAGCTGACGGTAACGGATAAACTGACGAAACGGGAGTTAGAGCGTCAGATCGACGTAGCGCATTTTGAACGCAGCATGATGGGTGCAATTCTCTCACCACTGGTGAGAGAATTGCACCCCGCTATTGGTAACACCTTCAAAGACAACTATGTGCTGGAATTTCTCGGCTTGCCGCCTGTACACAGCGAAAACCGCCTACAAAAAGCACTTGTGCGCCACATGAAGCAGTTTATCCTCGAGTTGGGCAAAGAGTTCATCTTTATGGGGGAAGCGTATCGCTTGCAGGTGGGCAATCAAGACTTCTTTATTGACCTGCTCTTTTTCCATCGCGATTTAACGGCACTGGTGGCATTCGAGCTTAAAATCGGCAAGTTCATGCCAGAGTACATTGGACAAATCAATTTCTACCTTGAAGCCCTTGACCGGGATGTGAAAAAGCCCCACGAGAACCCCAGCATTGGCGTGCTGCTGTGCCGTGACAAAGATGACGAAGTGGTGGAATACGCGCTCTCGCGCAATTTATCGCCCACGCTCATCGCCCAATATCAACTTCAACTACCCGATAAGAAGCTGCTACAGGCGAAACTGCACGAACTGTCTGCCGATGAAGATGCTTTGAATTGGGAAGCACAGCAAGGGGGTGAGTGATGACTGTACTCCCTACAACCCCTCCTTCGTCTCCGCGATCAGATGCTGCACCACCGCCTTCATATCCCCGTCGTTGGCGTCGAAGACGCGCAACTGGCGGTCGGCGCTGGTGCCCACCTCCAACATCCGGTATACCGGCTCGATCTGCTTGGCGATGCCCAGCTCGTCAATCTCCTCACCCAGCAACTCCAGCATCTCCCGGATCAGGGCACGGGCAGGCAGTTCGGTCTTCTTGCCAAAATCAATCAATTTGCCATCCAGCCCGTAGCGCGCGGCCCGCCATTTGTTTTCAGTGATCAGATCGCGGCGGTAGACGCGGAAGGTGATGTTGCGCTGGCGCAGCTTCCAGTGCCAGAGGACAAGCGCCTGGCAGAGCGCGGCGATGGCGATGGCCTCGTCTACCCGTGTGCAGATGTCGCAGGTGCGAAATTCCAGCGTCGGGTAGAGGTGATGCGGGCGCACGTCCCACCAGATTTTGCTCGAATCGGGCATGCAGCCGGTGTTGACCAGTGTGCGCACCAGACCGTCGTACTCGGCCCGGTTGCGGAAAACGTCGGGGATGCCGCTGCGCGGGAAGTCCTCGAAGATGACGGCGCGGTAGCTTTTCAGTCCGGTCTTGCGCCCGGCCCAGAAAGGGCTGCTCGTACTCAGCGCCAACAAATGGGGCAGCATATAGCGCACGACATTCATCGTGTCAATCGCAAAATCCGGGTCGTCCAGGCCGATGTGGATGTGCATCCCAAAGATGAGCAGCCGTTGGGCGAGAACCTGCATCTCTTCCAGCACGCCCCGATAGCGCGGAAAGGGCGTCACCTGCTGATCCGACCAGTGGCTGAATGGATGCGTGGCCGCGGCCACAATCGCCAGCCCCTTCTCCTCGGCCAATTTGATGATAAATTGGCGCTGGCGCAGCAGCTCCTCCATTGCCTGGGCCGGGGTGTCGCAGACCGGCGTGCCCATCTCCACCATCGACTGGTGCAGCTCCGGTTTGATCTCCCGCTCTACCATCACCATCCGCCCGTTTTCGATGAATTGGGTGATGAACGAGCGCAGTTCGCCGCTCTCCGGGTCAACCACCTGATACTCTTCTTCGATGCCAATCGTCAGACCGGGGCGCTTCATGCGAGTTTCTCCGTTTCTACAATCAGATCGTCCACCACTGCATTCAGGTTTTCGCCGTTTGCGCGCCAGACGGCCAACTGGCGATCCGTGCTGCTGCCCCGTTCCAACATTGTGTGGATGTGTTCGATCTCGGCCCGGCTGTTCAGGCGATCCAGCATCGGCTGCACCCGCTCCACCAGTTCCCGGATCAGCGACTTGACCGGCACCTCCTGCTCGATCCCGAAATCGAGCAGCTTTCCCTGCAAGCCATAACGCACAGCCCGCCACTTATTTTCCGCAATCAGCGTGCGGTCGTAGAGGCGAAAGGACATATTGCGCATACGCAAATCCACCATCCACGCCACCACCGCCTGGATCAGCGCGGTGACGGCCAAAGTGTCTTCCACGCTGGGCAGCACATCGCAGATGCGGATTTCCAGGGTGGGGAAGCGGTGATGCGGGCGGATGTCCCACCAGATTTGGCCCGGCCCCTGGATGCTGTTGGTGCGCAGAAGGGTATCCACGTAACTTTGGTAGTCGGCGTAGCTGTCAAACTCGTTGGGAATGCCTGTGCGCGGCAGCGCGTCCAGCAGCACGGCCCGGTAACTCTTCAACCCCGTGTCCCGGCCCAGCCAGAAGGGGCTGCTGTTGGCCAGACAGAGAATGTGGGGCAGCAGATAGCGCATCCCGTTCATCACATCCACCGACAGTTCCCGATCTTCGATGCCGATGTGAACGTGCATGCCAAAGGCGAGCAGACGGCGGGCGATGATCTGCGTGTCCTCGATCAGCGCGCGGTAGCGGGAGAGACCGGGCTGGCGGCCTTCGCGCGCCCAATGGCTGAAGGGATGTGTGCCCGCGGCCACAATTTTGAAGCCTTCCCGGCTCGCCTGTTCCAGCAGCGTGGAGCGGATGCGCAGCAGTTCCACGCGCGCCTCTTTGATGTCGGCGCAGACCGGTGTGCCCACCTCAATCGAGTCGCTGCTGATGCGCTGGGCAAACTCCAGCTCCGGCTGCTTCTCCCGGATCAGCATCTGCTCGGAACCCATAGACTGGGTGGCATAGCCCAGCAATTCCCGGCTCTGGGGATCGATAAACTGGTATTCTTCTTCGATGCCAATGTTGAAGGAGGGGGGGGAGTGGTAGGGCATAAGGATTCGTTCTCCTGATAAGAGAAAGAGTGCAGGAGGAAGGGAGGAAGGGAGGAAGGGAGGACAGGTATCTCCTCCCTTCCTCCCTTCCTCTTGTCATCCCTTCTCCTCCACCACATAGACCGGCACAATTGACCCGCCGCCGGCGGTGACATTGAGGAGGGTGACGCTGCTTAAGCGGGTGAGACAGCCCGTCACCTCCTGGCCGTGGAAGAGGAAGGGGTCACAATCCACCAGCCGCTGGGAGACAACGAGGCTGCCGTCGCCGCCCATTGTAGGGAAATCCTCATAGGCGATGACAGCCCGTTCCTGGACAATCGCCGGGTTTTCCAGTCCGTTGTAGAGCGCCGTGTCCCAGGCGGTCTGGTCCGTCTCCCAGCCGATGAGTACCCCTTTGCCGCCGTACTCGTCGTTGGGTTTCAAGACCAGATGCGCCCGGTTGTGGCTGGCCCAGGGCAACAGGTCTATGGGGTCGCCGTTTTTGTCCAGCGTTGTGCGCTCTTCGATGACACGCGTCCAGGGCACGTGGGCCTGGATCGCCTCCCGCTCCTGCGGTGTGAGCAGATGGGCGTTGCGTTCGTCCCCGGCGATGGCAAAGCTGGCCTTCTTGTGCAGCAGTTTGCAGGTGAAGGGGTTCATCACACAGATTTTGCCCGCCTCCAGTGCGTACACAATCGGGTGGTTCAGCCCATATTTTTCCAACAGTTCTGTGATGAGCACCCGTTTGTAGACAAAATCCACGGCTGTGCCGTTGGCATAGAAGACCCCATCCCGGAACTCAGTTTCGTCCGGGCTGCAAATGACGGCTTTGATGCCGCGGCGGGCGAAGTAGTCTACGAAAAGATGAAATTCGCTGGTGGTGGGTACGCCGGGCCAATCCACAATCGCAATGTCGGGCAGTTTGTCCCGCTTGCCCCGCCACTCGTAATAAATCTTCAAAATCGCATCTACCGCGGCGGCCTGGCTGCGCAGCAGACGCATCTGATAACGCTCGCCCATCGCCCGCATCACCGGCAGTTCGTCGAAGAGATCGCCCAAGACGTCCTGATAGGCCATAGACGCCGGACTTTCACCGTTGAACTCGATGAAATTGAGGGTGCGGCTGCCATCCGGGTTGCGGGCATAGAAGCTGTCCAGCCGGGCCGTGGGGATGGGCGTGCGGTAGCCGTGCTCTACGTTGACCAGATACTCCTCGTCCGGGGTGAGGCGGGCCTGTGCGCGCAATGCGGGATCGTCCAGCATCAGCCGCCCCAGCCGGTCGAAAGCAGCCAGCACAACCGTCGTGCGTTCCTTCAGGTGTGCCCACTCAGCGGGCGTATACATCAGCGGGCGTAGAACCGTACACAGCGGGCGCGCGCCAAAGAGCAGATTGCGGTCGCGCAGACCCGGCCCCAGCGCGTCCCAACTGTCCTGGGCCAGGCCGGGGCGGTGCAGCAGGTCGTGGTAGTGGTGGATGATCGAGAGGGAGTCGTTCATAAGAAGTCCGCCCACCCCATCCGCTCCCGCTGCGGCGGCGGGTTGATGGCCCGCTCAATCGCCAAGTCGGCCATCGCCTTCACCACCCAATCGAAGTAGTGGGGGGTCAGGCTGTTGATGTCCATATCCGGCGCGGGGTTGGTAAAGTCAATCGCGTAGGGGATGCCGTCGCGCACCGCAAATTCGATGCTGTTCATATCGTAGCCCAGCGCCCGGTTGAGTGTGCGCGCATCCCGGATGATGCGCTCGCGCAGCTCCGGCGACAGGTAGTTCTCGTTGACGTGGTATTTGCGTGCGCCGGGGTCGTAGTGGATGGGCATGATATTTTCCTGGCCCACACAGACACAGCGCACAAATTTGTCCCAATTGATGAACTCCTGGAGCATCATACAGAGCGTGCCGGTCTGGTTGTAGTGGTGGATCAGCTCGTCCAGCGAGCGGACGACGTAGACATGCTTCCAGCCGCCGCCCCAGGCATCCTTCAAAATGGCGGGCATGCCGATATAGTCAACGATCCCCTGCCAATCCATCGGGTAGACCAGATTGCGCAGACTCTCGCTGACGACGCCCTCGATGTAGCTGTGGGACGGCAGGGCCATCGTCTTGGGAATCGCCACGCCCAGTTTGTCGGCCAGGGAGGTGCCGAAAAATTTGTCGTCGGCGCTCCACCAGAAGGCGTTGTTGATCAGATAGGCACCTTGCAGCATCGCGTTCTTCAGGTACGTCCGGTAATAGGGGATTTCGTGGCTGATGCGGTCAATAATCACCGCGTAGTCGCAGGCTTCGTTGGCCCGCGTCCCGCCCAATTTTACATACTCCGCCACCACACCGGCGTTGCGTCGGTTGACCTCCTCGATAAAAGCGGGCGGCCAGCTCCACTCCCGCCCCACCAGCAGACCGATCTTCTTGGGTGTATCCATTTTCTAGTCCTTTGCGTCGCAGACAAACTGCATTACAATAGCCTCAATGACAACTGTGTACTCCGTCATCCAGGACGGAAGGGATCGATTGATGCAAGCGCTCACCTATTGGAAAACCGTCACTGTGGACACAACCGATCTGCTTGAAAGTCTACTCGATCTGCTCGCCAGCCACCAGATTCGCTATTGCGTCATCGGCGGGCAGGCGGTCAATGCCTTTGTCGATCCGCTGGTCAGCCTCGACTTGGACCTGGTGGTTGCCGCCAGCCAACTGGGCGAAGTGGAAGAACTGGTCGAGAGCCGCTTCCGCGTCCGTCGTTTCCCCCACAGCCTCAACGTCTATCAGAGCGGCTCGGAACTGCGCGTGCAGATTCAGACCGACCCGCGCTACACCGATTTCCCCCAACGGGCTACACCGCAAGAAGTGCTGGGCCTGACTCTGCCCGTTGCCAGCCTGGAAGATGTGTTACAGGGCAAGGTTTGGGCCGCTTCCGACGAAAAACGACGGGGCAGCAAACGGCAAAAGGACCTGGCCGACATCTCCCGCCTGCTCGAAGCCTATCCCCACCTGCGCAGTCTTGTGCCCGATTCTCTCCTGCGCCGTATCTTTTGAGTATTGCGTGCAGGCCCGGCCAGTGAGCGCTGATTGAGTAGCCGAGTCTTCGAGGCGTATCGCTTGTACTGAGCCTGTCGCTTGTACTGAGCTTGTCGAAGTGAAGTGAAATCAAGCGAACGGGTCAACGGGCAATTTCGAGTCTACCCGCTGGATTTCGACAGGCTCAACCTAAAGGTTTCGATACGGCTGGAAAAAGCCCCAGCCTACTCAACCTGCGCTAGTCTTGCGTCGTTGGTCACGCTTCACGTTTCCGGGGCGAGCGACTAACGCTTCTACGAAATATCCAATACCCAATACCCCCTATGCCCCGCCAATATACATCTGCACCATCTGCCGCCAATAGGGCCAGTCGTGCGACCAGCCGTCCCACTCGCGCAGCGCGTTGCCGATGCCTTTTTCCCAGAGCAGACCGCTCAGGCGTCGGTTCTCCTCGATGTTGGGGTCTTCCCGCCCCAGGGCCAGGATGATGTCCAGCCCTTGCAGACGGGCGATATGGCCGGGATCGGACAGATTGGGCACAAAGTGCATAGGCGTGTTGGCGTAAATCTTCTCGTCGTAGTAGCCGTCAAAAAAGTTGGACATATCGTACTTGCCGCTCATCGCCAGCACCCGGCCAAAGAGATGGGGGTGGCGCAGGGCGATGTTGAGCGCGTGATAGGCCCCAAAACTGGCCCCCAGAGAGATGAGGAAAGGGTTGGAATTCATCTGCCGGGTCAGGGGCAGCACTTCGTTGATGACATAATCCTCGTATTGCAGATGGCGGGTGATGCGGCCCGACGGGTGCGCCCACTTGCAGTAGAAGCTCTCGGCGTCCACACTGTCCACGCAGAAAATCTGTAGCCAGCCCTCCTCCACGTGCTTTTGCAGCGCGCTGACCATCCCCCGATCCTCAAATTCGTAGTAGCGGCCCTGGCTGGTGGGAAAGACCAGCACCCGCGCGCCACTGTGGCCGAAGACCAGCAACTCCATTTCCCGGTTCAGCCGGGGGCTGTGCCAACTGTGATATTCTCTGTTCATAGCCGTTTCCATTGCGGGGAGAACACGGATTACGGAATGGACGGATTCAGAAAAATCGTGACTATTGAGGCAGATCAGTGAGCGCTGATTGAGTAGCCGAGTCTTCGAGGCGTATCGAAATCAAGCGAACGGGTTACGCCAGCATGAACGAGTCTACCCGCTTGGTTTCACTTCGACAGGCTCAGTACAAGCGATACGGCCCAAATGCGGCCTACTCAACCGGCGCTGGTCTACTGCTTGAATCGTCACCAAAAAATCCGTAAATTCCGTAATCCGTGTTCTCAACCAATCACACTGTGCGCCGTGGCAAAACCGCTCTCCACGCGCGCCGGGTTCTCACCGTCCACCACCCACTCGCCCGCGCCGCTTGCGCCGTCCACCACCCAAAAACGGTAGACGTTTTCGCCCCGGGGCAGACGAAAGACCCCGTGCCACCAGCCATCGCGCACCCGTTCCAGAGAAAGAGACTCCGGCTGCCAACGGTTGAACGATCCCACCAGACTGACCGACCGGGCCTGGCGCGCATACATTCCCACATAGATACAATTGTCTGAGTCACCGGCGGGGGCAGGGGCATCTACCGCTACTCTAACCGCAATTCCCAATTTTCGCAAACTGTCGGACGAGATCGCAGTGGCGCTGACGGGCAGGCCAGCCAGTGACCCGCCGTGACGACGCAGGGCCAGGGCCACGGCCCGCCCTGGCTGCAACAGTCCGTGGCCTGTCTGTGCTGGGGGCAGATGGCGCAGAGGCAGGGCGCTTTCCACCAGCAACTGTTTGACCTGTGTGGGCGTCAGCTTTGGGTTCGCTTCCAGCATCTGGGCGGCGACGGCAGCCACCAGCGGCGCGGCCACGCTCGTGCCGTCTACGTGCTGGGCGTGGCGGTGTACCCACTTGTGGGGATTCATGCGCAGCAGCAGCGCTTCGCGTATCGCCTCGTCGCTGGCCGTGCGGATGGCCCGTGTCAACTTCACCACCGAATACCACTCGTCCAGAATGTGGCGTGCCTCGTCGCCATCGCCCGCTTGCAGCGCTTCCCAGGCCCGCCCCAGCACCCAGAGTTCCCGAAAGAGGGGGCTGACCGGCAGAATCGGCCCAGCCAGCCAGACCGCGGGGGCCAGAATCTCCGGCTTTTGGATATACCAGGCATCCACCTGTGCCTGTCCCCAACTGTGCTGGTAAAGACGCAGACCCTCCACTTCCCCCGGTCGATCTACCCGCCAGCGCCGGTTGGCGTCGTCGCTGCCGCCGACAGTCAACGCCGAGGGGGATTGGGCCGGGGCCAGCAACCGTTCCTGTCCAGAATTGCCCGCGGCCACCACCACCAACGCCCCGCGCCGGGTCAGCTCCTCCACCGCCAGACAGAGCGGGTTCTCCCACCAGGGCTGGGTGAAGTCGCCGCCGATGCTCACATTGACCACGCGCACGCCGTAACGCTGCCAGTTGTCCTCGCGCAGCAGCCAGGCCAGACCGCCCAGAATGTCCTCCTCTGGGATGCTGCCGCTGGGCCGCCCCACGTTGATGGGCAGCAGCCCGGCCTGGAACGCATAGCCCCGGTGCAGCCCGTTGCTCAGTTGTCCGTTGCCCGCCGCCAGAACAGTCGTCATCTGCCCGTGCCAGGAGTTGGAGGCGTCACTCCACAGGCTGGGCGCGTCCACACCCACGCCCTCGTGTCCTTCGATCAGATTGACGTATTGGCGGATACGGTTGGGCCTGCTTTCCAACGCCAGACGGATGCGGGCCACGTCCGTATCCAGCGACGCAATATCCAGGCCCGGATCGACCACTTCGCCCAAATCCGGGTGGGGGTAGTAGCCGCTGTCCAGAAAGGCGATTGTCACGCCTTTTCCCGTATAGCCGGGGTGGTGGGGCAGCCGCTCGCTCAACGCCAACAGGCCGTATTCCAACGGGTGGTAGTAGGGAAAAGTCGTGCGCGGGAAGGTCTGGGCGTTGAGGGGGCGCGCCGAACGGGTGTGGGCGTGGCGGCGGGCGTAGGCCAGCGCGCAGTCTGGGCAGAGACCGTCGCTGGGATGCCAGGACGGGTGTTCCTGTTGGATCAACCGGCGCAGCGGCAGAGAGGGGGCGGTCGTCTTTGCCAGCAGTTCGGGGTGTATGTCACCGCCGCAGAGGGGGCAGCGACTCACTGATCTTCCTCAGACGCAGCCGCAAACCATTCGTCCAGACCGACGCCAAAGCCGCGCTGCTCGGCTTCCGGGTCGCGGAATTCCAGGATCAGATCGAATTCCTGGCGATCCACCGTTTTGGCTTCGGCGTTGAAGCCCACCGACAACTCGGCGATCATCCGGTAGGTTGCGCCGGGTACGGGGTCTTTGAGGTGAAAAGTGTTGTTGAGTTTTGTGTCGGTCTGGGCCAGCAGCACAAGGCTGTTGTTCTCGCTGCCGTCCGGGTTGAGCAGCCGCAACTCCACATTGGGCGCAGCGCCGTCCAGCAGCGCGGGCAGCCAGATACGCACCCACAGCCGGCGCAGGTCCGGGTAGGCATAGACGAGGATATGTTCAAAGCGCAGTGTCGCGCTGTCGTCGAAGAAGTTGATTTCCATAGGGCGGAAAGTTGCAGGTGGCAGGTGGAAGGTGGCAGGTGGAAAGTGGCAGGTAGCAGGTGGCAGGTGGCAGGTGGCAGATCGCAACTCGCAGGTGATGCGTGTCTACGATCCCCTATTCCGCATTCCGCATTCTTCTATTGTAGCGGAGGGGCGCGGGGAGGGCAAAAAAGCAACGCTCTCCTTCTCGCGCACCCACGCTCTGCGTGGGCGCGCAGCCCGGACGCTCCGCGTCCGTCAACGCCGCATACCCAACCAGCCACCCGACGCAGAGCGTCACCGGAACGTTCCCACGCGGGAGCGATGGGAACGAGGGAAGGTGAATTCTCTCGCACCCACGCTCAGCGTGGGCGCGCAGCCCGGGCGCTCCGCGTCCGCTAGCGCCGCCAACCCAACCAGCCACCCGACGCGGAGCGTCGCCGGAACGTTCCCACGCGGGAGCGATGGGAACGAGGAAATTCGCGCCACCCACTATCCGCGGCTGTAACACCCGTCCCGCCAACGACTCCCTCCCCCTAGCGCAGCGGCAGGGGGAGGGCTGGGGTGGGGTTCTTCGCCGGTAGACTGTCGCCCTCCTTTGATGTATACTAACCCCTGACAACGACCGAAATACCCAATATCCCAATACCCCAATCCCCCAATACCCAAAGGCCACCGCCAATGACCCACATCTTCATCTCCCACGCCACGGCCGACGACGGCTTTGTGGCCGACCTGCGCCGCGGGCTGGAAGGCCAGGGGCTGGCCGTCTGGGTGGATTCGCGCAATTTGCGCGGGGGCGACCGTTTGGAGCAGGAGATCCGCCAGGCCATCGCCGACGCCAGCCATTGCATCGTCGTCCTCAGCCCGCAGACGGTCAACTCGCCCTGGGTGCGCCGCGAGATCAGCCAGGCGCTGGCCGCACAGGAGGCCCGGCCCGACTACCGGGTCATCCCCCTGCTCCTGCCGGGCATCACCCCCGCAGCCCTGGCCCTCTGGTTCGAGCGCGAACCCGTGGCCGTACCCATCGCACTGGGCGCGGGCGAGTTGGCCCTGGCCCTGCCCCGTCTGTTGGCCGCCCTGGGCCGCGAGCTGCCCAGCGACGCCGAACCCAGCCCAGAGGCCGCCGCCGAACGGGTGGACGAGCTGCTGCTGGAACTGCGCGACCCCTGGCGGGTGGAGATCGAGGGCGGCGTTATGCGCGCCCAGGCCATAGCCAGCCTGCGCTTGCAGCCCGCCGACCCCCACCTGCGCGCCATCGAGAGCCGTCGCTACCCCGTCACTGCGCCGCTGGGACCGGTGGAGTTGAACGACCTGCGCTGGTATCTGGAGGAGTTCGCGCTCTGGCCGGTGGGTGTCTTTGCCCAGCGCGCCGCGGCCACCGAGGCCGACCTGCCCGGCTGGGGACAGGCGCTCTATGCCGCGGCCCTGGGCAGTCCCGCCGCGCAGGGGGCGTTGACCGCCTGGCAGCAGGGCCGCGGCGACATCCGCCGCTTTTCCGTGCTGGTGGACGCAGAACTGGCCGAGGGGGCCAGCGCCGAACAGAAGGCGGAGAGCCACGCCGCGGCCACGGAACTGCTGGCCCAGCCCTGGGAACTCCTGCATGACGGCGACGCGGAGAGCGAGCGCGCCGGCGGCTTTCTGCTGCACGCGGCCAAAGCCGTGCGCGTGCGCCGCCGTCTGCCCAACCGCACACAGCAGAGCGTGACCCCGGCCCAGCCCCCCATCCGCATCCTTCTGCTCAGCCCCCGCCCCGAGAAGACGGCCGAGGGCGGCGCGGTGGGCTATATTGACCACCGCGCCAGCGCGCTGCCGCTGGTGCAGGCCGTGGAGAATCTGGGCGAACTGGCCCGGCTGACCGTCCTCCATCCACCCACATTGCCCAGCCTGGAGGCCGAATTGCGGCGGGCCAAAGCCGCGGGCACAGCTTATCACGTCCTCCATTTCGACGGCCACGGCGTCTATGACCGGCGCAGGGGGCTGGGCGCGCTGCTCTTCGAGTCGCCCCAGGACCAGGCCCTGCTGGGCCAACGGCGCAGCGATCTGGTACACGCCGACCGTCTGGCCGCCATCATCCGCCAGCACGCCATCCCGCTCGTCTTTCTGGAGGCCTGCCAGAGCGCGCAGAGCGAGGAAGACCTGCGCTCGGTGGCGACCCGCCTGCTGGAAGAGGGGGTCAGTTCGGTGGTGGCGATGAGCTACAGCGTGCTGGTGGAGAGCGCGCGGCGCTTTGTGCAGGCTTTCTATGCCAGCCTTGCCCAGGGGCAGCCGGTGGGCGGGGCGATGCAGAGCGGGCAAACGGCCCTGGCCGTGGACAGCTATCGCCTGGATGTGATGGGCGCGGGCAGCCTGTATATGCAGGACTGGTTTGTGCCTGTGCTATTCCAGGACGTGGCCGACCCCCGTCTCTTTACCCGCCTGCCGCCCGCCGCGGCCCAACGGCTGCAAGCGCGCCAGGCCGCGCTGCGTCTGGGCGACCTGCCAGAGACGCCGCCCCAGAGCTTTGTGGGGCGCAGCCACGAGCTGCTCTCTCTGGAGCGGCTGCTGGCTCAGGAGCCGTATGCGCTGGTGCGGGGCAGCGGCGGCGCCGGCAAGAGCACCCTGGCTGTGGAAGCGGCAGCCTGGCTGGTGCGCAGCGGGCGCTTCCGCCGCGCCGCCTTTGTCAGCCTGGAGGAGTGGCAGGACGAACGGGCGGTGTTGGACGCGCTGGCCCGCCAACTGCTGCCCGACGGCGACAAATACAGCGTGGCCCAGTTTCCCACGCTGGACGCAGCCTTGCAGCCGGTGGAACGCGCCCTGCGCGACGACCTCACTCTCATCGTCATCGACAACGTGGAAAGCGTCCTGGCCGCGCCCAACAGCGGATTCAGAGCGGGGGAATTGACCACAGAATACACGGAATACACGGAAAATACAGAAATGTCTTCCGTGTATTCCGTGTCTTCTGTGGTTTCCATCCTCTCCCTCTGCCAGCGTTTGTTGGAGGCCGACCCGGCCACGCGGCTGATCTTCACCAGCCGCGAGCGGCTGCCCGCACCCTTTGGCCGCGGGCGCTGCACGCTGGAGCTGGGCCGTCTGCACAGCGACGACGCCATCCGTCTGGTGGAGCGGGTGCTGGCCGCCGAGGGCAAGCAGCCCCCGCCCGCGGAGCCGGGCAACACGCCCGCGGGTATAAGCGCTCTGGTGGAGGCGGTGGACGGCCACGCCCGCGCTCTGGTGCTGCTGGCCCGCCTGCTGCCTGAAGGCCACTTCGAGAAGCTGGGCGCGGATCTGCACACGGCCCTGGCCGAACTGGAGCGCCGTCATCCGGGCGAGCGGGAAAATTCCCTCTACGCCAGCGTGGAACTCTCCCTGCGCCGCCTGCCTCCGACTCTGCGCCAGCGGGTAGACCGGCTGGCCGTCTTTCACAACGGCGGTCACGTAGCGAATCTGGGCGCGGTGATGGGTGTGGATCAGGCAACCGCCCAACAGATCGCCGGGGCGCTGATCGACGTGGGGCTGGGCGACGACCGCGGCTATGGCTATCTGCGCCTGGACCCGGCCCTGCCCGGCTATCTGGCCGCCCGTCTGGACGTGCCCGCGCTGGACGAACTGCGCGGACGCTGGGCCGCGGCGCTGATGCAGTTGGTCGCTTTTCTCTACCAGCAGCGTTTCCAGGACACGCAACTGGCCGCCCAACTCACACTGCTGGAACTGCCCAATCTGTTGGCCCTGCTGGGCTGGCTGGGGGGAGAGTTGGAGAGGGAACAGATTGAGCCGGAGCAGGTCGTGGACGTGGCCGGGCGCATCGAGCAATTGCTGCAAAATCTGGGGCGGCCCGCGGCCCTGGCGCGGGCCGTGGCCCTGCGTCGGGACGCGGCCAAGAAGCTAGGGGGGTGGAGCCGCGCCCAGTTCCAGAACCAGGCGCAGAATATCGAGCGTCTGCTGGCCCAGGGCGATCTGACCGCGGCCCTGGGCAGCGCCGAGAGTCTGCATCAACGCGCCCTGGCCGCGGGGACAGATGCCTATGCCGGTGCAGAGTACGATATCGCAATGGCACATTGGCTGCTGGGCCGGGCGCTGAAGAATGGAGGCCAGGCCGCGGCCGCGTTGCCACCCCTGGCCGAGGCCCAGCGCCGCTTCCAGACCCTGGCCGACGGGGGCGACCGCGCTGCGGCGCGTATGGCGTCGGCCGCGCTGACCGAACAGGGCGACTGTCTGACCGCTCTGGGGCGTCTGGACGAAGCCGCGGCCTGCTACGCTGAGGGCATCCAACGGGCGGAGGCGCTGGACGACAGGCGCGGTGTTGCCGTGAAGAAAGGGCAATTGGGCACTGTGCGTATGTACCAGCAGCGCTACGCCGAGGCCCTGACCGCCCACGACGAGGCTCGGCGTATCTTCACAGAACTGGGCGAACCGCGTGAGGTGGCCGGGGCCTGGCATCAGATGGGGAGGGTCCACTCTGAGGAAAAGCAGTGGGAGGCGGCGGAGCGGGCCTACCGGCGGGGGTTGAGTATTCGCGTGCAGCACAAACTACAGGGCGATCAGGCCGCCAGTCTGAACGAACTGGGCAACCTGTTCGACGCTACGGGACGCAGCGAGGAAGCGGTGGTGGCCTATCGCCAGGCCGCGGACATTTACGTGGCTCTGGGCGATCAGGCGCTCGAAGGGCGTGTACGCAACAACATCGCCAACGTTCTGGTCAAGCTGGGGCGGCTGGGCGAGGCCCGTCGGGAGATTCAGCGGGCCATCGAATGCAAGCAGCCCTTTGGCCACGCTGCCCAACCGTGGACGGCGTGGGATATCCTGCGCGACATCGAAGTCGCCGAGGGCAAGCGGGCCGCGGCCGCGGCGGCCTGGCAACAGGCCCGCGACGCCTATCTGGCCTATCGCCGGGAGGGGGGGTACGCGCAGTTTGGCGGCGGGCGTTTTGTGGCGGCTGTGCTTCAACTCCTGCAAGAAGGAAAACAGAACGAAGCAGCGCAACTGATCGGGGCTGTGGAGAGTGCGGCAGAAGCAACGGCAAGTTTGCGCAAGCTGGCTGGGGCTGTGCGGCAGATTCTCAGCGGTGCGGGCGATCCGGCGCTGGCCGAGGATTCAGCGCTGGACTACGACCATTCCGCCGAACTGCTGCTTCTGCTGGAACGGCTGTAGTCGCACCTTCCGGGAAGCGGCCACAACCACTTCCATCAGCCCACAACTCTTTGGCCGCTTCCCGGAAGGTGAGTAGATCCGTAGGGGCGCTGCTGGCTGCGCCCGCCACACACGGCGGGCGCAGCCA
>CAMDEX010000015.1 GCA_945897075.1 Litorilinea aerophila
CAAGCCCCTTTACCAGCGAAAGAGACATCAACCTCGGCGTGAAGGCTCGGTCAATTAATGAGAACGTCTGAAGTACCGGAGTTGCTCAAACGATGAAACGGATCGGTCTGGTTGTAAGCGGCGGCGATGCGCCGGGCATTAATGCGGCTTTAGAAGCGGCAGTGTTCACCTTAGCTGCGAATGGGGCAGAAGCTTGGGGCATCCGGGGCGGCTTTGTGGGCCTGTTGGCCGCTGACCTAAAACCTTTGGCGGCGGATGAGTTGCTTGGCAGCAGCGCCAGGGGCGGCACCCTTTTGTCCACCTCGCGTGATCGGGTGTTAGCCGAGCCGGATGCGCGGGAACGACTCCAACAGGTCTGGGCTGCGACGTCTCTTGACGGTCTTATCGTTTTGGGAGGCGATGGGACAATCCGACGCGCGGCGTCTCTCCTTTCCGCTTGGGGGTATCCCTTGATGGCCATCCCCTGCACCATTGATAACGATGTGCCTCAGACGGAGCGGACCCTAGGCTTTGACAGCGCCTGTAACCGGGCTTTGCCTATAGTGGATGCCATCCGCGATACGGCCACTGCCCTGGCGGGACGCATTTTTGTCGTAGAAACCCTGGGCGGGAGCACCGGCCACCTGGCCATTGCGATTGCCGATGCAGCCCAGGCCGATGCAGTGGGTGTGCCGGAATTATCCTTGGATGTGCAGGAGATGGGCCAACGACTGGCGGCAGCCGTGGCTCGTCACGGCTATGGCATCTGCGTTGTGAGCGAAGGTATTGGCGATGTACCCCGCTTCTGCGCTGATTTGGCCGAAGCTGCGGGCCATCGCGTACGGCTGACGGCGTTGGGCCACGCACAACGCGGGGGGCCACCCTCCTACTTCGACCGTTGGTTGGGGCGGACGTGGGGCGAGTTGGCCGCCCTGGAACTCCTGGCTGGCCGCAGCGGCGTGATGGCTTCCTGGCAAGCAGGTCAGGTGAGCAGTGTGCCCGTCAAGGCCGTGTCCCAGGCTCCAGCAAAGGAGATCGACTACTTGCGTTATGAACGAATTAATAGTCAAAGGCAAATATATGCAACTACGTGACTGGTTTCAAGGCAACTTAGATGAACTTAGAGAGATGCTGGGTGGGATTACCCCGGTTGATGACTCTCACCTGGGAGAAATCATCTTACTGGCTGAACGCGTTTTTGTGGTCGGACAGGGGCGGACAGGTCTGGTCACCAAAATGTTTGCCATGCGCCTGATGCAAATCGGACTGGATACCTATATTGTCGGTGAGACCTTAACGCCAGCCATCCGGTCGGGCGACCTGTTGGTTGCCGCTTCCGGCAGCGGCGAAACCCCCAGTGTGGTGCGGGCGGCGCAAAAGGCCAAGGAGACGGGGGCGCGGGTGGCGGTGATCACTTCCACGGCCCATTCCTCGTTGGCGAAGTTTGCCGATCATCTGACTATCCTCCCCGGCGAGTCGATCAAGATTTCTGCGCAAGTCAGTACCAAATTGCCCTTGGCCAACGCTTTGGAACAGACCGCCTTGATTTTTCTAGATTGTGTGGTGGCCTGGTTGGCGGCGCAAAAGGGGGAAACCAACCAAAGCATGATGAGC
Organism: Litorilinea aerophila; assembly: GCA_945897075.1. Lineage (GTDB taxonomy): Bacteria > Chloroflexota > Anaerolineae > Caldilineales > Caldilineaceae > JACQGT01. Next base: position 1,594 of record CAMDEX010000015.1, read on the forward strand.
CGCCACGCCAATTTGGAGTAAGAAAAGTTTGACCCCAGTAAGCAACAGACAACAGGAGAAAAATGTATGAACTCGAGCTATCAGTATGCGGGTCTACTGCGGGCCAAAGAAACTGGCTTCAGCGTAGCAACATGCGCCGACCAGATCCACCGGCTGGCCTATGTGGAAGAAAGGCTCATGTTTCTGCAAGCTGTGCATGTCGTCACCACGCCCCAGCGCGATTTGAAAGGGTTATTGTCGCGATTGCAGCACGAGGATAGCCTGCACTCCGACCAACTCAAAACCCGGCTCACTGAACTGCGCGTCGCCACCAGTAAGGTATACAAAGTGCCCGATGAGCGGCTTAAGGTTGTCTTTGATGAGGCGATGTACTCTGCCGGTAGCGTCGAACTGCTGGCTGCGCTGCTGAAGGTCTTCAAACCGACGCTGTTGAATGCCTACCGCACCTATGTCAATGAAACCAACGGCCTGGCTGATTATGCGTCGGTACGGATCATGCGCAACATAATCGCCGAGGAAGAAGATGGCTTGCAACTGCTGGAAGCAGCCTATCAGGATGTAATTGACACCCCGGAAAAGGCGAAGCAGGCGCAGGATTGGGCAGGTACGCTCCGCGCAATGCTGGCTGCGGCGGGCGGGATTGCCGGCGAAATTGTAACGGAGGCCAGAACAATCCAGCCCAGACGCAGCCATGCGCCTTTCAAAGTGGCCAGAAGACCTGAACGCGATGACACTTTCCCGCGCGTCTGGGATTTTATCCACGTCGAAAACAAACGGGTTCCAGAACGGTTCGTCCAGATGATCGGCACCCGCCTGGGTGAGATTACGATTGCCGAGGCGTTAGCCATTGTCTTATGGGAGGTCAAAGACCAACCCTGGCACTTTTACGTTGACATTTCGCGCCATATGTGGGACGAGATGCGCCACTCGTTGTTTGGGGAGGCCGCCGCCGAATATGTCTTGGGCGACCGCTCGCTGATGCCTGTGCGCGACTTCGAAATTGACTATCTGTTCAAAATGACTCCGCTGGAGCTTTACGCTTTGTTGGGGATTGGCGTTGAGGCGGCACTAATGAAATATCCGCCTGGCAAGCGTGAGGAATATGAGTTTTGCCGTGATTTGGCGCGTCACCCGCTGATGACCACATTGCAGGATTTTGATTGGGCGGATGAAGTTGAGCACGTCACCATTGCACGCCGACAGTTAAGAGAGTGGTTTCAGGGTAGCAACGACGAATTAATCGCGCTGGCCGAAAAGGGGATGCAATTCCGCGCTGAAGTCCGGCAACTACACTCTCCATCGGCCATGCCTGACTTGAGCGATAAAATACGGGCCTGAGCCAACAAGACGGCGACGTACCGCAAGTAGACCCACTTTCAGAAGGTGCGCTACATGTCCCTTTATCCTTTTCTACTTGAACCTGCGCTCCACGCCAGAGTGTGGGGCGGACGGCAACTGGAAACAATTCTGCACAAACGCCTACCCCAAGATGCGCCTTACGCCGAAGCATGGGAAGTACACGATACAGCCATCATCCGTAACGGGGCATTTGCTGGACACACCGTCAGTGACTTAGTCAAGCTCTACGGGCACGACCTGATCGGCCCTGATAACGATCCGGCAGAAGGTTTTCCCTTACTGGTGAAGTTGATCGCCTCTGCCGATTGGGCATCTGTGCAAGTACATCCGAATGATGAACAGGCCCGTCGGCTTGAAGGCGCCCCACGCGGTAAAGCAGAAGCCCATTTTTTCCTGGCCGCGCAGCCCGGCGCACAAGTTATCATTGGGGTCAAGCCGGGAACCACACCGGCAGAGTTAGCGCAAGCGATTCGTGATCAGACTCTCCCAACCCGCTTGGTCTACGCCGACATTGCCGCGGGCGACACACTCGATCTGCCGGCCGGGACGATCCATGCCACCAGCGGCCCAGGCATTTTGTTGTATGAGATTCAACAATCCTCTGACATCACCTACCGCCTGTATGATTGGGGTCGGCTGGGCTTGGACGGCAAACTGCGTGAGTTGCACATAGAGAAGGGCGTGGCTATTGCCAATTTGCAGGCGCTGTCGGAGATCAAGCACACCGCCGGCGATGCTTCAGCGGTTGTGAAGATTGTATGCAACGAATACTTCACCACCCTGCTGCATCAGTTGACCCCTGAGAATGGCGCACAGATTGAACGTGATACCACTGGGCGCTGTTTTCATACCCTCACCTGTATTGAAGGGCAAGCACGTGTTACGAGTACCGGGACACAGGTGGCGCTGCAATTCGGCCAGACAATTCTGATACCGGCGAGTTTGGGAAGTTATGAACTCTCTGGTATAGGACGGGTTCTGCGCTCATCCCAAAGTAATCAGCATTGAAAGAATGTTCTACGCCTCTCGACTTTCGCTGATTACACTACACCCACTCCGGCTTCCCCTGGATGGGCATGGTTGCGCTCGTCTACGATCCTGCATTGGCCTGTTGTGGGATATCGCCTACGCCCTCACGGAAGGTCGCGAGACGATCAGCCCGCGCCCGCGCCAGCAAGCGATCATCTTTCAACAGATGGGCGACGACGTGATCGGCTTTCTCACCTATAATGAAAATTGGGGCAGCGGACGACGAACCGCAATTCCCAGTCGCCGATCCCCAGTCCCCAGTCACTATTTTCAAGTCAGGAAACCTATGCAAACAGAACATCGGATCGTTTATCGCGAAGCTGGAAAATTCGGCGGCTGGCCGGCCAATTACGGCATGTGGGCGTGGGGCGATGAGATCGTCGTCGGCTTTACCCAATGCACCCATCTGAGCCTGGCGGGTTTTCACGCGCGCACGCGCGATCTGCCCGCCTATCCCATGCAGGCGCGCAGTCTGGACGGCGGACAGAGCTGGGCAACCATCCCCACGCCCGCCCCCTCGCCCGGTGGACGCGGCTTTTCCGCGGATGAACATATGAAGCACGAGTTGCGCGTCAAGCAGGCCATCGAAGAGGGGCTGGAGCCGCTGCCCCGTCCCTGCCCCGGCCACATTGATTTTACGCACCCCGATTTTGCCATGATGGTGGCGCGCACCGGGCTGGGCGGCGGCACGATCCCCTGGTTCTATCTCTCCACCGACCGCGCCCATACGTGGCAAGGCCCCTTCAGTCTGCCGCTGTTTGGGCAGACCGGCATCGAAGCGCGCACCGATGCGATCATCAACGGCGCGCAGGATTGTATGCTCTTTGTCACTGCGGCCGATGAAAAGGGCGAGGAGGGCAAAGGCGTGTTGCTGGCGCGCACGACCGACGGCGGGCAGACTTTTCAGCTTGTCTCCTGGGTGGCGGTCTCGGAAACGGATGAACTGATCATGCCGTCCAGCGTGCGCCTGGACGAGCGGACAATCGTGACCGCTATTCGCTGCAGCGTGCGCGAGGGTGAATTTGAGGAGACGCCAACCTGGATTGACCTCTACGCATCCACCGACAACGGCGCAACCTTCCACCATCGCGCGCGCCCCGTGCCCAACGCCGGCTCCGGGGGCAATCCGCCCGCCCTGATCCAGTTGCACGATGGCCGTCTCTGCCTGACCTACGGCTACCGCGCCGCGCCCTTTGGCATCCAGGCGCGGCTGAGTGAGGACGGCGGCCAAAGCTGGGGGAATGTCATCCACCTGCGCGACGACGGTGCCTGCTCGGACCTCGGCTATCCACGCACGATCCAGCGCGCGGACGGCGTGCTGGTGACGACCTACTATTTCAACGATCACCAGGAGAGCGAACGCTACATCGCAGCGACGCTGTGGAAACCATAGGCACGTGGGCGCAGAGAAGCCAATCGTCTGGTCAGCGGCCATCGGTCTCTGCGCGGCAGTCACCAACCTCTGGGGGGGCGACTCTGGGTAGTCGCGCAAGCGCCGCGAGGTTGTGTGCGACCGCCACCAGGGGGTGAGTGACCGCCACCAGATGGTGAGCGACCGCCACCAAACTCTGGGCGAGTGACTCTGGGTAGTCGGGCAAGCGCCACGAGGTGTTGCGCGAGCGACTCTGGGTAGTCGGGCAAGCGCAGCGAGATGTTGCGCGACCGCCACCAAGTGTTGCGCGACCGCCACCAGGGGCTGCGCGACCGCCACTAGGGGCTGCGCGACCGCCACCAAACCTCTGGGCAGCGACTCTGAGCCATTGGGCCGCCGCCCCGAAGCAGTGCGCGACCACCATCAATACTGGCGTGACGACCCTCTGTGCTTGCGCCAGCGCGATTCCCCTGTTTGTTTTCCCCACAAAAACGCGCTATACTCTTTACGCCAGCCCTTACCCATGGCCCATCTAGAGACCTGCCAACCGGCCCACCCAACACACGCTTACATCGAACGCGGCATTAGTTGGCATATTTCTCCTGCTTTAATCAATATCCATCGGTCAGCATCTGTATCACCATTTAGGAAAAAGAATGACTGGTCTTCAGTTGACAGCAAAACCCTCCTTTGGAGGACACGAGAAATTTGTGTTTCGCGATGGCTGGCTCAAAAAGGGCGTGGATGCGGTCAGCCAGCATCCGCTGATCTTCTCCGACGACAATGCGCTGGTAATCCTGGGCGTTGGCAAAAATATGGTGCGCTCGATTCGCCATTGGTGTCTGGCAACCGGGCTGGTTGCAGAGGTGGAGAGCAAAGAACGGAAGCGAGAAATTCGTGTCACCGATCTGGGAAGCCGACTCATAGCGGATACGGGCTGGGATCCATTCTGCGAAGATAGCGCGACATTGTGGCTATTGCACTGGCAATTGGTGTCAGACCCATTCCGTTCTTTGGTTTGGCATCTGCTCTTCTCCTATTTTTATGAGGGAGAATGCACAAAGAAAAGTCTGGCGGCATTTGTGCAGAAACATCTGGATCGCGCTGACATTTCGACAACGGCCGGTATGATTGACCGAGAAATCGATTGCTTTTTGCACACCTATACCCCATCCGTACGCGGCAATCGCATTTCAGAAGACACACTGGATTGCCCGCTCACCGAGTTAGATCTGATACGATTCATCCCCCAGGACAATATCTATCGCTTCAACGCGGGGCCAAAACCAACCCTGCCGACCCCTATTTTCGGCTATGGACTCTTCCGCTTTCTGATGAATAGCGCCAAGCATCGGAAAACCGTAGCCGTGGACGAATGTATTTACCAGCCCGGAAGTCCGGGTCAGCTTTTCCGGCTGGACGAAAACAGCGTCGTTGAGCATTTGGAGGCACTGTCCGATCTGATAAGCGGTGACATTCGCATTCAAGAGACGGCAGGTCTGCGGCAGATTTACATCAACACAGAAGCAGATGATTTTTTCGATCAGACTGCCCAACAGTTGCTAGAAGACTATTATGCATAACATTGGGGTGGCGTCTTCACTGGCGTCTCTGGTTCACATACGACAAGCGGGCGTGCGTTCTATCAACGTGGAGCAACACCTGCGGCGGACAGGGCTTGCTGAAGGGTATATCCTCACTGCTCAAGCGAAACGATCCCTTCTGCGCATTCTGGATCGGGCGGGAGGAGATGCTCCACAGCGGGCCTGGACACTGACTGGCCCTTACGGGTCGGGCAAATCGTATTTCGGCCTCTATCTGATGAATCTGCTCAGTCTGGATGTGCCATCACACGCAGTGGCCCAGAAACAGACAGAAGCAAGCGATCCATTGTTGGCTGACAAAGCCCGCATCGTCAGCAGGTCCGCTGCGACACGCGGCTTCTTCCCGATTGCCATCTCAGGCTACCGAGCGCAAATTCAAGACTGCATCAACAAAGGCATTCGACAAGCACTCGCTAGCTCTCTGGCGCACAACGCAGCCATTGAGAGGATTCTCGCAGAAGAAGAACGTTGGGAGGATTCGATAGAGAGCCGTTCGATTGCCGAGACTCTTGATCTGCTCTTGAATCTGCTGGCAAGCCCTGGCCTGAACTATGCGGGAATCTTGCTGGTATTGGACGAGATGGGCAAGCCGTTGGAATATGCAACAGCCCATCCCGATGTCAGCGACATCTATTTACTGCAAGAGGTTGCCGAACTTGCCAATCGCAGCAACAAGAATCCTCTCCTTTTTGTGGGGATGCTGCATCAATCCTTCGAGCGCTACGCCGGTCATACCGACAGCCTGACACAGCGGGAATGGGCCAAAATTCAGGGTCGCTTTGAGGACATTGCCTTCCAAGAGCCGCCTGCGCAACAGATGTGGTTGCTGGCCAATGCCCTGGAATATCCAGATGAAGAAGCGCTGCGTCGGCTCTTGCCCGATTGGGCGCAGCAGATCGAGGACGCCATCGAAGCCGGTTGGTCTCCGCCGCAGATGAAGGAAGAGGAGTTTCGCCGACTCTGTTCGCAAACCCTGCCTTTTCACCCTTCGGCGCTGGTGGCATTGCCCTATCTCTTTCAGCGTCTGGCCCAAAATGAACGGTCGATCTTCGTCTATCTGACTTCATCCGAGCCGCGCTCCTTTCAGGAACAATTGGCGGCTGTCCAGACGCCCCTTCAGGTACGGCTGTCTGACCTCTTCGACTATTTGGCCGCCAATTTTCAAGGGCGGCTTTCTTCTGCGCTGCGCGCCCGTTCCTTGATGGAGACATTGGAACGTTTGGCGAGTACGCCCAATCTCTCGCTGCTGGAATCCGATTTGCTCAAGAGTATTGGACTACTCAATTGGTTTGCCGAGATCAGTCCATTCCCCGCGTCTTTGCCCAGGTTGTTATCGGCCATGCGTTCGCCGGAACGCGCCGATGCCGCCATTCTGGCCGCCCTGGAGAAGCTAAAAAAACAATCCACAATCGTTTTCCGAAAGTACAATCAAACCTACGCCATCTGGCAGGGTAGCGATGTGGATGTGGAAGAACGTTTGGAGGAAGCGCGCCAACGCCAGATCGCTTCCTTTAGCACAGCCCAGGCTGTGCAACGCTATATGCCACCCCAGCCGATGGTGGCGCGCAAACACAGCTATCAAACGGGGACCACGCGTCTCTTTGAAGTGCGCTATGTGGATGGGCTGACACGGGAGACAGTTTCCCTGAGTGCGCCCGAAGGGACGAGCGGGCTTGTTCTGCTCTGCCTTTCCGAATCGCCGATTGAAGCCCAGGAGTTTGCGCTTTGGGCGCAAAGCCCGCGGCTCAGCGGACAGGCGGATCTGATCTGCGGTGTCTTTGAACGGACGCCGCGCCTGACCGAACTGATGGGCGAGATACGCTGTCTGCATTGGGTACGCGACAATACGCCGGAATTGCGGGATGACCCCGTGGCCCGGCGCGAACTGCGTACCCGGCTCAGCGAATTAGAGACACTCGTGCGCGCCGAGTTGGACAAGACTACTCGCCTGCATCGCAGGGCCACGACAACCGCTTGCCGTTGGTTCTATCGAGGAGAGGAGATGGACGGGCAGAAGCGCGGGCTTGCGCCTCTGCTCTCCCAGGTTTGCGACCGGCTGTATGCCGACAGCCCGGTTTTGCGCAACGAGATTCTAAATCGCCGCCAGCTTTCGTCGCAGGGGGCCGCGGCCCGCCGCAATCTGATCGAGGCGATGCTGCGACGGGCCGAACTGCCCCAATTGGGCATCGAAGGTTATCCACCCGAACGCAGTATGTACGAGAGTATTCTGCGCGCCGGGGGGCTGCACAAAGAAGAGGGGCCGGGCGTTTGGGCTTTGCACGGGCCACCCCCGGACGATCCTCTTGGCTTGCAGCCCGTATGGCAGGTATTCACCGACCAGATATTTGGCGAACCGCCGGTGCAGCGCAATGTTCAGGAGCTATTCGATCTCCTGGGAAAGCCGCCCTATGGGTTGACTGAGGGGACTCTTCCCCTGTTGTTGTGTCTTTTCTTGCAGGTGCATGGGAACGAAATCTCTCTTTACAGCGATGGTTCGCTCTTGCCGGAGCCAGGCGTTGCCGATTGGGAGGTGCTGCTGCGCCGACCAGAACTCTTTGCTGTGACCGGTTGTCGGATTGTGGGACCCCGGCGCGCCGTGATCGAGCGGCTGGCGCGGGGTCTGCAAACCGAGGCGGCTGCGATGCCTGTTGTGCGGGAACTGATCCGCCAGATGAAAAGCCTGCCGGAACACGCATGGCGTACCCAACGGCTTTCCCCGACTACACTGGCTACACATCTGGTAGTTGGGTATGGTATTCTCTAAAAATGACGAGCAACAATCCTTGACGATCTTTTGGGTGGTTCAAGAGAATGACCAATCCCTCGCTATTACCCCCTGCAAAAAATATTCCTGTCGATAGACTGGCCGCCATCTTCGACAACACCACCAATTCTTACAAGTTTTACTGGTTTCTGGCGATCCTGGAATGTGTGAAAGAGAACCAGTCCTATATCATCCCAACTGATCACTTGGTTGCGCGTATGATTGGGAACGTCTGGTACCCCATCAACTACTTCAGATTGTCATTTGGCAAACAGGACCGACTTGACCCAATCGTCCTTGCCATCGCGTCTGAACTCAATTTGGCCGTTGATCTCTCCAAATCCGAAATCGTAGATGCGGTTGCGGGGTATATGAGAAACTCTGGCACACTTGCCAGAGCCATCGCCAGCCTGAAAGCCTACGTCCCCTATCGTTTCCAGCGACCTTTTTTTGAATCACAACTTAGGGGTGTAGCAGATTGGAAGATCAATCGAAGTATTCGAGAAATGTCCGATCTGGCTTTCTACGATCAGACTGCTCCCTGTATTTACCGGTATACACAGACGGCAGGTGGAGATGAAGGAGTTGAGGTTCACCCTCGTTGGCTGGCTTATTTGCAGATGAATCTGCCAATCATCAGGGGCTATTGTCTGTGGAATCTGGTCAACTACCTCCAACGTAACAATCCCAATGTCCCAAACATTCCAGGAAAAATTTTTGCCCCCGAACGGCGTAATCTTGGCGCAAGTCGTCGATTCTGGCAAGCTGCAATTACTGCGTTGGGGCAGGTTTGCTGCATATACTCTGGTGCAACATTGCAAGCAGAGTCGTTTTCCCTTGACCACTTCATTCCTTGGAGTTATGTAGCCCATGACCTGATGTGGAACATCATTCCAACGAGAGTCGACATCAATTCCGCAAAGAATGATCGATTACCAAACCTTTCAACCTATCTCGATCCCTTTGCACAGTTGCAATACGATGCAATCCAGGCAGTTGCAAAGAATCGAAAGGCCAATCTATTGGAAGACTATGTTCTTCTATGCGGAACGCAGTCAATAAATGAGCTACAAGCGATGCCAGTAAGTGAATTCAAGCAGATATTGCGTGACACGATCGCGCCGCAAATTCAGATCGCAAAAAATATGGGCTTTGTAGTCGATTGGAGTTATGCAGTATGATTATCCAATCGCCCAAGAACCCCAATAGCCATCTGACGGCAAAGGAGAGGGAAACACCATCCCTCCCAACCAAACACCTATTTCAAAAGGGGCTGATCCGTGGGCGAGTACTCGACTTTGGCTGCGGCAAAGGAGTCGATGTCACCTTTTTGCGTTCGCAAAATATAGATGTGTCTGGCTACGACCCTTTCTATGCACCAAAATACCCGGATGGACGATTTGATACAATCCTCTGCCATTATGTGTTGAATGTACTGCTGCCGGAAGAGCAGGTGCAAGTCTTGATGGCTGTCTCTGAGTTGCTTCAAACGACCGGTAGAGCTTATTTCACGGTACGGCGAGACATCAAGAGAGCTGGCTATCGAAACCACACCCAACACAACAAACAGGTGTATCAGTGCAATGTTGTCCTGCCGCTGAAGAGTGTTTTTCGGACTGAAAACTGCGAGGTCTACGAATACCAACACGTCAACCAGATTGCGCACCCGGAAACCAACTGCCCGTTTTGCGCGCCATCCCAAGACAGGGAGCTACTCTCGGAATCGGCCACGGTTTATGCCATGCTGGACAAATATGCGGTCTCCAAAGGCCACACTCTGATTATCCCCAAGCAGCATATCGGGGATTATTTTGGACTGCCAGAGCGAACAAAGACAGCGTGCTGGTTAATGGTCGATCGGGCCAAAGACCTTTTGCAGAAAAGGTATCAACCTGATGGATTTAATATTGGCGTGAATGTTGGCGCATCAGCGGGGCAGACGGTCCCCCACGCACATATCCATCTGATCCCGCGCTATCGCGGGGAGGTAGAAACGACATAAGGGAGCGCAGACTCTGCTCGTGTCGCTCCAAACAGCGAATAATGAGATCGGCTCAATACAGCTGGTACAAGATGTTTCAAAGCTGGCCCACGCAAAGGGTGTCCTCGTCCATTGTGATGCCGCGCAGACGATAGGAAAATATCCCGTTGATGTTGAAGCGTTAGGCGCAGATCTACTGTCTTTGAGCGCTCACAAGTTTTATGGTCCCAAAGGGATTGGCGCTCTCTATGTTCGGGGAGGAAATCGTTCCCTCGCCTTGACCCCTCTTCTATTCGGCGGGGGTCAGGAGAGCGGGGTCCGTTCAGGAACATCCAATGTCCCGGCGATCGTAGGATTGGGCGAGGCGTCACGGTTAGCGATTGAGAGTGTAGAAACGGAATCACATCGCATTTCGGCGCTACGCGACAACATTGAACAGTCGCTGATGCAGCAGATTTCGGGATTGCGAATCAACGGTTTTGGCGTGCCTCGTCTACCCAATACCAGTAGTTTGACATTCCCCCGCATTGACGCAGATGCACTGCTATTGAACCTGCCGGATGTGATGATGGGGACCGGATCAGCCTGTACATCTGGCGCTATTGAACCATCTCATGTACTCACGGCCATCGGCTTGACCCGTGCGCAGGCCGGGTCTACAATCCGCGCCAGTCTTGGCCGTTTCACATCTGCGGACGAGATTGAATTCGCAGTCAACAAAATTGTTGAGGTTTTTCACGAGCTACGCTTGCATTCGTAGAGGGTATCAATCTCTCTGCTACAGAGCAGCATCAATCGCCAGCGCAGATAAATAGCCGGTGAATTCCCGACCAGCACAGGCAGGATGGCAGCGTATCCTCTGGCGGCAGGCCCAAGCTATATCCGCACGAGTGATCCTGGAAATCTACGACGAGATGGCCCGCTCTATGCAGACAGGGCGGGCGTACCGGACAAGGCTCTATCCGCCGCCGGGGGATCCGGCGGTCTGTCATGCGCCAAGAGAGTGAATCCTCAGGCTGAGCAGACAGATCAACAAATGTCAAGAGTCGGACTTCAATTTCATGTGATTGCTATAGCCAACGACAGGAGAAGCTCACAATGCGAACCTTAACAGAACAGACGCAAGAATTGGTGCAAGCGGAATGGAATAGTCTGTTAGCAACGATGGACTATTGGGTTTCGGCAGTCGATGAATGGGATGGAGACCCCCCGCTGCCTGCGTCGGTGCGGGAGTTGGTGCGAGATGCCCACTACTTTGCGCACCGATACAAGGAGATATTCGATAGTATCGCTGGCGACGGCGAAGTTGTGAAGATATTGCATGACGAAAAAACTGACGTGTGGACCGTCCAGCATCAGGCGCGTGAGGCCCTCCTATCCGAATGGGACACCGTTCGCCAGGCTGTTGAACAACACCTGAGCAGACGCTATGCCGAGCATCTTCCGCGCTTGGAGCAAATGGCCGCAGAAAGCATTGCCCCCTTATTCCCCGAACTGGCGGGGGAGGCTATCGTCTACTTCCATAAGGTGTTTGACATCACCCGCTTTGCGTTTTCCCGTATGCCGGTCATCGGTGTTCCCTTTTCGGCTCTCGACCTGCCCGATAGCTGGCTGTCCATTCCCCACGAAGCAGGACACTACGTTTTCTGGAATGGTACACCTTCTCTCACCGAATTTGCTGCCTTTTATGCGGAAATGGAGCGGCGTGTGATTCGAGCACTAACCAAAGCTTTTAAGAAACGCGAGGCGCAAGGCGGCCATTTCAAACGCAGTGGCGAAATTTACCGAACCTGGCTGCTCTGGATGAATGAGATATTCGCCGATATCTACGGTACGCTGGTTGCCGGCCCGGCCAGCGGCTGGGCCATACAACGGATTTTGCGAACGCGGCTCAACCAGGGCGATTTGTATCACAGCCACGAAGACCCGGATCACCCGGATGCGTACATCCGCCCATTCGTGCATATCGCGACATTGACCGCAATGGCCGAGGCGAGCGACGGAGACTTTCGTGAAGCCTTATTAGAAGCAGCGAAGGCTCTGGGAGAGGCGTGGCGTGCAAGCTGGAGCGATGAAAACCTGGAGAGGACACTTTTTACGCCAGACAATTGGGGTTCTATGCAGGAGGTTCTTGAGATTGACTTGCCGCTCGTTGTGCGGGCGATACTCGACACGCGTTTGCCGGGGGGCATAAGTCTGAGAACCCGATTCTCCGACGGAGCGTTCTATACCTTTGACCGCCACCAATGGATTTCCAGTGTGGTGGAAAGTCTACCTCATCTACCTAGCGGAGAAACCGTGCAGGTCGGTTCACCTCTGGACATGAGCATCATTGTGCAATTGGCGATTGTGGCTGGTGTTGATCACAGCCGAGTGCAAGGGAACTTCGATTATCAGCCCAACGAACCAGAACGTGCTGATCGCGATCGATGGTTTGAAGAATTTCTGGCAAACGCCACGGGAAGTGGGGAACGAGACGTACAATTGAGGGCCTGGCGACGGATCATCAGGTCAACTGCGTCGGAAGTTGCCTATGGAGGGTTGCATCATGGCCACTCACACAACCACTAAGGAACGGCACTTAAACCAGACAACCTTCCGGGAAGCGGCCACAACTGCTTTGCTACAACCTCAATTTCGTGGCCGCTTCCCGGAAGGTAGATCATTAACTTATTTAATCGCCGATCCTACGGTAAATCCCGTGACGACTCATGGCAATCGCTTGTTGGGATCTGACCAATGCTCAGGTCATCCAGAATCGCTCGTATCCCTCGCAATGACATGGCGTCTAAACGATAGGGGGCTGCCTCTGGTTGAGTATTTGCCAGCTTAAGGAAAATCTCGATGCGCTTATGTGCTTCCATCGGTTGATCCAGTCGGCACAATGCCAATCCATCGGCCAGATTGAGGAGCGCGGTAATGCCATCGGAAACCGGGTTGTATTGCAGTCCTCGCAGCGCTCTTTTATGGGCTTCCTCCCAGCCGCCATCTACGAGTTCAAGGACGGCATAACCGTAATGAATCTTCGCCTTATCGTCATTGGTGATGCCATTCAGCCCCAGAGCAGAGCCTAAATCACGTCGGGCACATGCGTATTTGTACGCCTCTCGGTATTGTACATAACGACTGATATAGGAGTAGACATCATCAGGTCTAGGACTCCCAACCAATTCAAGAAGTTGGTCTCGACAGATGGGCGGTGACAAAGACAAAAGGAACGAAAGTAAGATCAACGATCCGATCCCTGCTGTCGCCAATAAAACCCAGAGTCGATTGCTAATCACAGACTGCCCGACGGCGAAAATCTGCCCGTCGGAAGCATGCATATACAGAACGGGTGTGCCCCACTCTACGTTGTCACTGTGGGCGACAATCGCTTTGCGTGCTTCCGCCAGAGCAGCGTCAACCGGATAGCCGCTTGCAAGCGCCTTATAAAAGGTGTGGGATAAGGTGAGTGACGCCTGATCCGTAATGTCATACTGCATAGCGATGACGGCCGGGATGCCCTGCTGAAGAAGCATCTGCCCAACACCCGTAAAGGGATCGACGGTATTTACCCTGGCGCTGCTACAGGAGTTGAGGACGGCCAGACGCAGTGAGCGGGCATCGTGTAGGATAGTGGCAAGACGCTCTCCGTTGATGGATACGGAGTACCGATCCGAATCTTCAAACATAAGAGTACCGAGTTGGGTCTGTTCATCAACCGAACTGTGACCGATAAAGTGAAAGATGTGGTAATCCTGCAAACGCAGCGCATCCTGTAGCGCCGCCAGCGTCGGCGTATTTACTCTTTCCACAATCACTTGTCGTGTTTTGCGCAGGTCGGCAAGGGCATCTTCCATCTGTCGCCATTCTTGCTCAACATCCAGTTTGGGCAGATCGATGGGGCCGGCAATCATCACCAGCACCCGCAACGGTCTCTTGACTGCAAGCGGAGCAATCCGGCTGGGCACATTGAGGGAGCGGACGAGCGGTGTATCCACCGACAGACAGAAGAAACGATTGGTCTTGGGGTCAAAGAGATACTCCCAGGGTAAGGCGACCAGTTCACCGGCATCTGACAGGTTCAGTCGAATGCGCAAACGAGAGTGATGGGTTGCTTGTGCGATGGTCAAACTGCTGCGGAGGTTGACCAAAACCTCATCCCGAAACACACTCTCAAAGAGCCACTGGCCAAACTCGCGCGGTGTTCTCGTCATGAGCAGAACCGCATCGGCTACATGGCGGTATGTCTCTGCTCCTCGCCCCGAGACCTGCGATTCGGTGCTGTTCACAAAGGGCAACTTCAGCTCACTAACCGCAGACTCATCTGTGGGTGATGAGGAAACCCGTACCCGATAGTCTGCCCCAAATCGTTCAATCGTCAGTTCGAAGTCCAAGTAGGTATGATCTGCCATAATTTTGTTTCCGCAATCGACCAATTGCCAAAATCTCTTTGCTCTGTCGGGAGATTATATCATCCCCTTTGACGGTACGGAACGACAGTCACGGTCAATAGACCTTTTGACAAGACAGCCGTAACGTGATTACGCTATAAGACTGGTACTCCCTATGCCTATCCGTTTCTATCGTTCTACCGATCCCTACTACGAACTGACCAACCACTCGGCCCATCCCATCAGCCTGGACGGGCTGACCTATCCCACCATCGAACATTTCTACCAGGCCCAGAAGTTCATAGGCACGTCCTACGCCGAGGAGATTCGCGCCGCGCCCAACCCGATGCTGGCCCGGCGCATGGGGCGCAGCAAAGAGCATCCCATCCGGTCCGACTGGGACAGCGTGAAGGAGGAGGTGATGTTGCGGGCCACCCTGGCCAAGTTCGAGAGCCACGCAGATGCCCGGTCGTCCCTGCTCGCCACGGGCGACGAAGAGTTGGTAGAGGCTTCACCCCACGACAGCTACTGGGGCAGCGGACCGGGTGACCGGGGGCAGAACCGCTACGGCCAGATTCTCATGCAGGTGCGGGCCATCTTGCGGGAACAACTTGGTGAGTAGCCTTCTCATCAAAAAGGCAATCTGCTGGCGACACTGGGCCAGGGATCCCAGCCCATCGGTCTATAATTATGCTCATTCCTGACGCTATCTATCGCTTGACCAAGCGTGTGGACGAGTTGCTTGACGCCCACCTCCTGCTCGATGATATACTCAACCGCGCCCAGGTGGAGGTGGATATGGAAGTGTGGGGCGCAGCCCTCCAGACCGAGCAATCCTCTGAATAAAGAAAGGACAAACGTCATGATTTCTGAAGAACGCTTGCAAGAACTGCTGGACGAAGCCATCGTAGACTGCTACGACGAGGAAGAGGAATTCTCCGGCGTCCTCATCAGCGTTGACGAAAACGTGGCCTGGCCGCTGCCCGCCCAGTTGGCCGGGATGCCCGTGGAAGTCCTGGGGCTGGACGAATCAGCCAGCAATCTGCGCCGGGGTATCCAGGCGCGCATCCGGCGTGACGGCAAGGTGCAGCGGGCCAGTCTGATCGACCTGACCTTCGGCGACGTGGACGAGAACAGCGCCGAGTGGCTGGCGCTCTTCCATTGGTGGGCGTCTGCTTGACAGGATTACCCATGTGCAACAACATTGTACACGCAATGATTGCGCATACAATTAGGATATCGGGTTTTGCGTCCGGGCAGAATTCCATGCAAGATATGATGGTTCTCGTCGCTGACAAAAACAGGGGGCAATCCACATGAATCTGGACGAGCTAAAAGCACAAGTCGCGCTGGGCGAAGACAGCCGTCGCCAGTTCAAACAGGAGATGACCAACGCCGACAGCCTGGCAGCGGAGATGGCGGCTTTCTCCAACGCCGAGGGTGGGGTTATCTATTTGGGCGTGGCCGACGACGGCGGGCTGCCGGGTTTGAGCCGCGCCGATGTGGCGCGGCTCAACCAGCTCATCGGCAATGTAGCCGCCCAGCACATCCGCAGCCCCGTCACCGTACAGACCGAAAATCTGGAGTTGGAGAATGGGCGGCTGGTCATTGTGCTGACCGTTCCCAAAGGCATGGACAAGCCCTACTTCGACCGCAACGGCGTCATCTGGCTCAAGAGCGGCGCAGACAAACGACGCATCAACTCCAAAGAGGAATTGCGCCGTCTTTTCCAGAGCGCGGACCAGTTCCACGCCGACGAACTGCCCACCAAAGCCGGGATTGAGAAACTGGACAGGCTGCGCTTCCGGGATTTCCTGTGGACTATCTACGGGATGGAATTCCCCGACGCGCCCCAGGAGCGGCTGACGCTTCTACAAAACATGAATCTGGTCACCGATGACGGCCATCTTAATCTGGCCGGGGTGCTGCTCTTTGCAGAGCGACCGGAATGGATCAAGCCGCAGTTCATCGTCAAAGCCATCCGCTACCCGGGCAACGCCATCCACGTCAGCGAATACCTGGACAGCGAAGACTTTGCCGGGACCCTGCCGCAAATTTTTGCCGGGGCGATGGCCTTTGTCATGCGCAATCTGCGCAAAGTGCAGGCAGGCCAGGGCGTCAACGCACTGGGTGTGCCGGAGATTCCGCCATCGGTCTTTGAGGAGTTGCTGGTCAACGCCCTGGCGCACCGCGATTATCTGCTCAGCGCGCCCATCCGCCTCTTTGTCTTCGACAACCGCATCGAAATCATCAGCCCCGGCCACCTGCCCAACAACCTGACTGTACCCAAAATCCGCGCCGGCAACTCCATCATCCGCAACCCCATTCTGGTCTCGTACATCGCCAAGGGACTGCTGCCCTACCGGGGACTGGGTTCGGGCATCAAACGGGCATTGGAGAGCTGGCCGCAGATTGACTTCACCGACGACCGGGAGGGCAATCTGTTTATCGCCACCATCCACCGCAAAGAGTTGGCGGAGTGGATGAATGGTGAGAACGGTACGGAGAAAAGTTCGGAGAAGGGTAGGGGGAGTGAACGATTTGGAACGATTTTCGACGATTGACACTGAAAAACAGATGTGGTAGGCTGGTCCTGTAGTTAGAATTGTGGGCTTTTGCGCTTCCATTACGACTTGGATGTTTGCAGCGTTTGGTCATATCGCGTTCAAATCTATCAGAATACCTTTATCCACCATTTCGATTCAGTCCATTTTTATTCAAAGAGGAGAAACCATTATGCAGAACAGGACAAAGCTCAGTCGTCGCAATTTCCTATTGGCAGCAGGCGCAGCCGGTTTGTCGGTTGGTCTGGCTGCGTGCGTTCCGGTCGCACCCCCGGCAGCGGGCACCGGTACGGGAGCCGCCACCGGCGCCGCCACCAGCAGCGAAGCCGCCGCGAGTCCCGAGGATATCGAGATGCTTGCGTTCTGGTGGTCGGACTCGCCGCGTGATGCGAAGGTACTCACAGACACCTTCGCCGCCTTCGAAGAGAGGCAGCCTGGCGTCAAGATCACCTTCGATGACACGAGTAGCGGTCACCTTGAGAAGCTGATGACAAACATGGCGGCAGGTACGCCGCCAGATATCTTTGCCGTTCACACCGCCTGGATGGTGCAGGTCGCCGCGGCCGGGCAACTGGTTGACTGGACGCCCTATGCCGAGGCCGACGCCACAGCCAACCTCGACGACTACTTCCCAGCCCAGTTGGGCTTCTACACCTACAACAACGGACTCTATGCCCTCCCCTATTACTCAGGGCCAAGCTGTATCTGGTACAACGAGGATATCTTCCGCGCGAAGGGCTTGAAGACCCCCTGGGAACACGAGCAGGAGGGCACCTGGACCTGGGAGACGCTGCGCGAGCTTGCGTTGCAAGCAACCGGCGGCGAAGGGATGGAGAGAACTCTGGGCTGGGACGCGGCCCAAAATCCCTCCGCCATTCACTACTACCTATGTGTGCCGTGGTGGACCAGTGGCGTCGAGTTCATCAACGAAGATCAGACCGAGTGGCTCTTCGACCAGGAAGAGATCATTGATGTCATCCAGTGGCATCAGGATATGGCGCTGGTGGACAAGTCGCTGGTCATGCCGGCCGATCTCCAGGGCGTTACCCGTATGTTCGACACCGGGCGTCTGGCCATGGCCTGGGGCATCAAGGCGCACGCGGTCTCCATCCCCGGCGACAACTTTACTGTCGGCCACGCCCCGACCCCCAAAGGCAAGGCTGGGCGCATCAACCGCGATGGCCCGAATGGCGTTGGCTCAGCCAGCGGCAGCAAGCACAAGGAGATGGCCTACAAGTTCGGTCTCTTTATGGGTGGCGAAGCGGGTGCCCCAACCTACCTGGCCTCTGGCCGTTCGTTCCCGGTGCGCCAGTCATTGAAAGACTCCAAATACTTTTTTGATGCGCTGCGACCCTTCGAGCGCGCGGAAGTGCATTTGGAGGCGGCGCAAACAGTGCGCAATTGGCGCAACCCCGGCCAGGCTGCGGAATGGGGGCGCGTCTTCAAGGCGGCTATTGACGAGGTACTGCTCGGACAGACGACACCAGCCGAGGCATTGCAGCGGATCACGCCCGAAATGAACGAACTCCTGAAGCTACCAACCAGCTAGGAGCGCCCGCAGCCGGGAACGCCGCCATCTCTGGCGGCAGCCAGCAGGATGCTGGCGTTCCCAGGAGTAACTGCGTAAGTCCTGTCCCTAATTTCAGACGTAGTGCGTGGTGCGTCTACCAGTTTACGCACCACGCACCACGCACTACGCATCAGCCCGCTTCCCTGAGCAGTGCAGAGCGACGAACAAGAGAAAGCGCCAATGTCAATCACAAACATTGCAAAGCCTATAAGTTACGCTGGCGGTCTGTCTCGCCGTCGCAGCGGATTCCGGCGTCGTCAGGAGTTGGAGGGTCTGCTCTGCATTCTGCCCTGGCTAATCGGATTTATCTGCTTCAAGTTTGGCCCGATGGTGGCTTCTTTGGTCATCGGCATGACGCGCTGGGATGCGCTGCAACCACCGCGCTGGATCGGTCTGGACAACTTCCAGACAATGATCAAGGACCCCCGCTGGTACGATGCGCTTTACAACACGGCCTATCTCAGCTTTCTTTCCGTCCCCGCGCAACTCATCGTCGCGTTTTTGTTTGCGCTGATCCTGAATGAGAAGCTGCGGGGGATGCCCCTGTTTCGCACCATCTTCTACCTTCCCTCCCAGACGCCGCTCGTCGCAACGGCCTTTCTCTGGAACTGGATCTACCACGCAGACTTTGGGCTGGCGAACGCTCTATTGAGTGTTGTCGGCCTGCCGCCCCAGAACTGGCTGTTTGACCTGCAGTTGGCCAAGCCCTCCCTTATCCTGATCACGCTCTGGTCGGGTATCGGTGTGCCTATGATCATCTTTCTGGCCGGGCTGCAAGGGGTGCCCGAATCGCTTTACGAGGCGGCATCAATTGACGGCGCGGGCGCTGTTGCGCGCTTCCGCCATGTGACCCTGCCGATGGTCAGCCCGGTGATCTTCTTCAACCTGATTATCGGCATCATCGCATCGTTTCAGGGCTTTTTTACGATCGTCTTCTTGACCACCGGCGGCGGCCCGGTCTACGCGACGCTGATTTATGTGGTCTATATCTACTTCCGAGCATTTCTAGACTTCAAGATGGGATACGCTGCCGCGCTGGCCTGGGTGCTCTTCCTGATCATTATGGCGATGACAGCAATTCAATTCGTTTTCGCACGCCGTTGGGTCTATTATGAAGGGAGTGAACGCTCATGAGCGCAGGTCTTGGGCATGACTCTGCCGCCGCTCCTTTCGAGCGGACAACGACGCGCAGACGCTCCCGGTTTAATCTACGGGCAAAGGCAGTCTCTCTCTATAGCATCCTCACCGCGCTCTCCATCCTCTACCTGCTGCCATTGTACTGGATGATCTCGACCAGCCTGAAGGAGACTGGCCGCGAAATGGTGATTCCACCCCAGTGGATACCCAGCCCGGTCGTCTGGAGTAACTACGTTGATGTATTTGAGCAGGTGACTCTGACGCTCTACATCCGCAACTCGCTGACCATCACGCTGACCGCGACAATTTTCGGCGTGCTGACGGCCAGCCTGGCCGGCTATGGCTTTGCGCGCACAAAGTTCCCTGGACGTGACTTCTTTTTCTATTGCTGCATTGCCTCGCTTATGCTGCCTGAAATTGTAACGCTGATTCCCGAGTTCATTCTCTTTCGGCAAATCGGCTGGCTCAACTCATTCCTGCCACTTATTGTGCCCTGGAGCCTGGCCGGCAGCTCCTTCGCCGTATTCCTCTACCGTCAGTATTGTCTGACAATCCCGCTTGAATTGGATGAAGCCGCCCGCGTTGACGGTGCCGGCACATTCCGCATCTGGTGGACGATCATCCTGCCGCTCTCAAAAGCGGTTCTGGCGACGATGGCTATCCTCGGCTTCATCCATCACTGGAACGAGTTTCTGAGACCCCTGGTCTATCTTGGTCGCCCTGAACTGCGTACATTGGCTCTGGGCTTGCGAGCGTTCCGCGGGGAATATCAGCTCGCTTGGAACTATATGATGGCGGTTGCGCTGATTATGTTGGCACCGATCCTCATTCTATTTTTCCTGGCACAGCGCCAATTCGTCCAGGGCATCGCCATGACCGGCATCAAGGGTTAACGCAGGCTACGCTGTCCGACCTGACCTTCGGCGACGTGGACGAGAGCAGCGCCGCCTGGCTGGCGATGTACGGCTGGTGGGCCGAGCGACGGTAAACCGTTATCCGTTCCCCCTGACCAGACGGCCGGAGCTGGGGATGGAGTTCAGCGCAGCCGCCACCCCGGCAATCAGGTGATCCACATGCCCTTCCTCCATCGGCAGTGAAACATTGCCCGCCGTTGACCACATGATGTCGTGGTTGAGCAGCCAGATCTGAAGCCAGCGGTGCATACGTCCGTTGTCCTGGGCCGCTTCCCGGTAATTGCGGGGTGGACTCGGCAAGAAGTACACACGGAAGAGCGAACCGACCGTCGTGACCTGGGCCGGAATACCCGCTTCTTCGAATGTGGCGTCAAGCCCTGCACCCAGGCGCAATGTAAGAGAATGCAGCCGTTCATAGGCAGCCGGTGTCAGCTCACGCAGGGTCGCCATCCCGGCCACCATCGAGAGTGGATTGGCATTGTAGGTGCCGGATTGCTGGATCTGTGCGCCACCGCCGGTGGGATCGAAGAGCGCCATGATGTCGGCCCGCCCGCCAAACGCACCGGCAGGGGTGCCCCCGGCAATCACCTTGGCCAGACAGGTCAAGTCAGGGCGCACACCATACATCTCCTGACTGCCGCCCCGGGCCGCACGGAAACTGATAATCTCGTCAAAGATCAATAGCACACCCGCGTCCTCGGTGATCTGGCGCAGGTGCGTCAAAAAGCCAGCGACCGGCAAGGTCAAACCGGCACCGGTGGAGAGTGGGTCAACAATCACTGCAGCCAATTCTGCTTTGTGTTGTTGGATCAGCCGCTTACACGCCGCGGTGTCGTTAAAGGGTAGAATAATCACCTCATCCAGCACCGAGGGCGAAGTGCCCGCGGATGAGGGCACCCCACGCGGCGCATCGGGCGACCCCAGGTCGGCGCTGAGAGGCGGCGTATGACTCACGGTGATATACTCGCCGACGCCGTGGTAGGCTCCCTCAAACTTGGCAATCTTGTGTTTGCCGGTAAAGGCTTTGGCCGCGCGCAGGGCGTTCAAGACGGCCTCGCTGCCTGAACTGCAAAAGCGCACCCGCTCCAGGGATGGAATCCGTTCGCGCAGCAATTCGGCCATCTCCACTTCCAGGGCCAGCGGGCGATGGAATCCGGTGCCACGCCGGATCTGCCTCTCGAGCGCTTCCACCACCGCAGGATGCGCGTGCCCCAACATGAGCGAAGTGTTGTTGTTGACAAAATCGAGGAGCCGGTGGCCATCGAGATCGATCAGGTAGACCCCTTCGCCACTGTCGGCATAGAGGGGAAACGGCTCCATGTGGGCACCCGTGCGGCTGTTGCCGCCGGGGAGCGATGCTTTGGCTCGTTCAAACATGGCCTGTGAGCGCGGGTTTCTGGCAACATATGCGGTGATCTGGTTGTCGAGCGCAGTTTGTAAAGCGTCGGTCATTGTGAGGCCCTCTCGTGGTGACGATTAAAAGTCGTGTGCGTTAGTTGTTCGGCCAGACCCGTGAAACGTGAAACGTGAGGGTACGTCACTGCTCTCACGTTTCACGCCTCGACTGCCAACTTTGGTTTGTGGCTCCGCCACCTTATAGTCTACACATCCAGAATATAACGGCCAGCCGGACGCAGACGCAAGGCTGTCTCCGCCCGCAGGTAGGCCCGCTGGTCGGTCTGTTGGGGATTCTCGCGCGCGGTGTAGGCGCAGTGGTAGACCCGTCGCGTCTGGTTTGTGTGGTTGGTTGTGCTGCCATGCCAGATCTGCCCGTTGAAGAAGGCGACTGAGCCGGCCGGACCGGTGATATAGACTTCCTGGGGATGGGCAGCCTGTAAATCGCTCATTGCATCCTTGGGGAAGGTGGGCCAACGATGGCTGCCGGGGACTACACGGGTCGCCCCATTTTCTGGGGTCAGGTCATCCAGCATCCAGAGTGCGTTGGTCTGGTGGCCCTGGCCGTCGCCCCGTATCCCGCCAAAGTCCGAATGAAGATTCTGCTGGCCGTGGCCGGGCAGGGGATCGTGGCCGTTGAGGGAGACCAGCTTGAAGGGGCGTTGAATCACGTGGTAGGCCGCGGCCAGCACCACCGGATGGGTGTAGATGCGGTCAAAGACACTGCCTTTGTTGACCAGATCGGCCAGGCGGCGGATACCCGGATTCTGGCTCACTTCACTCCCCGCCCGCTCGCCTTCTTCTGCGATGAGCCGCTCAAAGGTGGCGCGCAACGCCTCCAGCCAGGCCGGGTCTATGACGTCGTGAAAGACTGTGTAGCCCAGTTCGTCCAACTCATCCCGGTGACGCTGGGTGATGGTATCCTCCGTCACGCCGCACTCTGCCAATACTGTGTTGATAGAATCCATACGCCTGCTCTTCTCCTCTTCCAGAAAGTGATGATTGGCCTGGGTCATCGTTGCGGCCACTCGCCAGACCTGTCAGGTGCGCAGATAAAGTTCTCGCTGATTTCCAGACTGCTTCCCCTGCGCACCTGACAGGTCTGGCCCGCACGATGACCAAGCCCTGATGATTCAATTCGGTCAATCCAATTTGTGCGGCTCGGCAGCGCGGCCTAGCGCAGGTGATACACCTTCTCCAAGCCATAGACGGGCGTGGGGATCCCCTCCATACGCGCCTTGATTTGCAGCGACAGCGCGATTGAATAGAAACGTGCCTGCTGCAAATTGCCGCCCTGAAACCACAAGCCAAGCTGCCGGGTGGGTTTCCACATATTGCGCAGCTCGCCTTCCCACGGGCCGGGATCGTATTTGGTATCCGACCCAAGCCCCCAACATTTCTACAACCTCGCCTCACCATTCGCTGTGTTTGTAGCGTTTGGCCCAGCCGCCCGTGGATGAACGCATCTCGTCAGCGACGATGAAAATCAGCCAGCGGGGTTCCTGCATCGTCTGGTCCAGGTAGACCAGCCCCTCCTCGCCCCGATAGCGTAGGACCATCTCACGGGCGATCTCCACCCAGCGCCCGCCCACATTGGGTTCCTCCACCATCTGGGCCATGCCCTGCACCAGCACTCGCCGTCCATCTTCCGCATCAATACAGAGGGAGACTCGCGGGTCATTCGCCAGATAGACCGCCCAGACGGAACGGGCACGGGGCACGACGTAAAAGCCTCCATCTGCGTAAGTAAACCAACAGGGCACCACATAAGGATGGCCGGTCGGGGCGACACAGGCCAGACGGCAGAGTACATCCGTGGCCAGAAACTCATCAATTTGGGTTGGGGTCATGGCCGGCACAGGCTTTTCTCCTCTTGGGTTTGCCTTTGATGCACAATGATTGCAATCTGTTAAAGTATACAGTCATGTGATTGCAATTTGCAACAGACATTCGATGCCCTGCCCACAGGATACCTGGTGCTGCTGGCGACACGGGCGCACATCTGCGACATACCCCCTTTGCGCGCCCGCGTCCTGGGCCTGGCGACGCAGGGCGCGGCGCGCGCTGGCATCCAGCCGTTGCGTCCACAATTGGTCGGCGTCAATGTTCAGAGCCTGAATTATTCAACAGGCTCTTGGCTAACCACAGAATACACGAAACACACGGAAGGGAAGACAAAAGAAAATTTTCCGTGTGTTTCGTGTATTCCGTGGTTGTTGGTTTGCGTCGCTCGTGTCTGAATTATTCAACAGCCTCTCAGTCGTGGTTCAAATTCTTGCGCAAATCACAAGAATCTTACTCGTAAGGAATTACTGTCTTACTCATCCAAGCCCCAGCAGCGCCAACGAATCGCGCTGGATGATGGCCTCGATCGCTTCTGCGGGCACACGGGGCAGTTTCGTCCCCTCCACAATCTCGTTGACCCGCCGCAGGTGATCCAGAGTCTCGGCCACCGTCGTAATCGGATAATCTGTGCCAAAGAGCACTTTGTCCAGCACATTCCACTCGGCGGCCTTGACCATCTGCTCCCAAAAGGAGAAGGGGCGGTAAAAGGTGCCGGAGATATCTGCGTAGACGTTGGGATGCTTGCGGATCACCACACAGCTCTCCGCCTGCCACGGGTGTCCCAGATGGGCCATCACAATTTTCAAGTCCGGGTAGCGCATGGCGATCTCATCCATCAGCAGGGGATGGGCCAGGCGGATGGGCGCATTGCGCACGGGCGAGGTGCCCTGGTGAAAGAGAATCGGCAGTCCGTGTTTCTGCGCCTGCTCGTAGATCGCCAATGCCCGGCTTTCCAGCGGATCGAAGTTCTGGTAGTTGGCCCCCAGTTTGATCCCGCGCAGCCCCAAATCCACCCGGCAGCGCTCGATCTCCTCCAGACAGGTGGCGTCGTAGGGGTGAACGGACATAAAACCGATCAGCCGGTCGGGGTGGGCGCGTACAAAAGTGGCCGTGGCGTCGTTGACATTGCCCGTGTACCAACTGGTATCCCCCGCGCCCTGCCCACTGAGATTGTCGGTCATCTGGCCGGGATTCCAGGCCACGCCAAAGACAACCGATTTCTGCGCCGGCACCTGGGCCGCCAAATAATCCCCCCAAGAAAAGGTGGCGGCCACCGCCCGATCCGGTCGCCAGCGGTCGTTCATCACCAGCGCGCTGGCGGGCACGGCCTCTTTGAACTGGGGCGTGTGGGTGTGGATGTCAATGATCATTCGTCTTCCTCCTCCGGTTGTATGGAGATTGGAGATTGAGAGATTGGGAGATTGGAGATTCGCTCAGCCCGATCTCCAATCTCCCAATCTCCCAATCTCATCACGATTATTCAACGATCAACCCGATAGAAAGCAACCTTCTCCTCGTCCAGACGCACGCCCAGACCGGGGCCAGCGGGGGCGCGGGCCTCCCCGGCGGTGATGGGCAGCGACTCTTCCAGCAGATCGGTTTCGTAGAAAAAAGGGCTGAGGATGTCGCAGGGAAACGTTTCGGCGTCAATCGCCGCGGTCGCCAGCGCCAGGTGGATCATCGCCGCGTTGCCAATCCCCAGTTCCAGATTGCTGCCCACCGTGCAGACCAGCCCGGCCGCCGCGGCCACCGCCGCAATCTGCCGCGCCGGGCCGATCCCCCCTTTGCCCACGTAGAGCGAGAACGCATCCGCGGCCTGGGCGCGCACAAGCGCCAGCGCATCCTGGGGCGTGTAGACACTCTCATCCGCCATCACAGGCAGCCGAATTTGGCGACGCACATCCGCCATCCAAGTCACGTCATGCTCCGAGACCGGCTGCTCGACAAAATAGATGTCATATTCGTAGAGGCGCTGGATGGTCTGGATTGCCACCCGCGGCGACCAGCCGCCGTTGGCATCCACACCCAGCCGCACCTGCGGGCCGACAGCGGCGCGCACAGCCGCCACTCGCGCCACATCCCCGTCGGGGTCGAGACCCACCTTCACTTTCATCGTCGTAAAACCCTGGGCCACTGCCCACAGGGCAATCTCGGCCGCTTTGTGCGCGGCCAGCCCGGAGACAGAAAATTTGGTGGGCACAAACTCACGCACGGGGCCGCCCAGTAGCTGATAGAGGGGCAGCCCAGCCACTTTGCCCAAAATGTCCCACAACGCCATCTCTAGCGCCGCTTTGGTAAACGCATTGTTGGCGATGCAGCGCTGGACGCCTTTGACCAGGCGGTCGATCTGCAACGGGTTCTGACCGACGAGCAGCGGGGCCAGATAATCGCGGATAAAGTGGGCGGCTGTGACCTGATCCTCGCCGCTCCAGACCGGCGTGCAGGAGACCTCGCCCAGACCGGTGATGCCCTCGTCCGTATGGATTTTCACGAGCAGAAAGGGCGAGACGGTGTGGCTGCCCCGCCCGCCGTGGATCACCCGCTGGGGATGGATGTGTACCTGCACTGGGATCGTCTCGATTTGGGTAATTTTCATGCCTGGACGGTTTCCTGCTGTAAAAACGCGGGACGCAGATAACGCTGATTGAATTGATCTACGCTGCTAAAATTGAAAAAATCTGCGAAAATCTGCTGTTTCTGCGTAATCTGCGTCCAGCTTTTTCTTCGGCGGTTTCCTGATGCAAAAAGCGGGACGCAGATGACGCTGATTGAATTGATCGACGCTGATAAAATCTGCGAAAATCTGCTGTTTCTGCGTCATCTGCGTCCTGCTTTTTCTTCGACGAATTCTTATTCGTAGCGGATCCGGCGCTGATCACTGCTGGTTAGCCCGTGGAAGGTGACGGTCGTATACTCCCGCCCCCAGCGCTCCTCCCTGCCGAGGGTGCCGTCGTCGGCGCGGACGGCAAATTGGGCGGGAATCAGAAGGGTGATGGCCCCCATCGCCGCCTTTACGCGCACTTCCCAGCCAGCGGCGCTGGCGATCAGTCGCGCGCCGTCGCGGGCCTCTGTCCACGCCAGCCACTCGTCCGCCGAGAGAATAGGCATCTGTTCGGCCAGGGCCGCGTCCCAGTTCCCCTCGATCAGCGGGCTGGAATAGGTGGCAAAGCTGACCGGGTGGGAGTTGAGCGCGATGGGCGTGTAGTAGCGGCGGGCGGCCTCCCGAATCAGCGCGCCGGTCTCGGCCAGCGCCTTCTCCACCGTCCATTTGAAGCTAAAGACAAATTCCGGGTGGATCAGACACTCCTCGGTCCAGTGGGTGGGCTGCTGGAAGCAGTCAATCAGCGTGCCGTCGCTGTCCACAAAACGCAGCGGTCGCCCGGAACCGCACAGATGGCCCAGATAGGGCGAAACCGCCACGTAGTTCAGGTCCATCCCCACGCCCAAGTCGGCCAGGGTGCGGGCTGCATCCACATAGCCCAGCCAGCGCACCGCGTGCTGGCGGACGGTACGCGGCGTCCGCCCGAACTGGCGCTGGTGACGTTCTACATTCTCGGCCAGCATCGGCACAACCAGACGGCTCTGCGGTTCGCCCATCTTGACACCGCTGACCGTATCCGCTTCCAGGGCCGGATGTACGCTGAAGGTGTGGCCGTCCGCCCCCCAGCGATCCATCAGGCCGCGGTCCAACTGGGTTTTGGGCACGACATAAAAGGTGCAGTGGGCCTGGCGCTGGCGCAGACCGGCCAGCAGCGTCTCAAACTGTTCCAGCGTAGACCAGTCGTCGTCGCTGGTCATAATCAACGCACTCTGTTGCTGGGCGTGGGGATAATACCAGATGCGCGGGCGGGGGGCAAGTTGTTCGATAGTCCGGGCCAGCAGCGCAGTGTGGATGTCGGCCTGGGGGATGTACATCTGGGCCACGGGCAGTTGACCCACAAAGAGTTCGCTGGGGCGGTAGATGCCGTCTAGCCCGGCAAAGCAGAGGTCTACGTGTTCCGGGTTGCCCTGGCGCAGACGGGCCACTGTGTGGGGCAGATCGTAGGCAAAGGCCGCGGCGTATCCCTTGCCGATGGGCGACCAGACGACGCCCGGCACGGGGTTGGCGTCTTCCGCCGAGAGGTCGGCGTGGATGTGGGCCAGCGTCTCGACTGCGGCGTTGGGGTCAATGGCCCAGTTGACCGACGGCCCGATGATCTGAACCGGCTGCGCGGCCAGCCCGGCCACCGTTGGGTGCGCTGTCTCTATGCGCAAATAGCCGCCGTCCAGCCCGCGGTAGAGCGGGCGCAGACCCAATTGTGCGGCCAGATGGCTGTCGGGGAGCAGGGCGAGCAGACGCCCGCCCTGGCGCACAAAGTCGAGGAGCAGGTCCATCTGCGCCTGGCTGAGGGCTGTGCGCGGCAGGATGACCAGATCGTGAGCGGCCAGGAGCGGCGCGTCCAGCGCGGCGATGTCGGCCTCGGCCCAGTCGGCGAAGCCCTCCAACCGCAAAATTTCGCCCAGATAGCGGCTATAGCGGCTGCGCGGGTCGGATGGGATGTGTAGGAGCAGCATAGAAAACCTCGACTAAAAAAGGTGGAAAATGAGAACACCGGTGAAGTTCTTGTTTTTGCGCAAGAAAAGAGAGATTCTTGTAAACACAGATGCAAAGGAATAGGGATTGGAAGAAGTCTGTGTTCCTTTGCATCCGTGTTTACAAGCCTCTTTGGTAATTCTAATCAAAAGTGGGGATGGCGACGATCCCGCCGCCCTGTTGGGCAGATTGCAGGGCGCAGATACCGGCGGCGATGGAGCGGGCCGCTTCGCGCGGGCCGATGTCCGGCTCCCGATCTTCCCGGATGGCGGCCAGGAAGCGCTGCGCCTGTTCGATCTCCATTGTGCCGTGGCCCAGCGCGTGGCGGCGCGCGATCTGGGGGTTGTTCCAGTTGGGCACGGTGACGGGGATCATCCGGCTTGCCCCGGCCAGTTTGCTGTGGTAGAAATAGTTGGTGGTCTCCTGGGTGGCCCCGCCCTGATCGCGGCTGCGCTCGAAGCTGCCCTGGCTGCCGTAGACGCCGTAATAGAGACAGTAGGGGCGCACCATCCCGTAGGAGACCGTCACTTTGGCGACGCCGCCGTTGTCGGCTTTGAAGATGGCGACCGTCGTGTGGGTGGTCTGCCAGGGCGATTGCTGCTGGGCGTGATAGGCTTGGGCCTCCACAAAACGCACGCCCATCAGCCAGCGCAGGGTGTCTATGGCGTGGGGGCCGCCGCCGAGCAGAGTCGTCTGCGGCGTCTGCGGGTGGATGCGCCAGTGATCCGCCTTCCGGTGGCTGACAATATCGGCCATATCGTGCAGATACTCGCCCTCGCCGTAGAAAATCTCGCCCAGATCGCCGCCCACAATCAGACGCTGGGCGTCGCGCAGACAGAAGGCGTAGCGCACCTGATTGCCCATCTGGTACTTCAGCCCCGTGCGGTCGGTCAATGCGACGATGCGCTTACACTCGTCCAGCGTCGTCGCCATCGGAATCTCGGAGAGGACGTGCTTGCCCGCCTCCAACGACTGGATGGCGTGCGGGCCGTGCAGGTGATCCGGCGTGGCGACAACCACCAAATCCACCTCCCTGTCCGCCAGCAGATCGCCGATGTCGGTGTAGACCCGCTCCACCTCCATCTCCTGCGCCACGCGCGCGGCCAGCGGCTGGTTCTGGTCACAGACCGCGACGACCCGGCTGCCCTCCAAGAATTGAAAGGCGCGCAGATGGGAGCGCCCCTGTCCCAACCCTACTACGCCGACACGAATTGTGTCCATAGACCCTTCCTTATTGTTCTAAAAATAGCGACTGGGGACTGGGGATCGGCGACTGGGAGACGATGCCCTGGCTAAAACAATACGGCTTCCCTTTTGCGGCTGACTGCCCTTCCCGCGGGGTTGACGAAACAACAAAATACGGGCATGATTCTAGGGCAATGCTGCCCTCCACCCCATTTTGAAACTGCGTATGCACATATCGCTTATCTTGCACGGCCTGCTCGTCGGGCTGGCTATCGCTGCCCCCATCGGCCCCATCGGGATTCTCTGTATCCAGCGCACCCTGGCCGACGGCGTGCTGCGCGGCGTTGTCACCGGTTTCGGCGCGGCCACCGCGCACGGACTCTACGCGGCCATCGCCGGGTTTGGCTTTGCGGTCATCGGCGACACCCTCACGGGTGGTCAGGTCGCGCTGCGTCTGCTCGGCAGCGGCTACCTGATCTATCTGGCCCTGCGCATCGCCCGCGCAGAACCGCACATCCAGGCGGCCAGCGGGCGGGGACGGGGGTTGCTGGCGACCTATCTTTCCAGCTTTCTGGTGGACATCACCAGCCCTGGCACACTGCTTCTCTTTGCAGCCATCTTCGCCGGGTTGGGCACAACCAGCGCCGCGGGTCGCTACGACGCCACGGCTTTTCTGGCGCTGGGCGTGCTGGTCGGTTCTGGGCTGTGGTGGGTGATTCTGAGCAATGGCGTCAATCTGTTGCGCGGTCGCCTGGACCAGACCTGGCTGCGCTGGGTCAACCGCTTTTCCGCGCTGATCCTCCTGGGCTTTGCGCTCTTTGTCCTGGCCGGTCTGCGCTGAAAAGAGGAGCGCGGAAAGCGCAGAATGGCGGTCGGACTACCAGTCCGACCTACGCCGGCTATTTTCACGTCAGGCGTCAACCATCTCCGCAAGCCGGGCCAGCGCCTGCCGCCCCTCTGCCGCAAAGCCGTGGTACTGGTTTTCCGCGCCCCAGACGACAGCCGCCAGCGCATAGAGGATGTGGCCGAGCAGCCGTTGGGCTTCTTCGGCGTGGGAGAAGACGTGGCCGTAGCCCGCGTCGAATGCCTCTGTCAGCGCCGGGCGCAGCAGCCACTCCCAGTTGGGGTAGCGGGTGAAGTCCGCCACCCGCACGTCCCAGTGGGCAAATTCAAAATCAATGACGCCTGCCCAACGACCATCCCCATCCACCAGCCAGTTGGCCGGGCCGTAGTCCCGGTGGCAGGGGAGTGGGCGCTCACCGGCAAAGGCCGCCAGCAGACCGCGTGCGCGTTCCACCAGGACCATTTCGTCCCCCGTCAGACAGCCAGCCCGCATCCCCCGTTCCAGCCAACCCTCCAACTCCGCCCCCACATACGCTTGCGCAGCGGTGAGCCGCTTGCCAGCCGGGCTGCCATCGCGCAGACAGGGGCCGAAGAAATCGCCCGCGGCGCAGGTGTGCAGGGCCGCCAAAGCCTCTCCAGCCCGCCGCCAGACGGCCAACTCCTGCGCGGCGGGCAGCCGAACCTCCTCCAAAATCCGCCCCGGCAGGGCAGAGAGGAGCAGGGCCAGGGGTTCTGCGTCATGCGCAGCCAGCAGCCGGGGGGCAAAGCCGCCAAAAGCCGACGCCCACGCACGGTAGGCGTGGACTTCGTTGTGCCAGCCCGCCTGCTCCCGATGAATTTTGAGATAGTAGTCGCCCGACTCGGCGCGCAAACGCAGCGCGCCGGTGCGCTGGCCGGGGTGTTCCCGGCTGGAATCGGAGATCAGTTGGAGTGGCCCCAGAATGGCCTGACACCAGTCCAACAGACCCGTCAAGGGCGTGCGGCTCTCATCCACGGCTCTTTACGCCTGTCCGATCCGGTCGCGCACAGGCCCCTTCTGTAGCCGGGCATAGAGATCGGCCCACGCAGGCGAGCCGTCGTCGTTCCAGATCTCCAGACGAACGCCCGGCTCCTGGGCCGGGTCATTGCCCGCCATAAAGTGCGGCCAGCACTGGTCGCGCATATTGGCAAAGTGAACGGCGCGTCCGCCCGGCCAGACCACCGAGAGAATGTGCCGTTCGTCGGGCATCTGGTAGGGCGGCTGCATTGTGTAGCGCGCCAGTGCCCCCTCGTTGACCTCCACGCCCAGCCCTGGCCCATCGGGGACTTTCAGATAGCCGCCCTGGATGGTCAGCGGCTGGGTAAGCAGGCTGTCGCTGTAATTGTTCAGACAGGTGATGGTGGGCCATTGGGCAAAGGGCAGCACAGCGCCCAGATGGGCAGAAAGCGCAGTGATCAGACCGACGCCCACCAGTTGCAGCCAGAAGGGTTTCTCAAACTCGGCGGCCAGCGCACCCTCGCGCAGGACACGCGAAACGCCACCGCCGATCACGAAACCGTCGCAGACCGCCTCGCGCACGGCAGTGGGGAAGGGCGGTTCGCCAAAATGGAGCGCGATGGGGTGGGCCACTTTGCGGCGCAGCTCGCGCAATCCCTCCACATCCCGTTGCAGGATGGGGCCTTCGTAGATGGAGACCCGTTCGTAGCTGTCCAATTTCTGCAGGACGGGGGCGGCGTTGCCCACATTGAGCAGCATACTGTTCCAGTCCAGGTCCAGGCGGTAGTGGGGCGGCGTCACCGCGCTGATCGCCTCCACCTGGGCGTAGACGTCGATCCAAGGGCGGGCCTTGAATTTGTGGAAGATGTAGCCCTGGGCCAGCGCGTCCTGGGCTTCGCCGGCCAGGTCTTGCGGCCCCATTTTTGTGTTCCACCAGGCGATGGGCGTCCACTCACGGATTTGGGGCAGGTTGAAGAGACGATGCACCGGCACGCCCAACGCCTTGCCCACCACGTCATAGAGCGCCATCTGCAAACCCGCGCCCAGGCTGTCGTCACCCAAGAAGTCCACTGGGTTGCGCCCCATCACCCGCCGCGGCCCGTCTTCCGGCACGCGCCCCCAGGTGTAATGGGGTAAGGTTTCGCCATAGCCAACAGTACCGTCATCGGTCGTCACACGGATAATCTCGACGATCTGCCATTGCCAGACGAGCAGAGCATTCCAACGCTGCACGCGGGGCGTAAAGGGTACGCGCAGGGTGATGCGTTCGACATCTGCGATGCGGAGTGGGGGTTTCATTGTCGGTTTCCTTTGTTGCGTGGGTTGATTCGTGGGCAAGACCGCAGACCGCTGACGGCGGAGCGCTGACGGCGGAGCGCTGAAACTGCCCGACGGTTGCGGTCCATTGATTATACCACCTGTGGCCCGTTTGGTCTCGCGCCCGCCAAGTATCATCAGTGAAATCCACATCTGTTACGAGGCGGTTGACGAAACGACAAAAAAAGGGCATGATTGCGGGAATCGGCCACGCGATCTCTCGAATATCCCTGGCCGCCTGACCGATTCCCGGAATCAGACAATCCGACCCCCACCCACCACCCGAGGAGCTTCCCATGCCCAACAAAGCCACCGCCTTCGCCCTGATCGGTGACCGCTACCACAATTCCGACTACATCCGCACTGCCCTGCGCCGCACGCTGGTACAGGGGCTGGGCCTGACGATTGATTTTACCGACGATGTGAATCTGCTCAACGCCGAGAATCTGAGCGGATACCGTCTGTTGCTTCTCTTCCGGGACGGGATGATCTGGCCCAATGGCTACGGCGATACTGCGTTTTGGAACGGGCGGGCCGATGTGGTACACATCACCAGCGACCCGGCCCTGCCCGCACTGGAAACCCGTATGGAGTATTGGATGACAGCGGCCCAGGGCCAGGCGATCCGCGCCTTTGTGGAGGGGGGCGGCAGCGCGCTGCTCATGCACAATGTGACCTATATTGCCACGGAAAACGCCGATTTCCGTCATACGCTGGGTGCGGCCACGCAAGGCCACCCGCCCGTGCGCGCCTTCAAAGTGGAGATCAGCAACCGGGCACACCCGATTATGCAAGGGGCCAGCGATTTTGTGGTCACCGACGAGCAGCACTATATGACTTACGACAGCGACCCGGCACACGTCCTCATGCGCAGCATCAACGAGGATGGGTTGACCTTCAAAGAGTTGGGGACTTCCTGCGAGGCGGGCTGGGCCTATGACTACGGCCAGGGCCGCGTCTGCTATCTGGCGCCGGGCCACACGATCCCCGCGCTGTGGAACCCGGTCTATGTAGGCATCCAACAGAATGCGGTGCGCTGGCTGCTGCGCCAGATATGAGAATTACAAAATGAATACAAAATGCTTAAGAAGGGAGACGAGGGATGATTCTACTACAAATCTACTTTACGATTGCGGACGAACAGGGCGCTGCGTTTGAAGCGATGTTCACCGACGCCTATGTGCCGGCGCTGGCAAAGCAGCCGGGCTTTGTCGGGGCTACCCTGCTGCGTCTCTTTCCGCCCGCTGTGGCGCGGGAGATCGGCGCGGCAGAGACCCCTTTCAACTACCAGATGGAATTGCGTTTCGACACGGAAGCCAACCGCCGCCTGTGGGCGGCCAGTGCCGAACACAGCGTCGTCTGGCCGCTGGCCCAAGCGTTGGCAAGCGCGGTGGCCTGGCGCGGCTACGATGTGGTGGGGTGATCGGTTTGAGCGCCACCTACTATACCGATCTGGCCGTGGCTTATCTGCGCGGCCAGACGGGTCTGGCCGATAGCCATCTCCTCCAGCCGGACGAGTTGGCGACGCTTCTGGCTGCGGGTGAGGAGGCCGGTCTGCCTCTCCACTACTTCAAACGCACAATGGCGCTGGCCCGTGTGCGGTGGGCGCTGAGCGTCCTGCGTGGGGTGCAGCCGGCTTCTCTATTGGATGTGGGCAGCGGGCGGGGCACTTTTCTCTGGCCGCTGCTCGACGCCTTTCCCAATCTGCCTGTCACCGCCATTGACGCGGATCCCCAACGGGCCACGCTCCTGGCCGCGGTGCAACGGGGCGGGGTGGAGCGGCTCACCGCCCACGGCCTCAATGCCACCCATCTGCCCTTCCCCGACAACAGCTTCGATGCAGTCACCCTCTTGGAGGTGTTGGAACACATCCCCGACGCGCAGACTGCCCTGGCAGAGGCCGTGCGCGTCTGCCGTCGCGCCCTGCTACTCAGCGTCCCTTCCCGCCCGGACGACAACCCGGAGCATATCCATCTCTTTGACGAAGAAAGTCTACGCCGGATGCTTGCCCTCTGCGGGGTGACGCGGGTAAAATGCAGCGGTGTACCGGGTCATTGGACGGCGCTGGCCCACAAAGAGTGAACGGCAGATCAGTCTGTAGGAGGATGGCGATTCACGCCGACCCAGATGGCGCGTGCGGAAAGGCATCGGGCAGGTCCGCACGCTGGGGGATCTCGTATCCTCGATAGGCGAGAAGGGCAAGGGCGTGGGCGCGGCGCAGCATAGACCGTTGATACTCGTCCAGCAGGTGCGTTTGTTCTGTCCTTTCGGCCGCGGTGAGTGGGCGCGCTCCCGCCGCGTGGTTGAGTTGGTGCAGGCGGCGTTGTCGCGCCGGCGACAGGGAAGATTCTCTGGCTACCCACAACGCGGCATCATTGAACATCCCCATCGCCTCCAACTCATCCTTGAGTTCAGTTGGCAGATCAGGCGGAACACCCAACGCGACGTTGAGTGCGCTTGGCAAAATGTCATCCACGGAGCGGTAGGTCAACTGGGCGGTGCGTTGCAACCGGCGATAGATCGGTTCCGACACTTCCACGCTGACTGTCTGAAGCTGTTCAGCCATTGTTTCCTCGCATTCTACTCTGGTGCTTTCCCCCAATCGCTCACAAGTAGCGGGTGAGCGTTATTATATCGTCAAACCGGCTTCGAGTAAACAGAAGGAGGAGAATTGTATGCAACACAAACAGAGCGAATCTTCCCTCCTCCTCAGCCGCGACGACTTCCGCAGCCGGGTCTTTGACCGGGATGGGGAAAGGTGTGTCATCTGCGCCGCGCCGGGGGTGGACGCCCACCACATCACCGAGCGGCGGCTTTTTCCCGATGGCGGCTACTATCTGGAGAACGGGGCCACCCTTTGCGCCGACTGCCATCTGCGGGCCGAGATGACCACCCTTTCCTGCGACGAGATTCGGGCAGCCGCGGGCATCACCGCTGTCGTCCTGCCACCCCATCTCTATAGCGATGCGCGCTATGACAAATGGGGCAACATCCTCCTGCCCAACGGCACGCGGCTGCGCGGTGAACTCTTCTACGACGGCTCGGTGCAGAAAATTCTGGGCGATGGCAGCGTGCTGGGCCTCTTCACCGACCGGGTGCGCTACCCCCGCACCTATCACCTGCCCTGGTCGCCCGGCCGCAGCGACGATGACCGGGTCTTGCCCGACACCCGCGATTTTGAAGGGCAGCGGGTGATTGTCACGGTGAAGATGGACGGCGAGCAGACGACGATGTATCCCGACTATCTTCACGCGCGCGCGCTGGAGTGGACGGGCCATCCTTCCCGTTCCTGGGTTGCCAACCTGCACGGTCAGATGGGGTGGAAGATTCCCCCCGGTTGGCGGGTCTGCGGCGAAAACATCTACGCCGCGCACAGCATTCACTACCGCCATCTGCGCGCCTATTTTCAAGTTTTCTCCATCTGGAACGAACGCAACATCTGTCTGGGCTGGGACGAGACCACCGAGTGGGTCGCGCTGCTTGAACTGCCCAGCGTGCCCGTGCTGTACGACGGGCTGTGGGACGAAGTGCGCATCCGCTCCCTGGCCGCCCCCACTTTCAACGGTGATGCGATGGAGGGCTATGTGGTGCGTCTGGCCGCGGGCTTCCCCTACGCCGCCTTTCGCCACAGCGTCGCCAAATATGTGCGCGCCGACCACATCAGCACCCGCACCCACTGGTTTCACGGCCAGCCGGTGACGCCCAATCAGCTTCAGCCAGACGCATCGTCCGTTGCGCCAACAGATTCAACCGTCCGTTGCGTGTCGTGACAATCCGCAAATTTGGCAATCTCTCTGCCCTCCGCCAGCGACTTCAGCCCGTCGTCGTCAAGCGGACGATCCCCAGGCAAACTTCAACAGCGCGGGCCATATCCTGCACACTGATCCATTCGAGCGGGCCGTGCAGGTCCTGCTGGCCGGTGAAGAGGTTGGGTGTGGGCACGCCCTTCTCCGTCATCTGTGAGCCGTCGGTGCCGCCGCGCACAGTGCGGTAGACCGGTTGCAGCCCGGCGTCGCGGATGGCCTGGGCCGCCAACTCCACCGGGCGCATATCGTTTTCCAGCCAGTAGCGCATATTGCGGTATTGGGGGGTGATGGCGCAGGTGACTTGCAGACGGGGTTCCGCGGCGCGCACGGTCGCGCAGAGGGATTCCAGCAGAGCGCCGTGGCTGGCCAGCCCCTCGCGCTCGAAGTCGCGCAGGATAAAGCTGAGTTTGGCCTGGGCCGCGTTGCCCTCCATACCGGTCAGGTGGATAAAGCCCTGGCGATCCTGGGTGGTCTCCGGCGTGCGGGTGGCCGCGGGCAACAGCGCGACAAATTTGGCCGCCCAGGTCAGCGCGTTGACCAGCTTGCCAAAGGCTGTGCCGGGGTGGATGGAGACACCCGTAATCGTCACCACCGCTTTGTCCGCGCTGAAAGTCTCGAAGGAAAGCTCGCCCGCCTCGCCCCCGTCCAGCGTATAGGCAAAATCCGCGCCCAAACCGTCCGGGGTGAGCAGACGCACGCCTTTGCCGATCTCCTCGTCCGGGGTGAAGGCGATGCGGATCGTGCCGTGGGGGATGGAGGGATCGGCCAACAGCGCCTCGGCCATCGTCATAATCACCGCCACACCGGACTTGTCGTCCGCGCCCAGCAGTGTAGAACCGCTGGCAGTGATGATATCCTCGCCCAGCTTCTCGGCCAGATAGGGCGACCCGTCCGGGCTGAGGACGAGACCGGGCGCGTCGGGGTAGGTGATCGAGCCACCGTCGTAGTTGCGGTGAACCCGTGGCACGACGCCTGTGCCGCTGAAGGCGGGCGCGGTGTCCACGTGGGCCAGAAAGGCGATCACAGGCACACTGGTCGGGTCAGGCAGAGTGGCCGGGATCGTCGCCAGGACAGTGGCATAGTCGGTGAGGGTGACATCCTGTGCGCCGATGGCGGTCAGTTCGTCCACCAGTGGGCGCAACAGGTCGTACTGTGTGGCCGTGCTGGGGATCGTGCTGCTGGACTCGTCGCTCTGGCTATCAATCTGTACATAGCGCAGCAGCCGTTCTTCAACCGCGGCGCAGAATTGGGAATACATAGGGGGATGGCTCCTCTGGTATTTGGGTATTGGGTATTCCGGCAGTGGCAAAGCTCTAGTCTTTGATTGTACCTGCACTTTCGGCGGCTGGCGAAATGGTGTATGATTGGCAACAACGATTTTGAGCTTTGCAGGAGTGGAGACGAAGCGAGGTATCCGAATGATAACACAGGAAGCTCTGACAGCCGTGCGCTACGTTGTCAATAGCGATGGGGATCGCACAGATGTGGTGATCCCCTGGAATACGTGGAGGGAAATTCTCACTGCCTGGCAGACAACGATTGAGGGGTTAGAGAACCGCGAGAATACCGCGATCCCATCGGAATGGTTGGATCGACATGAAAGTGATTTTTTCAACGAACACGCGGGCCGCTCCGATATGGACGCATTCCGACAGATACTTAATCGAGAAGGCGGTGAAGCCCCGCGCCCTGGCGATGAACTGCCGGAGTGAGAGTGAAGCGGGAAGAGCGACCTTCCCGGAAGGTACACATAATTTGACCAGTAGCCCATTGTCGAGTAGAATAATTGTTCGGCGCGGGTGAGGAAATGGCGCGCCTGCAACCGGAAATTGCATTCACTGAGCAGGAACTGATTCGTGTTTGAAAGTCTGTCCGACAAACTCCAGGCCGTCTTTTCCCAGCTTGCCACACGGGGCAAGCTCTCGGAAGCCGACGTCAACGCCGCGCTGCGCGAGGTACGTCTGGCCCTGCTGGAGGCGGACGTCAACTTCAAGGTTGTCAAGGATTTTATCGGGCGCATCAAAGAGCGGGCCGTCGGCATTGAAGTCATGGACAGCCTGACCCCGGCGCAGCAGGTCGTCAAGATCGTCAACGACGAACTGATCACGCTGTTGGGCAAACCCGCCCCGCTCAACCTCTCTGGCCCGCCACCGACTGTGATTATGCTGGTCGGTTTGCAGGGCGCAGGCAAGACGACGATGGCCGGCAAGTTGGCCCTGCGTCTGCGCAAACAGGGACAGCGCCCGCTGCTCGTGGCCGCCGATATCTACCGGCCTGCCGCCATCCAGCAATTGGAAATTTTGGGCCGCCAGATCGAAATCCCTGTCTACAGTGAGGGTCTCGATGTGCCGCCCGCCACCATCGCGCGCAACGCCATCCGCTTGGCGAAAGAAAAGGCCTACACCGTCATCATTTTGGACACGGCGGGTCGCTTGCAGATTGACGAAGCGATGATGCAGGAGTTGGAGCAGGTGCGTCTGGTCAGCCGCCCGGCGGATGTGC
Organism: Litorilinea aerophila; assembly: GCA_945897075.1. Classification (GTDB taxonomy): domain Bacteria; phylum Chloroflexota; class Anaerolineae; order Caldilineales; family Caldilineaceae; genus JACQGT01. The sequence continues at coordinate 40,706 of CAMDEX010000015.1, forward strand.
TGCTGGTGGTGGACGCCATGACCGGGCAAGAGGCTGTGCATGTGGCCCAGGGCTTCCACGCCCGTGTGCCCACCACCGGCCTGATTATGACGAAGATTGACGGAGATGCGCGCGGCGGCGCTGCGCTCAGCATCCGTGAAGTGACCGGTGTGCCCATTAAATTCCTGGGCACCAGTGAAAAGCTCGACGGTCTGGAACCCTTCCAACCAGACCGGATGGCCAGCCGCATTTTGGGTATGGGGGACATCCTCACCCTCATTGAGCGGGCACAGGAAAATATCAGCGAAGAAGACGCATCCGCCATGGAGGAACGACTCGCCAGCGGCCAGTTCGACTTCGAGGATTTCCTGGACCAGCTTCGCCAGATCAAACGGCTCGGTTCGGTCACCGATCTCTTGAAGATGATCCCTGGGATGAGCCAGATTGCCAAAGATGTGGACCCCCAGGAAGCCACCAAAAACCTCAAAATGGTGGAAGCGATCATCAGCAGTATGACGATCCACGAGCGCCAGAACCCCCACGTACTCAACGGCAGCCGCCGGCGGCGCATTGCCACCGGCAGCGGCACAACCGTCAACGACGTCAATCAGCTTGTCAAGCAGTTCAAGGACATGCAAAAGATGATGAAACAGATGGGTGTGATGGGCGGCATGCGCAAGAAGAAGAGAGGGCGCAAGGGTGGCCGCCGCGAAGGTGCCGGCATGTTCGGCGGCAATTTCATGGATATGTTTGGTGGACGCTAACGAGGACAGTAATCAGTAGTACTGTCCTACTGATTACTGATTACCGATTACTGCCCTACTGATTACTGTATTACTGATTACTGTCCTACTAAAATCTCCGGCTGTTTGGCCGGATCATTGATTCACAAGGAGTGAAGAGCCAGTGGTTCGTATTCGCCTGCGCCGTATGGGCGCAAAAAAGACACCGTTTTATCGTGTGGTTGTGGCCAACCAGCGCAGCCCCCGTGATGGACGCTTCATCGAGACGATCGGAACGTATGATCCTCTGACCAATCCGCCCACCATCGCCATCCAGCGTGAGCGGGCAACCCAGTGGCTTGTCCAGGGCGCACAGCCCAGCGACGCCGTCGCCCGTATGCTGAAGAAGATCGGTGTGATGGGGGCGGATGGTTCCGTCCTGGCCCCAGCCGAGGCAGTGGCGGTGTAGCAGGTTGCGAGTTAGGAGTTGCGAGTTAGGAAACAAGCCGCGAAACTCATAACTCATAACCCCTAACTCCTACCCAGAAAGGTACTGCAATGGAAAAGCTCGTCGAATTCATCGCCAAGTCCCTGGTGGAATACCCTGACGCGGTGGAAGTGAGCCAGCGATCCTACCGCGACCGGGTGGTTATGCGCCTGGTTGTACACCCGGAAGATACGGGTCGGGTGATCGGTAAGAGCGGGCGTGTCGCCAATGCCATTCGTACTGTGATGCGGGTTGCAGCCGTTAACGACGGACGCGATGTCACGCTGAAAATTCTGTAACACCCGGTGTCAAGTATAGAGATCAGGACTTACGCAGTTACTCCTGGGAACGCCGCCATCCCTGGCGGTGTTCCTAGCTGTGAAAGTCCTGGGGATGAAACAGCGGAAGGAGCTACTCCCTTCCGCTGTTTTTGATTCTGCGTTCGTAGCATAGGGACACGGGGTAGGGCGGGCGGATCATACGCCCTCACCGGCAGATTTCGCCCCGCCCTATAGCCCTGCCCTACCAATCCTCGTTCAGAAGGATTCTCAATGGCCGAAACATCCCTACCTGCGCCCGCTGCTTCCACCCCATCCAAGCGCCAACGCAGCCGACGTGAGCAACCCAGCGGGTCGTCGCGCGAATACCGCCATCGCAACCAGGCGGTCCACATCCCCGACGGCTACATGGCGGTGGGGCGGCTGATCGGCGCGCACGGGCTGACCGGTGAATTGCGGGTCGAATTGCACACAGACTTCCCCGAGCGCTTTGCTCCCGGCGCTACGGTTCTGGTGGGCGAAGGGCTGCGCTCCTACGCCATTGTCGGCGCGCGCGAACACAAAGGGATGATTTTGTTGGTTTTGGTCGGTGTCACAGACCGCACGGCGGCGGAAGAGCTGCGCGGCGAGTGGCTTTTCATTCCAGAGACCGCGGCCATGCCCCTGCCCGAGGGCAACTTTTGGGTACACGACATTATCGGGCTGGCTGTGGTGGACGAGACTGGGCTATCGCTTGGCCGGGTGACGGATGTTCTGCAAACCGGGGCCAACGACGTTTATATTATCGCGCCCACCGCAACCGTCAACCAGGGCAAAGAGTTGCTCATCCCCGCCACCGCCGAGGTTGTGCAACGGGTAGATGTGGCGGGCAGGACAATGACAATCCGTCTGATCCCCGGCCTCGTTGATGAATAGTGGAATTGTCAAAGAGTGAACAGTGAACAGTAATCAGTTTTACTGATTACTGCCCTGAAAAATAGCTTGTATACACGGATCAAAAGAAACACGGATCAACCAAAAAAATCTGTGTTTCTTTCTATCCGTGTATACAAAATTTTCATTCCCCATGGCGCACGTAAGTGCATGGAAAACTGTTCACTGATTACGAAGACGGGAACTCACTGCGTGACAAGCGCTGAGGTTATCCAGCCCATGCACGAAAAAGCCTTCTGGATTGGGTTCAATCAGGTGCCCGGTATCGGCCCTGCCCGCCTCGCTGCGCTGGTGGAGGTGTGCGGCTCGGTGGAAGCTGCCTGGAAAGCGCCCATCCAGCAACTCAAAGAGGCTGGGCTGGACCGGCGCTCGCTGGAAAGCCTGCTTGCCGTGCGCCGCTCTCTGGATTTGGAAGCCGCCTGGCAACGGGTTGTCCAGGCGGGTGTCCAGGTCTTCACCTGGGACGACGCCGAGTATCCCGACAACCTGCGCCAGGTGCCTCTGTCGCCCCCAGTACTCTATGTGCGCGGGCAACTGGTGGACGAAGACCGGCTGGCCGTGGCGCTGGTGGGGACGCGCCAGGCTTCGGCTTATGGCCGCGAGGTGGCGCGCCGCCTGGGGCAGGAATTGGCGCAAAACGGGATTACCGTCGTCAGCGGTCTGGCTTTGGGCATTGACGCCATTGCCCACGAAGCCGCGTTGGCCGCGGGCGGGCGCACAATTGCCGTTCTGGGCAGCGGGGTGGATCAGATTTATCCCCTGCAAAACCGCAAAATGGCCCAGGCGATGCTGACCCAGGGCGCGCTGGTGAGCGAATACCCGTTGGGCACCCGGCCAGAAGCCAGCAACTTTCCACCCCGCAACCGGATCATCAGCGGCTTGAGTCTGGCGGTGGTGGTGGTGGAGGCGGGCCAACGCAGCGGCGCGCTAATCACAGCCAAATTTGCTGCGGAGCAGAGCCGCGACGTTTTTGCTGTGCCCGGCTCCATTTTACAGCCAAGCAGTGCAGGCTGTAATGCGCTGATCCAGGACGGCGCATCGCCTCTGCTTTCGGTGGCCGATCTGCTCGATCAACTACACCTGGAGCGGGCCGCAGTACAGAAAGAAGCCCGCCAGACCATTCCCGCCGACCCGACCGAGCGCCGCCTGTTGGAGCATCTTAGCAGCGAACCGATCTATCTGGACGAAATCGTGCGCGGTGCGGCCATGCCCGCGGCCCAGGTAAGCAGTCTTTTGGCGATGATGGAACTCAAAGGGCTGGTGCGCCAGGTCAGTTCAATGCGCTATGTCAGAGGTTAGTTGATTGGTTGATTGGGTGATTAGTTGATTGGGGTCAACCAATCAACCAGTGAACCAGTGAACCAATGAACCAATCACCCAATCACCCAATCAACCCGTCTGTCAAAGGAGACAGTTGTGTATATTGCTATTTTAGCCGGTGGGGTTGGCAGCCGTCTGTGGCCGCGCAGCCGCGAATCAATGCCCAAACAGTTCAGCGACGTGACCGGCTCTGGCCGCACGATGATTCAGGCCACCGTTGACCGTCTGGATGGCCTGGCGCAGATGAGCGACATTTACGTCGTTACCGGCCGCCGCTATCGGGATACCGTACTGGCGCAATTGCCGGGAATTCCGCCGCAGAATGTGATCGTCGAACCCAGCGGACGCAACACAGGGCCAGCGATTGGGCTGGCCTGCGTTCATATCCACCGCCGCGACCCCAGCGGGATCATCGCTTTGCTCCACGCCGATCACATCATCCAAGATGCGGCGGCCTATCGCGCGGTGCTGCGCCAGGCCGAGCAGACCGCGCGCAGCGATTATTTGACTGTTCTGGGCATCACGCCTACGTCGCCCCACACCGGCTATGGCTACATCAAACGCACGGGCGAACCCCTGCCCGTCTCCGCCAGCCTGCCGGTCTACGCGGTCGAGCGCTTCTTGGAAAAGCCGGATCGGGCCAGCGCCGAGAGCTTCCTGGCAGATGGCAGCTACTATTGGAACGCCGGCAACTTTATCGCCCGCGTGGATCGGCTGCTGGGTGAGTTTGCGCGCCAACTGCCCGCACTCCACCGCGGGCTGGAACAGATCGGCTCCAGTTTGGGCAGCGGCCAGGCGCAAGAGGTCTTGGAGGAGGTCTGGGAGAGAATGCCCGCCATCTCCATCGATCACGGCGTGATGGAGAATGCCCAGCGCGTGGCCGTCATTCCCCTCCAGGCCGGTTGGAACGACGTGGGCAGTTGGGATGCGTTAGAAGAGATTCTTGGCGCTGACAGCGAGGGCAATTGTCTGGTGCAGGGCGAGACGCTGCTCGTGGATAGCCGCGGCGTCATCGTTTCTGGGGGCGAGCGGTTGATAGCGCTGGTGGGTGTCGAGGATCTGGTCGTCGTGGATACGGGGGACGCCCTACTAATTGGGCACAAAAAGCGGATGCAAAAGATCAAAGAGGTAGTCGAACGGCTGCGCGCTGAAAACCGAACTGATCTTTTATGATACCTGCGACAAGCTCAGTACAAGGGAGTGGCGATGGCAAATCAACCCAATCCTGCCGTGAATGATGGCCGCCGTTTCGCCTGGCGCGGCAGCGAGAGTGTTAGCTGGCTGTTGCTGGGTCTCCTGGTCGGTCTGCTCATCGGTTGGGTGATCTGGCCCGTGCAGTGGACGGACGCGGGTCTGGATGATCTCAGCCCGGCGGTGCGCGCCCAGTTTATTTCGGCCACAGCCGATGCCTATGTCGCCTCTGGCGGTCAGGAGCCGGCTACGGCGCTGGCGCGTATGCACGGTTTTACCAACCCCCAGGCCGCGGTTGCCGAAGCCATCGTCTTCTATCAGCAGAATGGCGACCCCAACCGGGCCATCCGCGAGGTCAACCTGCGCAGCCTGGCCTCGGCGCTGGGCAGCCTGCCGATCACAGGCCGTTCGCCCACGCCTGGGCTGGAGATCGGCTGGCTGGACTGGATTCTGGTGGCCTTTGCCGCGCTTCTCCTCCTCGCCGGTGGCCTTTGGCTTGGGCGCAGGCTCTCGCTGGGCCGTAAAACGCCGCTGCCTGTACCTTCGGCCCAGCCAACTTCGGCCAGCCCCCCCACTGCGGGCAACCAACCGGCTTGGGTTTTGCCCCAGTCGTTTACGCCGTCACCGCCAGCGCCCGCCCAATCTGCCCCATCTGCTGCCAGTTGGCAGCCTTCTGCGCCGAACGATCAGCCGGTCAGCGCCCCGCCGCACCCAAGTGAGAGCAGCCCGCGTGTGGTGATCGAAACCTGGGACAGCCGCGACGATGCGCCGATTTTTGCCGAACCGGTTTTCCCGCCCTCGGGACGCAGCGCACCCCAAGCGCCAACGCAACCCAAGCAGCCCCAAGCAGAGACAGACGAGATTCAGCGTATTGTGCCGGGCGTCTCTCGCCCTACGATCTTCGATCCGGGCACGGAAGATGAGGAGGAAGCGCAGCAATCCGAATGGCAGTCGTGGGAATCCACTGAACGCAGCGCGCCTGCCGCGCCAGCAACAGCCAAGCCAGACGAGGACGAGGATGGCGGTTGGGAAGACGACTGGGATCGGGACACCACCGCTCTGGAAGACGACGAGTTTGACGATGAGTTTGACGACGAAGTGGACGAATTGGATGACGGGCGAGCCGATGACGAGTGGGATGCCGCCGCGGAGGAAGACGACGCGGACATTACCCCTGCCGCCCCCACGCCAATCACCCCGGTTGCCCCGGTTGCCCCGGTTGCCCCGGCGACAGCAGCGCGCAGGACACCCCCTTCTCCACCCAAAACAGTTGTTTCGACTGCCGACGATGACGCGGGCGGATTCTTGCCCACTGTCCAGGGCGTACTCAGTTCGCTCTTGCGGGGTGAGAAGGAGAGCAACCCGCCCGCGCGCGGCGGCAAGGCCATCAGCAGCTTTGTGGCCGATTTCCACGCCGGAATTCTGGCCTACGAGCAGAGTTTTACAATTACCTCTACTGGCGGCGAGGATGGCACCCCTTTGGGCGCGTGCGGTGTGGGGATCAGCGAAAAGCTAGACAAAGAGGCGGCCCATTCGGACAAAGTGCGCGTGCTGGATGTCTGGCTCTATGACGGCGGCGATGTGCGCAGTTGGAATCAATACCTGACCAGCCCCGGTATGGACAGAGAGGCCCTGGCCACCCAGGCCAAGAGTTCGGCCACCATCACCGGCGAACCACTGGATATCGCCCCCGGTCTGGCTTTTCGCATCACATCCAAGAATCTGGTGTTGGAGTGTCGGGTCGTCGCGGCCGAATTTCTGCCTACCACCCCCGCGCCGAGTCCTCTGCGCAGTGTGCGCATCGAAATGACGGCAAAAGCGGCAAAGTAGGAGAAGGTATTGGGATATTGGGTATTTCATCGAGACGACGCCACTACGAAATATCCAATATCCAGTCCGACCTGCCAACACAGCGCCGCCCCGTAAGTCGGACTGACAGTCCGACTTACCAATGTTGGGTTTTGACATCGCTATTTGCGCCGCACTGCGCTAGAGCGCAAAGACGCGAAAGCCCTGATTGCCGAAACAGTAAACGACAAACTGGCTGATCTGCGCTTCCGGGTATTCGCGACGCAAGCCTTCGACATAGCCGGCAATCTGTTCCGTATCCTCCGGCTGAAGTTCGAACGCGTCGATGGGTGTATTCAGTTTGCGAAATTCGGCGTTGGAATAGTATTTGAACTCAATCACCCAGCGCAGCCCGGCAAATTTCTCGTGGTATTTGCCCACAAACTCCAAATCGCTCTTGCCCGATGGATAGGAGCGTTCTACATTCCAGGTGAACCACGTGGAGAGATAGCGGCTGCACAGTTCAAAGAAGGTGCTGCGGTAGAAATTTTCATTCACTTTCGTAAAAATGGCTTCGGGAAACTGACCGATATATTCACGCCAGTAGCCGGCAAAGAGTTGTTCCAGGCTGGGCTGGTTGACAAAGGCCTGCATCATCTCCGCGTAGCGGGTCGAGACATCAATGCGGTGCAGTTCATTGAAGTACTCGACAAAGATTTGGCGGAGATTAAGGTTGGGCAAGCGCAGAAAAAACTTATCCTCCAGCGTAAGCATGCCCAGATAGAAAAAGGAGATCGGGTAAAAGCCCGGCTGGAAGAATTGCACTGTATCGAACTTGCTGGTCAGGGAATTCCGATCATAAGCGATGCGATTTTGCGTCATCAATTGGGTGACAAAGGCTTCGGTGTCGCCGGCATGGGCGCTGGTCAGACGGCGCACCCAACTCAGGTCTGTGCGCAGATTCAGATCAGTCAAAAATTCCGGCATCTCTTTATGAAAGGTGAAGTACTCCAGAAAATACATCAGAATCGTCGAATTGTAGAGCGCCTCGCCTGCGGGATCGACAAAGTGATAGCCGTTGTAATGATTGCGGATGGTCGTGTCCACCAGCGGGCGCGTCGCCGGATCTATGGCATAGTCGGCGTATACTTCGTCCAACAAGCGATCCACTTCGGTCTGGGTGAAACCCAACATCGCTTCAAACTCCGGGCGCAGGGTGATGATCGAAGCAATGTTGAAGCCCGACGCCAACTC